>CAMPJY010000180.1 GCA_946887025.1 uncultured Salinimicrobium sp.
CTTTTGAATTTCATCTTTTTTGTTGTTATCAGGAGTTGAAGTTACAAATAAAGTTGCTCCGAAAATTGATACTGCAAAAATAATAGCTTTGAATTTCATATCGTTAGTTTTTTGAGGTTTTTGTTTCGTTGTTATTTCTGAAGCAAACCTATAAAAAACTAATATTCAAAATATTAATACATTAATCGTACTTTTGCGACCTTTTCGAAAAAATAATATTCTTCTTTTTTTCTTACAAATCCTCTGTTATTCGAGGTTGAAAATGATATTTTGCCGATAAAATGAAAATATTTTCAAGCATCTGAATAATTCTTTAAGAATCAGAAGCTGATTTCCGACATGTATTTTTCCTTCAATTTCCTGTGATTTTTTTGCCCTATTAACAAAACTTTAACTTTCTCTTGTTTTTAGAGCTACCTGAAATCACAACTTTTTCAGCCTCAGGATTCAGAAATTTTTCAATTTTTTGAGGCCATTCGATAAAAATCCAGGCATTTGAATTTAAATAATCCTCCAATCCCATATCCAAAGCCTCAGTTTCATCCTCAATACGATAGAAATCAAAATGAAAAATTTGCCCGTTCGGGGTTTCATACTCATTGACAAGGGAAAAGGTTGGGCTGGAGCCGGAATCCTTAGCTCCTAAAGCCTTAATTATGGCTTTAATAAGTGTGGTTTTTCCTGCTCCCATGTCTCCATAGAAGAGGATAACCCTGCTTTTTGCCGTATCAAGAATTTGTTGAGCTACAGCCTCAAGCTCTGATTGATCGTAACTAATTACCATCACTAAATAATAAGATTTGGGATGGTAAAGATATAAATAATTGTTAACGTGGAGATAAGACAACAAAAGGAATAATCATTTCCTCCAGGGAAACCCCTCCATGTTGAAAGGTATTTCTATAATAACTCACATAATGATTATAGTTATTCGGGTATGCGAAAAACAAGTCCCCTTTGGCAAAAATGTAGGAGCTGCTCATGTTTATGGTGGGAAGATGCAGATTTTTTGGATTGGTGGCAGCCATGACATCTTTTTCTTCATAAGTAAGGCTCTTCCCTGTCTTATATCGTAGATTCAGACTTGTCTGTTTATCTCCAATAACCTTCGAAGGGTTTTTTACATTTATGGTACCGTGATCGGTTGTAATTATTAATTTGAATCCCAATTGCTGGGCCTGTTGAATAATTTCCAGTAAAGGGGAATTCCGGAACCAGCTATGGGTAAGGGAGCGATAGGATTTATTGGTGGAGGCCAGCTCTTTAATAACTTCCATTTCGGTTTTGGAGTGGGAAAGCATGTCCACAAAATTATACACTACAACCGTGAGGTCATTGTCTTTCTGGCTTTTAAAATTTTCAACCAGTTTCTTTCCTGCCTTCAGGCTGCTGATCTTGTGATACTCATGCTTTATATTTAGACCGAGACGCTTCAGCTGCCTCCTTAGGAACTCATCCTCATTCATATTCTTACCGCCTTCTTCGGTATCATTTAGCCAGAGGTCCGGATGAAGTTTCTCCATATCACTGGGCATAAGTCCGGAGAAAATGGCATTTCGTGCGTATTGGGTTGCTGTAGGGAGGATGCTGTAATAGGTTGATTCCTTTTCTTTTTTAAAGTAATTGTTGATCACCGGCTCAAAGGCTTTCCATTGATCATACCTTAGGTTATCAATTACAATCAGGAGAGTGGGCTGGTCTTTTGATATTTCGGGAACAATCTTTTCCCTGAAAAGCTTATGAGACATCACAGGGGCATCCGTTTTGTCCTCAAACCATGTCGGGTAGTTTCTGTCGATGAATTTGAAAAATTGGGAATTAGCTTCTGTTTTTTGAGATTCAAGTATTTCAAACATTCCCGAATCTTCTATGTTTTCCAGCTCCAGTTCCCAGTATATCAGTTTCTGGTATAATTCAGCCCAGCCTTCAAAAGAATTGATCATTGCCATGTCCATGGCTATTTTCCGGAATTCCTGCTGATAACTGGAAGTTGTTTTTTCAGAAATCAGTCGCGAATGATCAAGATTTTTCTTGATGCTCAACAAGATCTGGTTTGGATTAACGGGTTTTATAAGATAATCCGCAATTTTGGAGCCTATAGCCTCCTCCATGATATATTCCTCTTCACTTTTGGTGATCATCACAACGGGAAGACTCGCCTGCTTTTCCTTAATTTCTGAAAGCGTCTCCAGGCCTGTAAGTCCGGGCATGTTCTCGTCCAGAAAAACAATATCAAAATTGGTCTTTTCAATTTCCTCCAGGGCTTCCGTTCCGCTCTGACTGGTATGCACTTCATAATTCTTTCCCTCGAGGAATAAAATATGTGGTTTCAGCAAATCTATTTCGTCATCGACCCAGAGTATCTTGATATTGTTCATATACGTATCTTTGTATTAATAAAAGTGAAAATCATCAGCTTGATCCCAAGAAATAAACTTAAGATCTTAAACGATCCAATTTACGGATTTATTACCATTCCCAACGAACTATTGTTCGACATCATCGAGCATAAATATTTCCAAAGGTTGCGCCGTATTACACAAATGGGACTTTCCTATCTGGTTTATCCGGGCGCTCACCACACCCGTTTCCATCATGCGCTGGGGTGTATGCATCTTATGCAAAAATCGGTCCGCGTACTTAGACTTAAGGGAGTTGAAATTTCAGAGGAGGAGGAGGAGGCTCTGCTGATAGCGATACTTTTGCATGATATTGGACATGGTCCTTTCTCGCACGCCATGGAACACAGCATAGTAGAAGGGGTGAGCCATGAGAAAATATCCTTGCTGTTTATGCAGAAGATGAATAAGGAGTTTAACCAAAGATTAACGTTAGCCATTAATATTTTTAGCGGTGAGCATCCGAGGAAGTTTCTGTGTCAGCTAATTTCGAGTCAGCTGGATATGGACAGGCTGGATTATTTGAAAAGAGATAGTTTCTATACAGGAGTTGCGGAGGGAAACATAAACAGTGAGCGGCTGATCAGTATGCTGAATGTTGTGAAGGACGAATTGATGGTTGAGGAAAAAGGGATCTATTCCGTAGAGAAATTCCTCATGGCCAGGCGGATGATGTATTGGCAGGTATACCTTCATAAGACGGGAGTTGTTGCGGAACAATTGCTGATAAGGGTGCTTAAAAGGGCAAAGGAAATAGTGGGAAAGGGACGTAACCTGTATGCCGGTACGGCGTTGACTTTCTTTCTGAAGGATCGGATCCATGCAGATAATTTTGATGATCGTACTTTGACGGTGTTTGCTCGTCTCGATGATTACGATATTATTTCAGCGATGAAGGAATGGGTAAACGATGAGGATTTCGTTCTCAGTAATCTTTGCCAGATGATAATCAACAGGGATCTTCTGAAAATACAAATGAAAAAATCTGAGGTAAAGGATCATTTACTGGGGAAACACCTACAGAAATTACAGGAGCAGTATGGAATCTCAGAAAAGGAAGCAGGATATTTCGTCTTTAGTGGGGAAATTTCCAATCTGGCTTATAAAGATGAGGATGAAAAGATCTGCATCCTGAATAAAAATGGAAAAGTGACCGACGTAGTTGCAGCATCAGATCATTTTAACATCAGAGCCCTTTCCATTCCGGTTACCAAATATTATATCTGTTATCCTAAACATAAAGATTGATACAATTTTTTTACTTTTGCCAGAATGAAGTTTACAGCAGCTCAAATAGCGGGTATATTAGAAGGCGAGGTTGAGGGGAACCCCAATGTTGAAGTCGATAAATTGTCAAAAATTGAAGAAGGAACCGAAGGTTCCATCACTTTTCTTGCCAATCCTAAGTATACTGCGCATATATTTTCCACAAAGGCTTCCATCACAATTGTGAGGGAGGATTTCCTGACGGAGGAAAAGCTCGAAACCACACTTATTAAAGTCAAAGACCCTTATAATGCTTTTTCCCAACTATTGGAATATTATAATCAGGTCAAACTGAATAAATCAGGTATAGAGGAACCAAATTTTATTTCTAAATCGGCCACCTATGGGGAAAATCTCTATTTCGGGGCTTTTTCTTATTTGGGCCAGAATGTAAAGCTGGGGGATAATGTGAAGATCTATCCCAATGTATATATTGGGGATAATGTGAGGATCGGGGATAACGTGGTGATTTTCGCAGGAGCAAAGATATATTCAGAAACAATTATCGGAAACGATTGTTACCTTCATAGTGGTGCCATAATTGGATCCGACGGATTTGGTTTCACCCCTGATGAGGAAGGGGTTTATAAAAAGATACCACAGACCGGAAATGTTATTATCGAGGACAATGTAGATATAGGAGCCGGGACCACAATAGATCGGGCTACTTTAGGTTCGACGATTATAAGGAAGGGTGTCAAGCTGGATAATCAGATCCAGATAGGACACAATGTGGAAATAGGCCAGCATACAGTGATTGCAGCACAAACTGGAATTGCGGGCTCAACCAAGATCGGAAAACACTGTATGATTGGCGGGCAGGTAGGGATCGTAGGACATATTTCAATAGGGGACCGTGTAAAGATACAGGCCCAGTCGGGAATTGGAAGAAATGTTAAAGATGATGAAACCCTGCAGGGCTCACCGGCTTTTGGCTACAGCGATTTTAATAAATCATACGTGCATTTCAAAAATTGGCCTAAAACCATAGACAGAATAACTCAACTGGAAAAAAACCTGAAAA
>CAMPJY010000181.1 GCA_946887025.1 uncultured Salinimicrobium sp.
ATTAGAGATTAGAAATAAGAATTTAGGTTTGGGATGAGAAGACATAATTTTAAAAATTTAAAGATTTGGCAGGAGGGTATCGCCTGGCAGGTATGAGTTATAAGATGACTAGAACTTTTCCCGCAAATGAAAGATTTAATCTTGTCAGCCAAATGAATAGATGTGCTGTCTCAATTCCTTCAAATATTGCTGAAGGGTCCGGTAAGAGTACGAATAAACATTTTAAAATATTTCTGGAGAATAGCCTTGGCTCCGCATTTGAATGGGAAACTCAGCTAATTATTGCACATAATGAAAATTTCCTGGATGACGAAAACTTTAGAATTTTCGAAGATAAAATCCAAAACCTGCAGAAAATGATAGGAGGTTTTTTAAAGAATCTTTCAGAAGAATAAATCAACACAAAGTCTAGGCTCTAGTCTCTAGTTTCTAGGCTCTAAAACAACAACTATGAACACAACAGCATATATAGTCAAGGCTTATAGAACAGCAGTCGGGAAAGCGCCAAGAGGGGTCTTCAGATTCAAAAGACCCGACGAACTAGCCGCAGAAACCATTCAGTACATGATGAAGGAACTCCCACAACTTGACAAGAAAAGGATTGAGGATGTCATGGTAGGAAATGCCATGCCGGAGGCGGAACAGGGGCTGAATATGGGACGGCTGATCTCCCTGATGGGACTTAAAATAGAAGATGTACCCGGAGTAACAGTTAACAGGTATTGCGCTTCAGGGATTGAAACCATTGCCATGGCCACTGCCAAGATACAGAGCGGGATGGCCGACTGTATCATTGCAGGAGGGGCTGAGAGCATGAGCTATATCCCCATGGGAGGTTATAAACCTACACCTAACTACGATGTGGTAAAAAATGGACACGAAGATTATTATTGGGGAATGGGTCTTACCGCAGAAGAGGTTGCAAAGCGCTACAACATCTCCAGGGAAGATCAGGATGAGTTTGCCTATAATTCCCATCAAAAGGCTTTAAAAGCCCTTAAAGAGGGGAAATTCGAGGACCAGATCGTCCCGATTGAAATAGAAGAAACTTTCGTGAACGAAGAAGGTAAAAAGGAAAACCGCACCTATACAGTTACCCAAGATGAAGGTCCACGTGCAGATACTTCTCTGGAAGTGTTGGGGAAACTTCGTCCTGTATTTGCTGAAGGCGGAAGTGTCACCGCGGGAAATGCTTCTCAAATGAGTGATGGGGCAGCCTTTGTGGTGGTAATGAGTGAAAAAATGGTGAAGGAATTGAATCTGGAACCAATCGCTCGCCTTGTAAGCTATGGAGTTGCAGGAGTGGAGCCCCGCGTCATGGGAATCAGCCCTGTCATTGCCGTTCCAAAAGCACTAGAACGTGCCGGACTCAAAAAAGAGAATATCGAATTGGTAGAGCTAAATGAAGCCTTCGCTTCCCAGTCCCTCGCAGTTATTAGGGAAACGGGTTTAAATCCTGACATAGTCAACGTAAACGGAGGAGCCATCGCCATGGGTCATCCACTTGGATGTTCCGGAGCCAAACTTTCAGTTCAGATCTTCGACGAGATGAAGAAAAGGCACCACAAAAACAAATACGCCATGGTGACCATGTGCGTGGGAACCGGACAGGGAGCTGCAGGGATTTACGAGGTGTATTAAATTTTCAGAAGAATTATTGCGATCTTAAATAACACTATTATGAATAACGATACAACAAGTGAAAAGAAAGACCTCATCCGCGGGGGACAATTCCTGGTGAAAGAGACCAGGGCGGAAGATGTTTTCACACCCGAGGACTTCAGCGAAGAGCAAAAAATGATGCGCGATTCCGTAAAGGAATTCGTGGATCGGGAGATCTGGCCAAAGAAAGAGGAATTTGAAAAGAAGAATTACCAGCTAACCGAAGACCTGATGAAGAAGGCCGGGGAAATGGGTTTCCTCGGAGTTTCAGTCCCCGAAGAATACGGAGGACTGGGCATGGGCTTTGTGACCACCATGCTGGTCGTTGATTATATCTCCGGAGCCACAGGTTCTTTCAGTACTGCTTTTGGGGCGCACTCAGGTATTGGAACGCTTCCAATTACTTTATACGGGACTGATGAACAAAAAAGGAAATATGTGCCGAAATTAGCTACCGGGGAATGGTTTGGTTCCTATGCCTTAACCGAACCGGGTGCAGGAAGTGATGCCAATAGCGGGAAGACCAAGGCTGTTCTTTCTGAAGATGGCACTCATTACAAGATCACGGGACAGAAAATGTGGATCTCCAACGCCGGATTTTGTGACCTGATGATAGTTTTTGCCCGTATCGAGAATGACAAGAACATCACAGGTTTTATTGTAGAATATGACCCTGCTAATGGTATTACCTTAGGGGAAGAGGAAAAGAAACTAGGTATCCACTCCTCCTCCACTCGCCAGGTTTTCTTTAATGAGACCAAAGTACCTGTGGAGAATATGCTTTCTGAAAGAGGGAACGGCTTTAAAATAGCCATGAATGCTTTGAATGTTGGCCGGATCAAATTGGCAGGTGCCTGTCTTGATGCTCAGAGAAGGGTGATCTCAGGTTCTGTACAATATGCCAAGGATAGGGTTCAATTTGACACTCCCATTGTCAATTTCGGCGCCATAAAATTAAAACTCGCTGAAATGGCCACCTCAGCCTATGCCGGGGAATCTGCCAGTTATCGCGCTGCCAAGGATATAGAAGACAGGATCTCGATTCGACAGGATGCTGGCGCACCACATTCGGAAGCAGAACTAAAGGGGGTGGAAGAATTCGCAATAGAATGTTCTATTCTAAAAGTAGCAGCTTCAGAGGACCTTCAGAATTGTACAGACGAGGGAATACAGATCTTCGGCGGAATGGGCTTTTCAGCCGATTCCCCAATGGAATCCGCCTGGAGGGACGCACGTATTACAAGGATTTATGAGGGTACCAACGAGATCAACAGGATGCTGGCTGTCGGAATGCTAATCAAGAAAGCAATGAAGGGACATGTCGACCTTTTAGGCCCAGCGATGAAGGTGGCAGAAGAACTTACTGGTATACCTTCTTTCGAAACTCCTGATTATTCCGAGCTTTTTGCAGAAGAAAAGGAGATGATTCGGAAATTGAAAAAAGTTTTCCTGATGGTTTCCGGAAGTGCAGTTCAGAAATTCGGACCACAACTGGAGGATCATCAGCAGTTATTACTGGCCTCAGCCGATATTCTTATTGAGATTTACATGGCCGAGTCAACCCTCCTAAGGACGGAGAAGAATGCAAAACGCTTTGGGGAATCCTCCCAAAAGGAGCAGATCGCCATGGCAAAACTTTACCTGTATCACGCGGTAGATATCATTAGCCGGAAAGCTAAAGAAGGAATCGTTTCCTTCGCAGAAGGCGATGAACAGCGAATGATGCTGATGGGGCTTAAACGCTTTACAAAATATCAGAACCAGCCTAATGTGGTGGAACTGAGAAACCTCATCGCAGACAAGATCGCAAAAGAGAATACTTACTGCTTTTAGGTAAAATTCCGTTACCCTTCCTTAATTTTCGTGGATTCGTGGCTCTATATTTACCACGGATCCACGTTTTTTTTCTTAATTCCTTAACAGGCAATGGCCTTTACATTTTATAGCTTAGGCTATTAAACCAAAAGCTGAATTTTAAGTGACGTCAGGAACAGCAGGTTATCTACTTATCAGCCTTGTGATTTTGTCGGTAGTTTTCACCCTATCCTACTTTATCATAAAAAAAATAGGGCGAAACCCAAAGAACATCCTCCCCCGCAATTTTGCCAAAAGGATACGTTTTCCCCTGATCCTGCTTCTTATTGCGATAAGCCTGCAAATAGGTCTTGTAAAGGAGGAGGTGTTCACAAGTCCTGCCCTCGCATCTTTTGTTGCACAACTTCGGAGTCTGCTCTTTGTCTTCAGTATCACCTGGCTTATTGTGGTGGGAATCCGGATTGCGAAGAAACGCGTCCTCAGAAGGTTCGACGTAACCTTACCCGACAATCTGAAGGCCAGAAAATATTATACCCAATTCAACATTCTGGAGCGGATATTAGTGGCCATAGTCATTGTTTTTGCCATTGGTATAGCGCTGATGACCTTTGATGGAATCAGGGAGATCGGGGTCAGTGTTATCACTTCCGCCGGGATTGCCGGTATAATCCTAGGCCTCTCTGCACAGAAAGCCATAGGTACGCTCCTGGCAGGTATTCAGATTGCCATAACACAGCCCATACGGCTGGATGATGTAGTGATCGTAGAGGGAGAATGGGGAAGAATAGAAGAAATACGACTCACCTATGTGGTAGTAACGATTTGGGATCAACGTCGTATGGTCCTTCCCACAACTTATTTTATAGAAAAGCCTTTTCAGAACTGGACCAGGAACACTTCTGAAATCTTAGGCACCGTATTTCTATATACGGATTATAATGTCCCGGTAAATGAACTCAGGCAGGAACTGACAAGACTGCTTGAATCGACGGACTTGTGGGATGGCAAGGTAAACGTTTTACAGGTTACTGACAGCACTGAAAAGAGTATGGAGCTCAGGGCATTGATGAGTGCAAAAAATTCTTCCATTGCCTGGGATCTTCGCGTTTACGTAAGGGAACATCTTCTTGAATTCCTGAAGATCAATTATCCAGAAAGCCTGCCCCTTGCACGGGTAGAGATCAGCCG
>CAMPJY010000182.1 GCA_946887025.1 uncultured Salinimicrobium sp.
AAGTTTAAGAATTACAAAGAAGTTTCACATTGAATCATTTTTATGCTGACAAAACGAATTATTCCATGCCTTGACATTCTGAACGGAAGGACCGTAAAAGGGATTAACTTCCTGCAGCTTCGCGATGCCGGGGATCCGGTTGCCCTGGCTGAATTTTATTCGAAATCCGGAGCTGATGAACTGGTATTTCTCGACATTACGGCAACCGAGGAAAAGAGAAAAACCCTGACCGACCTGGTGCTGAAAGTCGCTTCCAGCATCAATATCCCTTTCACTGTGGGAGGGGGAATATCATCGGTGGAAGATGTGAGTGCACTGCTAAACAGCGGTGCCGACAAGGTTTCCATTAACTCCTCCGCAGTCAGGAAACCAGAATTAATTGATGGACTCGCCTCCCGATTTGGAAGCCAGTGTATCACGGTTGCCATAGATGCGAAACAGGTTAATGGAGAATGGCTGGTACATCTGGTAGGAGGGAAGGTGCCTACAGGGAAAAACCTTTTTGACTGGGCCGGGGAAGTCGCCTCCCGTGGTGCCGGGGAGATATTGTTCACTTCCATGGATCACGACGGGACCAAAGCAGGTTTTGCCAATGAGGCTCTGGCCAGATTGTCTGAGGAAGTCAATATTCCCATAATTGCATCCGGAGGAGCAGGCAAGATCCAGGATTTCTGCGATGCCTTTACTCTGGGAAAAGCCGATGCTGCGCTGGCGGCGAGCGTTTTCCACTTCCGGGAGATTGAGATAAAGGACCTGAAATGGGAAATGAAAAACCAGAAGATCCCGGTGAGGCTATAACTCCAATCCCGAAATAAATAAACATTTTACGGAAAAAAATATACGATATGGATTTCAATAAAAACAAAGACGGCCTGTTACCTGCCATAGTGCAGGATGCTCAGACCAAAACCGTGCTCATGCTCGGTTATATGAACGAGCAAGCCTATGAGAAAACCCTTGACACCAGAAAAGTCACCTTCTTCAGCCGCAGTCGGGAGCGCCTGTGGACCAAGGGGGAGGAAAGCGGGAATTTCCTGGAACTGGTGAGCATCAAAGAAGATTGTGATGGAGACACTTTCCTCGTCCTGGCGAATCCCCAGGGCCCAACCTGCCACAAAGGCACCGATACCTGCTGGGCCGAAAAAAATGAGACCTCCTTCGGTTTCCTCTCACAACTGGAAAATATTATTGCTGAAAGAAAAGAGTTCCGTGACACTTCAAATAGTTACGTTTCGTCCCTCTTTAATTCCGGGATCAACAAGATCGCTCAGAAAGTAGGAGAGGAAGCCGTGGAGGTGGTTATTGAGGCTAAAGACAATGATCCCGAATTGTTCCTCAATGAAAGCGCAGACCTGCTGTTTCATTTCCTAATCTTGCTGCAGGCGAAAGAACATTCCCTGAAGGAGGTGGTAGAAGTGCTATCCGGCAGAAACCGAAAGTAGTGGTGTCATGAACCAAACAAGTCTCAAAGACCTGTTTGGTTTGGAACATATTCCTATTAAGTGCACATCAAGTGCACACCTAGTGCACACCTAGTGCACACCAAATGCACATTTTTTGTGCACTTGGGGTGCATCAGATCAGCTCCTGAACAGGATCAGTTCCGGAGAAGTTATGACTAAGATATTTCGGAGAAAGAGGGCCTTTCTGAATATCAGGGCATTCCAGAATTATGCATAAAGCAAAACAGCCTGTAAAACCAAAGTTCTACAAGGCTGTTTAGATAAATTATAAGATTCTTCGGAAACTATGACTCAGTTTCCTTGGTTTCCTTTTCTACTTTAACAGTAAGTTCATTTTTGCTCTCATCAAGATCCATGAAGATCTTGTCCCCTTCAGACAGCTGGGAAGAAATGATCTCCTCTGCAAGCACATCCTCAATATATTTCTGGATGGCACGGTTTAGAGGCCTTGCCCCGTACTGCTTGTCAAAACCTTTTTCAGCTATATACTCCTTGGCCTTCTTGCTCAGTTTCAGGTCGTATCCAAGGCCTCCGATTCGCTTGAACAGTTTTTCCAGCTCGATATCGATGATCTGGTGGATATGTTCCTGCTCCAGCGGATTGAAGATGACCACATCGTCCACCCTGTTCAGGAACTCTGGAGCGAATGCTTTTTTAAGTGCATTCTCGATCACACTTCTCGCGTTTTCGTCGATCTGTGATTTTCTGGCAGCTGTACCGAATCCGACCCCTTGTCCGAAATCCTTCAGCTTTCTTGCCCCAATATTGGAGGTCATAATTATGATGGTGTTCCTGAAGTCGATCTTGCGACCTAAACTGTCAGTCAGATATCCGTCATCCAATACCTGTAGCAGCATATTGAAAACATCCGGATGCGCTTTTTCCACCTCGTCCAGAAGGATCACGGCGTAAGGCTTACGTCTCACCTTTTCAGTAAGCTGTCCACCTTCTTCATATCCAACATATCCCGGAGGTGCACCGATCAGTCTGCTCACTGCAAACTTCTCCATGTACTCACTCATATCGATCCTTATAAGCGCGTCTTCGTTATCGAAAAGCTCTTTGGAAAGGATCTTCGCCAGCTGGGTTTTACCAACTCCGGTCTGTCCCAGGAATATAAAGGAGCCGATCGGCTTGTTTGGATCCTTAAGCCCCGCACGGTTCCTTTGAATGGCTTTCACCACTTTCGAGACTGCTTCGTCCTGACCTATCACTTTTCCTTTGATCAATTTAGGCAGTTCTGCCAGTTTGTTGATCTCTGTCTGTGCGATACGGTTTACAGGAATTCCGGTCATCATGGAAACCACATCAGCCACATTGTCCTCGGTTACTGTTTCGCGGTGAAGTTTGGATTCTTCTTCCCAGCGGGCCTGAGCTATTGAAAGTTCCTTTTCAATATTCTTCTCGTCGTCCCGAAGTTTGGCAGCTTCTTCGTATTTCTGTTTTTTAACTACGGTGTTCTTATTCTCACGTACTTCCTCCAGCTTACGTTCCAGCTCAAGAATCTGTTTTGGAACCTCAATATTGGTGATATGTACCCGTGATCCGGCCTCGTCTAAAGCGTCAATGGCTTTATCCGGAAGGAACCTGTCGGTCATATACCTGTTGGTGAGTTTCACGCAGGCCTGGATGGCTTCATCGGTATAGGTTACATGGTGATGTTCCTCATACTTATCTTTTATGTTGTTCAGGATCTGGATAGTCTCATCTACCGAGGTAGGTTCCACGATCACTTTTTGGAATCGTCTTTCGAGGGCTCCATCCTTTTCTATATACTGTCTGTACTCATCGAGGGTGGTGGCACCAATACATTGGATCTCTCCCCTTGCCAGTGCTGGTTTGAACATATTGCTGGCATCCAGACTGCCTGTAGCTCCTCCGGCCCCTACAATTGTATGGATCTCGTCAATGAAGAGGATGATATCCTCATTCTTCTCAAGTTCATTCATTACTGCCTTCATCCTTTCTTCAAACTGCCCGCGGTACTTGGTCCCGGCAACCAGGCTGGCAAGATCAAGAGTCACCACGCGTTTGTCAAAAAGGATACGGGATACTTTACGTTTTATGATACGCAGGGCCAGGCCTTCAGCAATGGCTGACTTCCCAACTCCCGGTTCCCCGATGAGCAGGGGATTGTTCTTTTTCCTTCGGCTGAGGATCTGGGAAACCCTTTCGATCTCCTTTTCCCGGCCTACAACAGGATCAAGTTTATCCAGTTCTGCAAGGGCGGTAAGGTCCCTTCCGAAGTTATCGAGGACCGGGGTCTTCGATTTTTTGTTTGTTTTACCAGCGGTACCGGTGAAAGGATTCCCTTTCCCGCTTTCATCAGCCGCAGCGTCCTCATCAGAAAAGGATTCGGCTGTAGGTTGATCTATGAAATCGTCTTCATTTGTGATCATATATTTGAACTGGTCTTTAACTCCGTCATAATCTACCTTCAGTTTATTCAGGAGCTTGGTGGTTGGGTCGTTTTCGTTTCGTAGAATACACAACAGCAGGTGGGCAGTATTAATGGAAGTACTCTGGAAGAGTTTTGCTTCCAGGAATGTTGTCTTCAGGGCCCTTTCAGCCTGTCGGGTCAGGTGCAGGTTCTTCTTTTCATTTGAAGCCACCGCAATCGTAGGATTGGCGGGGCTCAGGATCTCTACCTTTCTTCTCAGGTGGGCAAGATCCACATCAAGGGCATTCAGTATATTAATCGCTTTTCCATCGCCATCGCGAAGTAAGCCCAGCATCAAATGTTCAGTTCCTATAAAATCGTGTCCCAGCCTTAAAGCTTCTTCTTTGCTATAGGCAATGACATCTTTTACTCTAGGTGAAAAATTATCGTCCATTTTTATTCCTTTCTCTCTTGTTACATTACTCAGGTTTCAAAAACCATACCTTTCATGAGTATAAGCTAATAGACAAAATTGGATTCAGAAATCAAAATAGAAAGTAATGAACTTATTAACGGAACACGCATAAAAATTTGTTAATAAAAACCGGGTAAAACCTGCGGGAACATTAGGATTACCTTGGCAAAAATGTGTAAATTGGCACGTTAGTTTTATAAATTAAAATATTAAGATTTATGGCTGAAGGAGAAAAGTTAATTCCTATCAACATTGAAGATGAAATGAAATCGGCCTACATTGATTATTCAATGTCGGTCATTGTGTCACGTGCCCTGCCAGA
>CAMPJY010000183.1 GCA_946887025.1 uncultured Salinimicrobium sp.
ATTTATATTATTGTTAAGTTCAATTGCATACAACGGTTAATATAAAGGGCGTTTTAATGCCCCTTTATAATTTGTTGTGCTTAGTCTTTACTGAAAGTTTTCTATTATCATATTTTCTATTTCACTTTGTTTATCCCAATGAAAGGGATTTATTAAATCGTGCATAGAATAGGTTAAACACCTTAAATAGATTTTATTGTCTTGGTACACTAAGTATAATTCTCTCCCAGAATGGTAAGCAATTTTATGGTTCTCTATCTTTATTACCTGTGAATGGTTATCCGTGTGTAAAATCTCCCAATTGTTTTTATTGCATATCCGTTCAACCGATTCAATATTCTCTCTTCTATCTTCACTTCCTTTTATTATTCTGAATTTATTGGCCTTTTTAATTTGCCGGAAAATAAAAAAGCAGAAAAACAAGCTCAAAAAAAGAGTTATTGCGGAAAAAGGTAAGAGAACAGGGTTCTGAAAATTTAGTTGTACATAAAAAAAAGCTGCTCCGAATATTATAGGTGCAATAATTAAAATAAAGCGATGAAAATTTTCTAAAACCATAAGTAAGAATGGCTCATCAAAAATGAGCTTTTCTTGTTCTACTGATTTCTTGGAATTAAAACTTAGATATTTCATTTGATTAAGCACAACGTACCTGTAAAAGTACTAGTACGTTTATATCTACTTTGTCTTTACAGGCTAATCTAAACATTTTTGCGCTTTTAACAATTTAAATATTACCTCCATAACTCAGAGAAGGTAACCCCTGCACTCACTCATAAAGCCCATAATTCTCCGCCCCTTACCTTTCCCAGGGCACAAACTTCTCATTGCTCACTTCAAAATCCCGCAGCATCACCTTAAAGAGGGATTAGGATTTATTGTGGCAGGATATGAAAATAGGAATCCTGACATCAACAGGGAACTGGGGCAGGCACAAAATTTAGCGCAGCTGCTTGAAAACGATCCGGACGCCAGGATATTTGTATATGCAGGCCTGGACCATATTGTCGAAGAGGAGCATGATGGGCGAAAAAGAATGGCAGCACCTTTTTCAATCTCTGCTACTACTATAATCCTCCCAGCGGCCTTCTTCCAGTCTTTTATCAAGAGACCAGAGCCGGTCGTCCAAATCGTTTAATCCCAGTTGTAAAATGGCAGATGCCCTGTGGCTGAGTTTGTGTTTGTGATTTTTCATGACCGGATCCGGGTCTTCAAGGATCATAGCGGCTTCAGGAGGATAGAACTCCACTATTCTATGGACATCGCTTATAGGGTAATACTCTCCTTCGTAGATAATGCAGTCGAACCCCCCCTGTATTCTCTTGTCCAGCCATTTGCCATAGGCCACAATCTCATCGGAAGCAAGAAAGGGCAGGACACACTTCACCTCATTGATGGTGGCTTCCACGTATATTTTCATCATTCGTTTTAATTGATCAAAAGGCCATTTGGGAAGCGGGAGATTTTCGTTGGAAAAGAGTATAAATGCAGTTAATTGGGAATCGGGATAGGTACCGGCAGCTGGTTGCATATTTAATATATTTAAAAAAAGCAAAGCCAATTTATGATAATTTCCGTCCTGAAAAACAGGGGAAAAGGCAGGCTGAAAAGCTTAAAACCTAAATGATTGATTCTCTTTATTATTTATTTTCAGATTTCGATGAATTGCAGAAATTTTCGTTGAAATCAGGAAGTTGCAGCGAACCTGTTCCTCCCTCCCCTCACGAAAACTCCGCCTGCCCTTCCTCCCTGATCCTTTTGGTCAACTCCCCCAGCTTCTCGTCGAGAAACATGGTCATGCTGGTCAGCTGCTCGGTCTGAAGCCTGTTGATGTTCAGGACCAGGGGCTGCCGTTCTTCATCGTAGGGCGTTCCGAGCAGATCTTCTGTATCCCGCGTGCCTTGGAATTGTGACCTCAGGTTCTCGCATTCCGCCAGATACTCCATATAAGTGGTGTAAAGCCGCTGCAAATGGCGAAACATGGCTCGGGGGGCCTGCCTGGCAATATTGGTTTCTACCTCCTTCATCAGCTCTTCCACAAGCTCATCCCGGCCCAGGGTAGTCAGCAGGCTACCGTATTTCGTCAGTTTTTCAAGGTTTTCCTCCCGTTGCAGTTCAGGTCGCCAGAGGATACCACAGCCAAAAAGCCATTCAACTTCCAGATCTTCGGGGGATTCATGGAGCAGTTCTTCCAGCTGCAGGGCCTTTTCTTCGGCCTCCTCCAGAAACTCCATCAATTCGTCCTCTTGCCGCCAGAAAAGCTCCTGCGTCTGTTGGCAGGCGTTGAGGATGCGCAGCCTGTCTTTGGGCAGGTCGTCGGGCAGGAGGATACGGTCCAGGCTGAAGTTTCTCGTTTCGAGGAAGTCTTTGGAAATTTTGTGATCAGTTCCTTCCGGAGCCAGTTCGTGTTCCAGCCGCATCAGCCAATAGGCCGGCCACAGGTCCAAAAATTGCCGGCCGACCCAGAATTTATAGTCGATGCACCCCAGGAGGTCCAGGGGCTCCAGGTTTTTATCGAACTCGGCATAGACTGCGGGCAGCATTTCTTCCAGCCGTTGCCGGGTTGCAAGGAAATCCTGTTGCGGCCGCGGGCTGTTCTCCCCCATAAATTTCACCAGCCGATCCAGCTGCTGCTGCTCATAAGAAGGCGTTGTGTTCATCATTTGAAGTATTAAAATTCGACTCCGGGTTCCTCTCAAAGAGGCCTTAATAAAGATATTACAGTTATGTTAATTTATGAAATACTTTGGTGTTTATATTTTCAGGGTGGAGGGGCTGAAGGAATTAAAGACCTTAAGACGGGACCTAAGCCCATTCAACTCCGGGTCAACTCCCACCTAAACAGCACATGGACAGCAGCTATACAGCGGCTAAACGGCCCCTATACAGCTTCCAGAGGGGGTAAACCCCTTATCTACCTGCTGTTTACCCCCTGTTTTACTGGGACCTGTCCTAGCCCTGACCCGGCCCTGACTACTCGCCGGCCCCTGCTGTTCAATTAATTTTTTATCCCTGAAATCTTCTCAACTGAAAGTTTTATTAATTCCATAATTCCGTAATTCCATAATTCCACGCCCTCAAAAGTGGAATTATGGAAATCATCTAAAAAAGTCCACCATTAAAGATACTTCTTAATTTTAACAAAAAATTGGCGAATATATAAACCTTAATTTGATTTAATTTGAACTCTAATTTTTAAAACTTTGATAATCTATGACAAACATTTTATCCACTGTCTGTTTCTTATTGAAGATCAAGGAGCAGCCCAATTCATCTTCAGATTATGGTTCAGGGATTTCCGGAACCAGGCTTCTAACCCGAAAACGCCAAACGGCAAACACAAAACAGCAAAACCTAACCCCCTACCCCCATGGTACTCAAGGAAGGTTCTGAGATGTTCGCCAACATGAAGCCCTTCATCGACAAACATGTGGGGCACCTCAATCTGCTGCTTTCCCTACCCCCCGGAGTACTGCCACAGGAAACGCTGGCGTCGCTGGAGGATGTTACCCCCGATGCCCAATTTATTTCCGAAGGCATCTATTTCTTTGCCATAAAATGTCGAGAGGAGCCTGAGCGCATTGTCCATGTGGTCAAGGAATTTGATGAAGAACTGGATTTATGCCTTAGGCTCTGCAAGAAATTTTCCGACGGAAAAAAGGACCTGCGGAACTTTCCCAAGGAGGTCCCTATCTTCTTGTTCATGCTTAAAATGAAGTTTTACGGCCTGCAGAAACAACTGCGCGAGGAAACGGGATATAAGCCCCGAGAGAGTAAAATGGTCACTAAACCTAAACCCGCAGCGGGGAGTCATTTCTACGATGCATCTACAGGAGTTTCTGTACAGCTCTCCGGTGGCCCAAGGCCTGCCTTCGTGCAGCCGCCGGTTTCCCCTCGGGTAAATGTCCAGCCGGTTCCCCCGGCAGAAGTGCAGCTGCAGCTTCCGAAGGAGGTCCGGGAACCTTTCCTTCCTTCCTCTCTGGAGATGCTGGGCCTTAAACCTAAGGAACGGGAAGTATTCCTTAAAGTCATCGACTATCTGGCCACCCACATGCTGGAATTCAAGGAACGGGTATATGTATGCTTTCTGGCCGACCTGGACAAGATCCTGAACAGGTACACTTCCAAAAAAGAACTGGACAAAATCATTACCAAAATCTGCAAGGGGGAGGGAAAAGATGCTGACAGCCGCGAAGCCCAGGGCTACCGCTGCCTTTACCGCAATCCGGAATCCAGGGAGAGGGAGCGATATAAGCTGGAGCAAGAGTATCCCGAGCTGAAGCAGGAGATAGAGGCGCTGCTTCGTTAATATTTTTAAATTCGACCGGGGCCCTACACCTGGGTCGGATTAGTGGAGAGTGGAGAGTGGAGAGTGGAGAGTGGAGAGTGGAAAGTGGAGAGTGGAAAGTGGAGAGTGGAGAGTGGAGAGTGGAAAGTGGAAAGTGGACACTCTAATTATGGTTAAGTTTCTGAAAATTAAATTCCTATCCTTGTGATGTTCATTGGCTAAAAATCTGCAGGATCTGCGGGAAACCTCCTTTAAAAATCCCGTACTCTACGACAAATCTCCCCCCTCTTTAATTTAACTTCACTTTAACTTTTTAAGGGTAAAAAGGGCAATTGCCCTCTCTTCA
>CAMPJY010000184.1 GCA_946887025.1 uncultured Salinimicrobium sp.
CCGCAGAATTTTCACTATTTTCGAAACCTTATAGATATTTCAGTACAGATTCCCGTGGAATTTCATAGAAAATGGTCAAAAAGCCCCTCCTCCTCCTTTTCCTTATCCTGATTTCCTGTTCCTCCTCGCAGCTGAACGAAGATCAGGAAATTGATGAAATGAACTCCCATTTATTGTGGTACACCCAACCCGCAGCCACGTGGATGCAGGCCCTGCCAGTAGGGAACGGCCGGTTCGGGGCCATGGTCTTTGGAGATCCGCATCAGGAACGGATCCAGCTGAATGAAGATTCCATGTGGCCAGGGGGACCCGACTGGGGCAATTCCAAGGGTTCAGTGGAGGATCTTGAATTTATCAGAAAACTGATCGAGGAAGGGGAAATTGAAAAAGCCGATAAGGAGATGGTGGAGAGGTTTTCTTATAAGGATGTGGTGCGCTCCCACCAGACCATGGGCGATCTGTTCATAGATTTCCATGACAGGGATTCGGTGCAGAATTATCAGCGCAGCCTGGACCTCAATACTGCCAGTGTCAACGTCAATTATACTATTAACGGGGAGAGCTATTCCCAGAAGGTCTTTGCCAGTGCGCCCGATGAGGTGCTGCTTGTTGAACTGGCGACCAGCAATCCTGAAGGCATGGACTTTACGTTAAGTATGTCTCGGCCCGAGGATCACGGCCATCCTACGGTAAGGCTTACCAATCCCTCCGATTCAGAAATATCCATGTCAGGGGAGATCACCCAGTACGGCGCCGTGAAACATTCAGAACCTGCCCCGCTGGATTACGGGGTTAAATTCGAGACCCTGCTGAAAGCAGAGCCGATCGGGGGAGAAATGATGGCCGAGAATGGCAGCCTTATCCTCGAAGGGGTGCAGAAAGTAGTCCTGAAACTGGTGGCCAGCAGCTCCTTCTATCACGAGGATTATAAGGCCCAAAATCAGCTGCTCCTGGAGCAGCTGGAATCAAAGTCTCTCTCCGAACTTTGGAGGCGGCATGTGGCAGATTATCGGGCTTATTTCGACCGCGTCGACTTCCAGTTGGGAAATTCTGAACTAGACAGCATTCCTACGGATCAAAGACTGAAAAGGATAAAATCCGGAAAAGAAGATCCGGACCTGGTCACCGACCTGTTCCAGTACGGGAGGTATCTTCTGATCTCGTCCTCCAGGCCCGGCACCAATCCCGCCAATCTTCAGGGGATCTGGAACCAGCACCTGGAAGCGCCCTGGAATGCTGATTACCATCTGAACATCAACCTGCAGATGAACTACTGGCCCGCTGAAGTCACCAATCTGAGTGAGCTGCATCAGCCCCTGTTTGCTTACACCGACCGCCTTATTGAAAGGGGAAGGATCACCGCCAGGGAGCAATATGGAATAGACCGGGGTGCTGTACTGCATCAGGCTTCCGACCTCTGGGCAGCACCCTTTATGCGTGCAAGAATGGCCTATTGGGGCAGCTGGATCCACGGTGGCGGCTGGCTCTCCCAGCATTACTGGACACATTACCAGTATACTCAGGATAAGCAGTTTCTGAAGGAGAGGGCATATCCTGCACTGAAAGCTTTTGCGGAATTTTACCTGGACTGGCTGGTGTGGGATGAGGAACTTCAGAAGTGGGTATCCACACCCGAGATGTCCCCCGAAAATTCCTATATCACCGAAGAGGGGAAAAGTGCTGCCCTGGCCTATGGAAGCGCCATGGGGCATCAGATCATCGCCGAAGTCTTTGACAATACACTTTCCGCAGCAGAAATCCTCCGGATAGAGGATGATTTTGTAGCGGAGGTCCGGCAGAAGAGAAAAGACCTGTTTCCCGGAGTAGTGGTAGGGGAGGACGGCCGTATTCTGGAATGGAACAGGCCTTATGAGGAAGCTGAAAAAGGCCATCGTCATATTTCCCATCTGTACGCCCTGCATCCGGGGGTGCAGATCACCGCTGCCAACTCTGAAGCTTTTGAGGCCGCAAAGAAGTCCATAGATTACAGGCTGCAGCACGGGGGTGCTGGCACCGGATGGAGTCGTGCCTGGATGATCAACTTCAACGCACGTTTACACGATGCCGCCTCGGCCAGGGAAAATGTCAATAAGTTCATGGAAATCTCTCTTGCGGAGAACCTGTTCGATCTTCATCCGCCCTTCCAGATAGACGGGAATTTCGGGTTTACGGCGGGAATCGCTGAAATGCTGCTGCAATCCCACGAGGGGTTCCTCAGGATACTTCCCGCCCTGCCGGAATCCTGGAAAAGGGGCAGCATCAGGGGCCTTATGGCCAGAGGGAATGTGGAAGTCGACCTTGAGTGGGATAACGGGCTGCTGAAACGGGCTGTACTTCGCTCCGGGGAGGACAAGTCCCGGAAATTACATTATCAGGGAAAGGAGATTGTGGTGGATTTGAAAGCAGGGGAGGACCTGGAGGTGTCTTTTGAAACCGGGAATTTAGTGACATCTAATTGAAATAAAAGTATTCTTTAAAATAAATAAAATGACCAAGCTATTCAGGATTTTCAGTCTGTTTCTTCTATTGACCACGATTACATCCACCGCCCAGAAAAGGCCCGCTCCCGTGGGCCCGGTTCCCTCCGAAAGACAACTGGCCTGGCACGAACTGGAATACTACGGGTTCATTCATTTCAACATGAACACCTTTACCGACATGGAATGGGGTACCGGGGGGGAATCCCCCGAAAGCTTTAATCCTACCGCCCTGGATGCACGTCAATGGGCAAGAGTGGCAAAAGAGGCAGGCATGAAAGGCCTCATCATCACTGCCAAGCACCACGACGGATTCTGCCTCTGGCCCACGGAAACCACGGAACATTCCGTAAAGAATTCCCTGTGGAAGGATGGACAGGGGGATGTCATCAGGGATCTGGCGGAGGCTTGTAAGGAATACGGACTTAAAATGGGGGTATATCTTTCCCCCTGGGACAGAAATCACCCGGAATATGCCAGGGAAGAATACGTGAAGGTATTTCAAAAACAACTGGAGGAGCTGCTCACCGGATACGGCGATATTTTCGAGGTCTGGTTCGATGGTGCCAATGGAGGTACTGGCTATTATGGTGGGGCTAATGAGAACCGCAAGATCGACCACAGGAGCTATTACCAGTGGGACAGGGTCGAAGAACTGATCAGGGAACACCAGCCAGAGGCGGTGATCTTTGGAGATAACGGACCCGATGTGAGATGGGTGGGAAATGAACATGGTTTCGCAGGTGAAACCAACTGGAGCATCATCAGGAAGGCAGAAGTCTATTCCGGCTCGGGAAGGCATAAGGAGCTGCAGTTTGGCCATGAGGACGGAACACACTGGGTTCCTGCGGAGGCCGATGTGTCCATCAGACCGGGATGGTATTACCATAAAAAGGAAGACCATCTGGTAAGAACCCTGCCGCAGCTGCTGGAGATCTATTACAGGTCCGTCGGTAGAAATGCCTCCCTGCTGCTGAACCTGCCGGTCGACCAGCGAGGACTGGTCCACGAGAAGGACGTGGAACAGCTGATGAAACTCAGAAACAAACTGGACGAAGATTTTAAGACCAATCTTGCAACCGGACTACAGGTGAAGGCAAACAGCTACTGGGGAGATTCTTCAGAATTTGCCGCGGAAAACACTGTTGACGGAAATACAGAAACCTATTGGGCTGCAAAAGAAGGGGAGACCACTGCCCAACTGAGCCTGAGTTTTGAAGAACCCACCACATTTAACCGTTTCCTGGTGCAGGAGTACATTCCCCTCGGACAAAGGGTGAAGGAATTTTCCCTGGAAGCTGAGGTGGATGGTCAGTGGAAGGAGATAGCTTCACAGACTACCATCGGGTATAAACGCATCCTGAGATTTGATCCTGTAACCGCCACTGCCCTGAGGTTGAACATTAAAGATGCCAAAGCCGCTCCGCTTATTTCGAATATTGAAGTATATAATGCCCCTTCGCTTCTATTGGCCCCACAGGTGACGCGAAATAAAGAGGGTCAGATCCTCATCGAGGTGCCGGATGATAATGTGGAGGTCTATTTCAGCCTAAACGGAAAACAGCCGGATACCAGTTCCAGCAGGTATAATGAGCCAGTTTCTCATCTAAAGCCGGTGCAGGTGAAAGCCTTAGCTTTTGATCTCAGTACAGGGGAATACAGTGAAACCACCACTGTCGATCTGGATATTCCCAAAACTGACTGGAAGCTGGTGAGCGTGAGTTCCGGGGATCCTGAGGCAGCTTCGAAAATGGTCGATACTGACATTTTCAGCTGGTGGTCTTCCGGAAAGGAGCAGGAGCTGCCACAGGAGGTGGTGGTGGACCTTGGCAAGAAGTACGATCTTTCCGGATTTACCTATTATCCTCCGCAGGATCGCTGGTCCTTTGGGATCATTTCCCATTATGAGTTTGCCGTCAGCTCCGACGGAAAGGAATGGAAAAAGGTTTCTGAAGGGGAATTCGGGAATATCAGGAACAATCCTATCGAGCAAAGGGTCGATTTTGAGCCTTTAAACGGGAGGTATATAAAATTCACGGGAACAAAAACCACTGATGGTTCCAAGGCCATATCCATCGGGGAGCTGGGAGTGATCACAAGGTAGGTCCCTCATTGGGCTAAAGCCCGGAATCCTGTGGATAAT
>CAMPJY010000185.1 GCA_946887025.1 uncultured Salinimicrobium sp.
TGCCTCCCAAGGTGGGAGGCATTTTCATAAATATAAAAAAAGATTTAGTCTTTATACATCACCTTTTTTACTGCCTTGACTACATCTTGGTAATTTGGCAACCACTCCTGAAGCAATCCGGGAGAATAAGGCGCCGGGGTATCGGCAGTATTTATTTTGATAATTGGGGCGTCCAGATAATCAAAAGCCTGGGACTGTACCTGATACGTAATTTCAGTAGCCACATTTCCAAATGGCCAGGCCTCTTCAAGAATCACCAATCGGTTCGTTTTCTTTACAGAAGTAAGAATAGCATCGTGATCCATGGGGCGCACAGTACGAAGGTCGATGATCTCAATGGAGATCCCTTCTTTCTCCAGTTCCTCAGCAGCTTTATAGGCTTCCTTAATGATCTTTCCAAAGGAAACCACAGTTACGTCAGTCCCTTCACGCTTAATGTCGGCTTTCCCGATCTCCAGCACGTATTCTTCTTCAGGCACCTCCCCTTTATCTCCATACATCTGTTCGCTTTCCATGAAGATAACAGGGTCATTATCACGGATAGCCGCCTTTAAAAGCCCTTTTGCATCATAAGGATTGGAAGGAACGATCACCTTCAATCCAGGACAGTTTGCGTACCAGCTCTCGAAAGCCTGGGAGTGGGTTGCACCCAACTGGCCTGCAGAAGCTGTCGGTCCACGGAAAACAATAGGGATATTGAACTGCCCCCCGCTCATCTGGCGCATTTTGGCAGCGTTATTAATGATCTGGTCGATACCAACCAATGAGAAGTTGAAGGTCATGAATTCAATAATAGGACGGTTGCCGTTCATCGCGCTTCCTATCCCTATCCCGGAAAAACCTAATTCGGAGATCGGAGTGTCGATAACCCTTTTGGCACCAAATTCATCCAGCATCCCTTTGGAAGCTTTATAGGCACCGTTGTATTCAGCAACCTCTTCACCCATCAGGTAAATGGTTTCGTCCCTGCGCATCTCCTCGCTCATGGCCTCGGCGATGGCTTCCCTAAATTGAATAGTCTTCATTATATGTGTTTCGTTTATTGTAAATTTTGGAAGTACAAAAATAGTAATTCATTAAAGGAATATCGACTACTTCCAAATAAAAATTTCCTATGCATGCATAGTAAATTTACTCCCAAAATGTTTATCTTCGTAACCACGAATAGATTTTTTACTCATAATTACGATAATCATATGAAAATACTAGTGTGCATAAGTCACGTACCTGACACTACTTCCAAAATCAACTTCACCGATTCCGACTCGAAATTCGATACCAATGGGGTGCAGTTTGTGATAAATCCCAATGACGAATTCGGACTTACCCGTGCCATGTGGTTTAAGGAAAAACAAGGCGCGTCTGTTGACGTTGTGAATGTTGGCGGACCAGAAACAGAACCTACTCTTAGAAAAGCCCTGGCCATTGGTGCAGACGCCGCCATAAGGGTGAATACCACTCCTACGGATGGGTTTTTTGTTGCCAAACAACTGGCTCAGGTAGTTAAGGATGGAGGCTATGATCTGGTGATCGCGGGACGCGAATCCATCGACTACAACGGAGGTATGGTTCCGGGAATGCTGGCTGCCCTTACAGGTGCCAATTTTGTGAATACCTGTATCAGTTTAGAGGTCGAAGGAAATGAAGCCACCGCCATTCGCGAAATCGATGGAGGAAAGGAAACCCTGAAGGCCAGCCTTCCCCTTATTATTGGAGGACAGAAAGGTCTTGTAGAGGAAAAGGATCTGAAGATCCCGAACATGCGCGGAATCATGCAGGCGCGTCAAAAACCACTGAATGTGGTAGAGCCGGCAGAAGCTTCAGCCAGAACCCAGGCAGTAAAGTTTGAAAAACCGGAGCCTAAAGGAGCAGTGAAACTGGTCGACCCGGACAACCTGGACGAACTGATCCGCTTGCTGCACACAGAAGCCAAGGTGATATAAAAAATAAATTCCAAAGAACAAATAACAAATTCCAATGTTCAAATAATAAATTCCAACAAACAATTCCTGTCTTGGAATTTGGAATTTGACCTTTTGGAATTTCTAAACCTATAGATATGTCAGTTTTAGTATATACAGAATCAGAAGACGGAAAATTTAAAAAAGCAGCTTTTGAGTTAGCTGCCTACGCCAAAGGAATTGCCGATAAAATGGGCTCCTCAGTGACCGCCGTCACCTTTAATGCCTCCGATGTTTCCGAACTTGGAAAATATGGGGTAACCAAGGTTCTTAAGGTCCAGAACGATAAACTGGAGAAATTCAATGCCGAAGCTTATGCAGATGCCATTAAACAAGCTGCCGAAAAGGAAGCTTCCAAAGTGGTTGTTTTAAGCCAGAGCGCCAATGCAAAATACCTTGCCCCTCTCCTTGCGGTTCATCTCAACGCCGGCTATGCTTCCAACGTGGTGGGTCTTCCGGAAAACACTCAGCCGTTTCAGGTGAAAAGGACGGCATTTACCAACAAAGCCTTCAATATTACCGAAATCTCCACAGACGTGAAGATCATCGGTCTCTCCAAAAACTCTTATGGTTTAAAGGAAGCTGAAGGTCAGGCTACTGAAGAGGTATTTGCTCCTTCCTTGACTTCAGAAGATTTCTCAGTCAATGTGGTATCCGTCGACAAGGCTGCTAACAAAGTGACCATTGCCGATGCAGAGATCGTGGTTTCAGGAGGTAGAGGTCTTAAAGGACCCGAGAACTGGGGAATGATTGAGGAACTGGCCCAGACTTTAGGCGCCGCCACCGCCTGTTCCAAACCCGTAAGTGACCTGGGCTGGAGACCTCATAGCGAGCACGTAGGGCAGACAGGAAAACCTGTAGCTGCCAGTTTATATATCGCAGTGGGAATCTCAGGAGCCATCCAGCATCTGGCAGGGATCAACGCTTCCAAGACCAAAGTGGTGATCAACAACGATCCGGAAGCCCCTTTCTTTAAAGCTGCCGATTACGGGGTGGTGGGCGACGCCTTTGAGATCGTGCCGAAGCTCACCGAAAAATTAAAAGAATTTAAAGCGAATAACGCATAATTTTTATAAATTGCGACCCGATTTAAAGGGCTGTCTTTTTTAGGTTTACCGCCCAATTTAGACAGCTTTTTGTATTTTTGCAGTATGAGTTTAGTGCGCCTTAATATAAAAGGAATTTCTTACAGCCAGACCCAGAATGGCGCCTACGCCTTAATTTTGAGCGAGGTTGAAGGGGAGAGAAAACTTCCCATCGTCATTGGAGCTTTTGAAGCCCAATCCATTGCCATTGCTCTGGAAAAAGAAATCAAACCCCCACGCCCCTTAACCCATGACCTTTTCAAGAACTTTTCCGACCGATTTGAAATTGCGGTGAAGCAGGTCATTATCCATAAACTGGTGGATGGGGTATTTTATTCAAGCCTTATCTGTGAAAGGGACGGGATCGAAGAGATTATCGATGCCCGCACCAGCGATGCCATTGCACTGGCCCTTAGATTTCAGGCACCCATTTTCACTTACAGAAACATCCTTGATAAAGCTGGTATCTTTTTAAAAGGCGACGGCAACAAGGAGGATGAAGAAGAGGAGAAAGAAAGCATTATCGTGGAGGACCTGTTTTCCGGAGAGGTCAAGACACATTCCAGCGATCAGGATTATAAAAAGCTTTCCTTAAACGAACTCAACACTATGTTGGAGCAGGCCGTAAAAAGCGAAGATTACGAAAAAGCGGCCCGCATCAGAGATGAAATCTCCAAACGAAAATAATTCATGAACAAATTTTTATGTTCCCTGGTTCTGGTCTTTATCGGGATCTCCTCCTCCCTTGCCCAAAGCACGATTTCCAAAACCTGGTCCTTTGAAGCGGTAACCGACACTACCCAGCAGGCGTTGTTTGATCTTCAGCCAGATGAGGATTACCTGAAACTGGAAAATGGAAGTTTCGAGTACTATCTAAGCGGAAAGGATTCCGCGAAAGCTTCAGGAGATTATGTTTATCAGAATGAGGTGCTGGTATTATTCTACGATTCCCCAAAAGACAGCATTCAGAATTTAAGAGTATCAGGTCTGACAGATTCCACGATGGTACTTTCAGGAAACAATGTGGTCTATAAACTGAAGGAAACCCCTGTCAGCCTTGAGGAAGCTTTGCCTGTCGAGACAGCCAAGGAACTGGTTCCTAGTGAGGGCATAAACTTCAACAGCATTTGGCGTGGCGCCCTTGGAATGGCCTCACTCCTCATTATTGCCTTCATATTCAGCAGCAATCGAAAAAGGATCAACTGGAAAACCGTTGGTATTGGGCTTGCCGCCCAGCTTATATTGGCCATAGGGGTATTAAAAGTGACCTTTGTTCAGAATATCTTCGAATTTGTTGGAAGTATTTTTGTGCTCATCCTCGATTTCACCGCAGCGGGAAGCGAGTTTCTTTTAGGCGGAATGATGGATGTAGACAGTTTCGGATTCATCTTTCTGTTTCAGGTGCTGCCCACGATTATTTTCTTTTCAGCGCTGACTTCTGTGCTGTTCTACCTCGGAATCATCCAGATAGTGGTCAAAGGAATGGCCATTGTCCTGACCAAATTACTGGGAATATCAGGTCCTGAAAGTCTAAGTGTCACAGGAAACATCTTCCTTGGCCAGAC
>CAMPJY010000186.1 GCA_946887025.1 uncultured Salinimicrobium sp.
ACCACCGCCATTAATGTATTCACCGCTGTCCTGATCATCGCCTGTCCCTGCGCCCTGGCCATGTCTACACCTTTTACGCTGGGGAATCTGCTGCGTATTTTTGGAAACAAGAAGTTTTATCTTAAGAATGCCTCCGTCATCGAACAACTGGCCAGGGCCAATGCGGTGGTGTTTGACAAGACAGGGACTATCACCTCCGGTAAAAGAAGCCGGATAGAATATGATGGCATCCCCCTGGATCCTGAAGAAGAAAGCCTGCTGAAGAATACCCTCAGGGCCTCCGGACATCCCTTGAGCCGAAGCCTGTACGAACAGCTGGCGGAGTATGATATACTTCCTCCGGAAGAATTTACGGAAGTCGCAGGGAAAGGCCTGATGGCATCGGCTGAAAACAGAAGGATAAGGGTGGGATCAGCAGGTTTCGTGAATGCACAAGGCGATTCTTCCGCAATGGATACCTCCGTCCATATTGGCATCAATGACGAGTATAAAGGCCGATATATTTTCCACAACGAATATCGGGAAGGGTTTGCTGAGGTTTTCAGGGAATTTGAAACAGAGTACGATTTGAACATACTTTCAGGAGACAACGAGGGTGAACGCAGCAGCCTTGAGAAGATCTTACCAGCTAAGACCAGAATGCTGTTTGACCAGAAACCCGGGGATAAACTGGAATATATAAAATCCCTGCAGCAGTCCGGGAAGAAAACCATAATGGTAGGGGATGGATTAAACGACGCAGGCGCCCTTGCCCAGAGCGAGGTGGGGATTGCAGTTTCTGAAAATGTGAATGTATTTTCACCGGCATGTGACGGGATCCTGGATGCGACCCAGTTCGGCAGACTCTTTCAGTTTATTAGAGCTTCCAAGGCAGGGATTAAGATTATCAAGCTGAGCATCCTGGTTTCGTTTCTGTACAACCTGGTAGGCCTTTATTTTGCGGTGACGGGCCAGCTTTCCCCGGTGATCGCCGCCATCCTGATGCCCCTGAGTTCCATAAGCATCATCGGCTTTACCACCCTTTGCACCAACCTGATTGGAAGGAAAATCAAAACCTGATATTAATCTTTCAACGGCCGATCCTCATACCAATCCTCGAAGGTCTTTTCCGTCGTATAATCATCCGTCAGGATCTTGTACACCATCACCAGCAGACTAGCCTGCCCTACCAGCGTCATCCAGAAGATCCAGCTGAAAGGTAGCTTGTAGAATGCCATCACCGCCACCAGGATCAGCAGGGAGGTAGAGAGCAGGATATAAAACGTCAAGCGGAGCTTCATGAGCTTAAGTTAGAAAATCGGGCAAGGCAAAGGCGTTAAGGGAATAATAAATTCCACAGGAGCGCCCTTACTGGCTTAAATCCCCTTTTTCAATTTCCTCCTCAGTCGAGGTTCCCGAGATCAGCAGGATGAAATATACCGAAAGCGGGAGCAGGGCACTTACCCCTACCAGCATTCCGAAGTAATCCCCGAAAAATGGCCAGCCCAGCCATTGGGACAGACCTTTGTAGAAGATTAGAGCTTCTGACAGTACGAACCCGGTGAAGTATATCCAGAAAAGGATCCTGGGCAGCCTGATCAGTCTGAAATAAAGCAGAAAAGCAAACAGGGCGACGCTTACGATCCCGAGAAACACCAGGTGCAGATAGCCTATAATGAAATCAGGGAACTGAAAGGACAGATCAGCGACATAACGCAGCGCCGAAAGCAGCTGCATAAGGAGTTTGACCACCAGTATGACTGCAGCAATCCTCAGCAGTAAACTCACAAAAGGCGAAAGCTGTTTCTTCAGCAGGGGCCAGTTGCTTCTGATAATCCGGTAGAAAAACCAGAACCCCATAAGCTGAAAGATGGCTCCCGTGCCTCCCAGGAAATAGAAGATCATCGGGGGCTCCACCCACAGGGCAGAAAGGAAAAGCGTCAATATGAACCCCGCATTGACGTTGAGGTAGAATTCCTTGAAATCTGTCGGCTCGATCTTCAGCTTGTATTTTTCCAGCAGGTAAAAAACGATCCCACACAGCACGAGCAGGAACCAGGCGTTGTATTGGAAATGCAGGTAGAAATAAATGGATAACTTGTACCAGATGGAGGTATTCCCCAAAGTAGCCATGACTCCTCCGATGGCCCAGGGGCCGATACTGGAGATCACCATATACCACAGGGCGGTACGGATACATTTATAGGAGTAGGTGTTTTTATATTCCAGCGGAATATTCTTGAAAACAAACCAGGCCAGGAAATAGGAAGCGATCAGAAATAAGGTGGAGAAGGTGATGGAAAACAGCGCATATCCCTGGAAGGGAAAGGAGCACAGCATTCCGACGATCGTGAAATTGGTAAACCAGAAAATACGCAGATAGGTCTTCCTTTTGGGGGAACCCTGGAAATACATTTGGTAAATCAGCGTGGTAAGGCCAATATACACCCAGCCCAGCAGCGCAATATGCGAATGCGCATGCACGACATACCTGAAATTGGCAGCTATGGGGGTTACGAAAAACATTCGGAGGAAGATCCCCAGAAAGCCCACCAGCAGAAAGTAGGTGAGGGCAATGTTGGCGTGCTTTTTCAGGTTGATCATATTCAAAAATACTAAGAACTTTTGCAAAGAATCAAACTTTGTAAAAGCCGGGGTGGGGAAATCAAAAAGGCAGATGAAGAATCACCTGCCTTATGAATTGGTCACAACCTTAAATTAAATCCCTATAAAACCTATGGCTGCACTCCAATTTGTCTATAACAAAGGCTTAGCCTCTTAACTTTTTCTCCAGGTTCAGGGACTTGGGGAACAGGATATTGTTCTCCAGGTGTATGTGCTGGTGAAGGTCTTCCTCAAACTCCTGAAGTTTAGCGTAGAAGGCCCTGTAGGTGTTGCAGGCTCCCGGAGGAGGGGTGTAGTTGTTGCTCAGCAGCGCGATCTTTCTCATGATCTCCCCGGCTTCCTCATGCTCACTTTCCATCATTTTAATGGGATTGTCCACAGTTCCAAAATGAGCCTCAGGCAATGCCCCGGATTCTCTCTCGGCCTTCACCATTTTCTTGATGAAAGGGAACAGGATCAGTTCTTCTTTCTTGCAGTGGGCGCTCATTTCCCCGGCAACTTCATCGAAAAGTTCGTTGATCTCGAACAGCTCGTGGTAATGGTGACCATGCACCTTTTGTACCCTGGCTCCGTAAGTTTTAACCAGCGGGATGCTTTCGTCTATATATCGGTGGTGGATGTTGATAACGTGATCTGTCAGAAAATCCAGTTCCCAGCTGTTATAATCGTTGGCACGGGTGGTAGTATTTTCACAGTTGACAAGTTCCGCGGTCAGGTCCTCCAGGTTGGCGTTCGCTTTCTCGGCAGCTTTCTGAATGCTTATCCCTCCGCCACAGCAGAAGTCGATCCCGTATTTTTTAAAGACATGTGCCGTCCTGATGTTTTCGGTAACCAGGTCAGCGACTGTTTTTGTTTCTAACGTATTCATATTTTCTGTTTTTATTAAACCGGTGATTTATTTTCTGTTACAAAGATGCGGTGGATTTTACTGCCTGATTATGAGCACAATCATATAAGGAGTTTTTTTTCCGCGGAAATTTTAATGCAGGATCAGGAGTGGCAGCTGCCTGATGAAAGGGATCTGATTGCCCTGGTGATTCTGCAGCAGCTTATTGCAGACGTTCAGATTTTTGGCTGCCATCACGATCATGTCTGATTTGTTCTTCCCATTAAATATTTCTGAAGAACCATCATTCCTGCTGGGGTAGTAGGTCTGTAATATGGGTTCGTATGGTGCAAAGAAGGATTGCAGCAGCTGTTTATTGGTTTTCTGTTCCTGCGTGGGTTCCCCGTCGGTGGTAAAAAGCTCCAGCACCTTGACGGAAGCCTTGGAGCGCTGAACTACGTCATACAGAGTATTGAGCATTCTGCCTTCATAGGGGATCTTGTAGTCAGTAGGGAAGAGGATCTCCTCCGGGCTTTTATAAACCGCCTTTTCTGAAATAGCCAGGATGGGGCATTTCACCTTCATCATCACGTCCGAAGTGTTCCTTCCTATTACGCTGCCTTCTTTATTGGTGGCTCCTTTGGTGCCCATCAGGATCAGGTCGATATTTTTTTCCAGCACCTGCGAGCGCACCGCCTCAATAAGGAAATTGGCCTTAAAGGTGATGCTGAATTTGTGGCTCGGATGAGTCTTGATGCTGTTCAGCCAGTCCAGGAGTTCGTGGAATTTCTCCTGCACATTTGGAGAAGTGGTCAGGTAGGTGGTACTTAATCTGCTGGTCGGCACCGGGATAACATGCAGCAAATGAAAGGTACAGGGCGTCTCCCTGAAAAACTGCAGCGCATAGGCAGCAGCGTTTCTGGCATTGGGAGAAAAGTCAGTGGGTAACAGGATATTCTTCATCATTCACCTTTATTATACTGAGCAAAAGTAGAATAGAAGGGAAGGGGGAAAAATGACAAATATCAGTGTTTGGGGGATTCGGGTTGCTGGACGTAATACTAGGTGGAAAGGTTTCCCGCAGATCACCGCAGATTTTAGCGCTGATCTTCGCAGATTGCTGGTCCAAATCTCCAGATTTGGACCCACCGGGTGGCGATCTCCAGATCGCCG
>CAMPJY010000187.1 GCA_946887025.1 uncultured Salinimicrobium sp.
ATATGTTTTGGATTCTCCACGAATTTCTCCAGGAATACCGTGTCATCTCCGAAAGAATTCAGCGCCTCCCGTTTGGATTCCGGAAAACCATTCCGCAGCTGCTCCTCATTCTGGATCACCCGCATTCCCCTGCCTCCACCTCCGGAAGCGGCTTTCAGCATCACAGGATAGCCAATCTTTTCGGCTTCTTCCAATGCAGTCTCTAAAGAATCCAGGTCCCGCTCACTGCTGCGGATAATGGGGATATTCCTCGATACTGCAACCTCCTTGGCCTTCACCTTATCCCCCAGGCTTTTCAGAACAGAAACCTTGGGACCGATGAAAATGATTCCGTTATCCTCACATTTCTGAGCAAATTCAGCATTCTCAGACAGGAATCCATAACCCGGATGAATGGCATCCACGTTATTTTCCTTTGCCACTTTTATGATGGAGTTTATATTGAGATAGGGTTTCAGCGGATCATTGTCGGCACCTATCTGATAGGACTCATCAGCCTTATACCGGTGCAGGGCATAACGGTCTTCAAAGGTGTAAATACCTACAGTTCTTAATCCAATTTCGGTACAGGCGCGAAAGATGCGGATGGCGATCTCCCCGCGGTTAGCCACTAAGACTTTTTTAATTGTCATTTCTGTTTTTTATGATTAGAAATTCCGGAGAATACAAGCCGCAAAAAATAGAAATAAAAATTCGGAGAGACAGGGAATTTTACGAATTTTTAACAAATAGATTTTCAGCCGACTTATCTGGTAAACACAAGTGCGTTTTCCCGGGTCGAATCTGCTTCGCTGTAGCGGTAGCCATCCGTATCGAAAGCCTTTAGATCCTCGGCATTCTCGATGTGGTTGTCAATTATGAACCGCACCATGGAACCCCTTGCTTTTTTGGCAAAGAAACTGATGATCTTCAGGTTTCCGTCCTTATAGTCCTTGAAGAAAGGACTGATCACCGGAGCTTTTAACTTTTTTGTATCCACCGCCTTGAAATATTCGTTGCTGGCAAGGTTCACCAGCACCTCCCCCTTCGTCATCTCCTTGTTGAGGGAAGTGGTCACTTTATCTCGCCACAGCTCGTACAGATTGGCTTTTCTACCCACGGGCAGGTCGGTCCCCATCTCCAGGCGATATGGCTGAATCAGATCCAGGGGTTTCAGGATTCCGTACATACCGGAAAGTATGCGCAGCTTTTCCTGCACCTGCTCCACTTCTTTCACGGGGATGCTATAGGCATCCAGGCCGACGTAAACGTCGCCGGCAAAAGCGTACATGGCGGGACGGGAATTCTGTGGATGTTGCTCCTCCTCAAAATCGAGGTAGCGCTGGTGGTTCAGCTCCGCCAGTTTGGGACTGATGTGCATAAGTTCCGCCAGCTTCTTACGGGAGATCTTGGACAATTTTCTGTTGACCTTTATGCTGGTGTCGAGAAAGGCGGGCTGGGTATATTTTTTCGTGGGAAGGGGGCTTTCGAAATCGAGGGTCTTGGCGGGGGAGATTATTAGTTTCATTCTGGATCAATTGGTTTAAGACCAAAATTAATGACTTCTGCTGCATTTTCAGGAGAAATGCCCGTCTTTCTTTCAATAGTAGGATTGAAAATACCAATAACAGCTTTTCCCCAAGTAGAGACGCGATTTATCGCGTGTCACGTACTGCAGAACAAGTTCTATATCCGTTGAAACTTCAAAAAATTTCTCCCCACATCAGGACGGCAGGATGCTGGCGGGAGACGCGATAAATCGCGCCTCTACTCGAGGTCGTGCACCTGGTTCTGGGAATAATTCCTCCATTTCTCTATACACTGTTGCATATCTTCTGGAATGGGGGTGTCGAAACTCATCATCTCACCCGACACCGGATGTTTGAAGCCCAGGGTCTTGGCATGTAGCGCCTGCCTGGGTAATATCTTGAAACAGTTCTCCACAAACTGTCGGTATTTGGTAAAGGTTGTGCCTTTTAGAATCTTATCCCCTCCATAACGTTCATCGTTAAAAAGGGTGTGCCCTATGTGTTTCATATGCACCCGAATCTGATGCGTCCGGCCTGTTTCCAGTCTGCAGGACACCAGCGTGACATATCCCAGGCGCTCCAGCACCTTGTAATGGGTGACGGCAGGTTTTCCCTTGTCCTCATCATCGCCGAAATATACAGTGTTCTGTAACCTGTTTTTAGGGTGTCGGCCGATGTTCCCTTCCACCACGCCTTCATCCTCTTCCAAATTCCCCCACACCAGGGCGACGTATTCACGTTCACTGGTCTTGTTGAAGAACTGTTTGGAGAGGTGCGTCATCGCCTGCTCCGTTTTGGCGATCACCAGCAGACCACTGGTATCTTTGTCGATCCTGTGTACCAGTCCGGGGCGCTCGCTGCTGTTCTGCGGAAGATTGTCGAAATGATAGATCAGCGCATTGATCAGCGTCCCGCTATAATTGCCATGACCGGGGTGCACGACCATGCCTGCGGGCTTGTTTACCACCAGCAGGGCATCATCCTCATAAACAATGTCCAAAGGAATGTTTTCTGGAGCAAGCAGGAATTCATAGGGCGGATGTTCAAACATCACCTGCACCACGTCCCCGGGCTTCACCTTATAATTGGATTTTACCGGAACCTCATTCACATGTATATTCCCATCCTTGGCTGCAGTCTGGATCTTGTTGCGGGTGGCATTCTCGATATAGTTCATGAGATATTTATCAACCCTCAGCGGCTGCTGCCCTTTGTCAGCTACAAACCGGTGATGCTCATAAAGTTCATCATCGGTCTCGTCAATTTCAGGAATATTTGCTTCCTCTTTCATCTTATGCTTTCTATAATTCAATACTCTCAACCGCCGATTCGCCTACGCTATCAATCTCCTCCAACGGCTCCTCCCCTTCATTAAGTTCGGCGTCGAACCTTCCGGAACCATCGCCTAATACCAGATCGATCTTGGAAGTCTTCATCAGTTTCATTCCCGGTTCCAGCAACTGGCCTTTATGCCGCAGTTCCAGGACCACATCCCTGGCGAAATCGGGCTGGTAGGTAACCGAGCCTATTTCAAAGCCAAGGGACCTGAGGGTAGGCTCCACCTGTCTTCGGGTCTTCCGGATCAGGTTATTGGGGATCTCCACCTTGGTATAGCCTGAAGGGTTCAAAGTGAGATAGATCTTCCTGTTCTCCTTCACGAATTTCCCTGCCCGGGGTGCCTGCTCCATCACCGAAAAGGGAGGATAGGCGGGATCAAAACTGGCAGAATCGAGAATTTCCATTCTCAGGTCCAGTTCTTCCAGCTTTTGGTCCACCTCGTCAAGACTTAGCCTTGCAAGGTCCGGAACCTCTATCCGCTGATCCTGATTGGTAGAGAAATCCAGCCACTGAAGAGCCAGAAAAACAATGACAACTGCTGCAATTACAGCCAGAACCAGCTGGATCAGAAAGGTTCTGCTAAAAAGGAATCTGAAGAAACTCATAGGCGGGTTTAAAATAAAACAAAGATATAAAAACAGGTGGTTCTGTGGTCATTCATTTAATAACGCTATTTTTGTTTAACGCAATTAATACGCCATTATTTAGTATGAAAAAGAATATTGCCATCGCCATGGGAGGCTACTCCAGTGAATTCCAGATCTCCATCAACAGTGGAAATGTGGTGTACAAGCATCTTGATCGAAGCAAATACAATCCTTTCCGGGTTCATATACTTCAGAAGGAATGGTTTGTGGTGGCGGATGACGGGACTTCCTATCCGGTGAACCGTAGCAATTTCACCGTGAATATTGACGGGAAACAGATCAGTTTTGACTGCGTGTTCAACATCATCCACGGGACCCCGGGGGAAAACGGGCTGCTGCAGGCTTATCTGGAGCTGCTGCACATTCCGCAGACCTCCTGCGATTTCTACCAGGCCGCCCTGACCTTCAACAAGAGGGACCTCATCAGCGTCCTCAGGCCTTATGGTATCAAGACTGCGGAGAACTACTTCCTGGACAAGGGGGACGAGGTGAATGTGGAGGAGATTATTGACAAGGTGGGGCTTCCCTGTTTCGTGAAAGCCAACAAGGCGGGCAGCAGTTTTGGGGTGACCAAGGTAAAGAGCAGGGAGGATTTCATGGCTGCTATCCGTACCGCTTTTAAGGAGGATGACGAGATCATCATTGAGTCCTTCCTCGACGGCACCGAAGTGGATGTGGGGGTGGTGATGTATAAGGGAGAAATGCTCGCGCTGCCTGTCACGGAAATCGTCCCTGAAGGAGAATTCTTCGACTACGCTGCCAAGTATCTGGGGAAGTCCCAGGAGATCACTCCGGCGCGTATTACGGAGGAGCAGACCAGCCAGGTGCAGGAAATCTCAAAGCTCATCTACAAAAAACTCAAACTCAAGGGCCTCACCCGTGCAGAATTCATTTTCCACAACGACGAGCCATATTTCATTGAAGTCAACACCAATCCGGGCCTGAGTGAGGCGAGCATCATTCCGCAGCAATCCCTGGCAGCGGGAATCTCCCTTCAGGATCTTTTTGGAAATGCCATAGAGGCGGCGTTGAGATAAAAGAAGGATTGAAAGATTGAAAGATTGAATTA
>CAMPJY010000188.1 GCA_946887025.1 uncultured Salinimicrobium sp.
GCCTCTGCCGCCTCGGCCCAGGTGCGTATTCCTTTAAAAGGAAACGTCACTTCGCCCGAGGGGGAACTGGAAAATGTACATATCCGCAATGTGACCAGCCGGCAGATCGGCATCAGTGACGGGAACGGAGGCTTCAGAATGAGCGCCGCGGTGGGGGATACTCTGCTGTTTACCCATATCAGTATGCTGGACCTGGTGAAGATAATCACCCGGGAGGAGGTGAAGTCCGAAGTTGTTTCCGTGCTTATGCAGCCACGGGACCAGGAGCTGGACGAGGTCATTCTGGAAGATTATTCCGGTATCAATGCCGTGAGCCTGGGTATTATTTCTGAAAAAAAGGAGATCCCGACCACCTATGAGCGAAGACTGCAGACGGCGGGGGATTTCAAGTGGTATCATCTGTTCGGGCTGCTGGCGGGGAGTTTTGAACTGGATCCCCTGCTGAATGCCATCAACGGCAGGACCAAAGAGATGAAACGAAATATTATAATCGAAAAACAGATACAGCACATCGACTTCCTCACCGACAATTACATGGATTATATGAGAGAGAATTTTGAAGCGCCGGAGGCCGAGATACAGAAATTCCTGGACTATCTGGTGGAACAGCAAAGTCTGCAGCCTGCCATAGATGCAGGGAATGCGGATGGCCTGAAATTCTACCTCACGGACCAGTGGTACAAATATGTGGATGGCAAACAGGCAGAGTAAGGTGCGGAAATTAGGTAAATTTGCAAAAAAAATAAGGAATGAGAGCACTTAGGATAGTATTCATGGGTACGCCCGAATTTGCGGTGGAAAGCCTGAAAGCCATTGTGGAAGCGGGGTATAATGTAGTGGGGGTCATTACCGCGCCGGATAGACCTGCGGGACGGGGAAGGAAGCTGCAGGAGTCGGCGGTAAAGAAATATGCGGTGGAACAGAATCTGCCCCTGTTACAGCCCCTGAACCTGAAATCCCCAGAATTCCTTAACGAACTTCAGGCGTGGAAACCCAACCTGCAGGTGGTGGTGGCCTTCCGCATGCTCCCAAAGGCGGTTTGGGACCTTCCCGAGTACGGCACCTTTAACCTGCACGCATCCCTTCTGCCGCAATACAGGGGCGCTGCTCCCATCAACTGGGCCATCATCAACGGGGAAACCCAGACCGGGGTATCCACCTTTTTCCTGGATGAGAAGATTGACACCGGGGAAGTGATCCTTCAGGAGCCGGTACCTATAGAGGTTTCGGATACGGCCGGGAGCCTGCACGACAAACTGATGACCCGGGGCTCCGGCCTTGTTTTAAAGACCCTGGAAGCCATAAAAGAGGAAAGGGCCGATACTACTTCGCAAAAGAATTCAGAAGGCTTAAAAGAGGCTTCTAAACTGACAAGGGAGAACACCCGGGTCGACTGGACGCAGCCTTCTGAAAAGATCTACAACCAGATCCGCGGCCTGAGCCCCTATCCGGCGGCCTGGACCTTATTATATAATGACGGGACCGAATCCCAGCTGAAGCTGTATTCCGTGGCCAGGCTGGAGGAACAACCTTCAGAGGAACCGGGGAGCCTGATTCAGGAGGGGAAAAAAGTAAAGGTCGCAGCTTCTGACGGATTTATTGAGCTGCTGGAAGTACAGCTTCCGGGAAAACGAAAAATGGATATGAAGGACCTTCTGAACGGGTTTTCATTTTCCCCGGATGCAAAAGTCCTGTGAAGCCTTATGAATGCTGATATGAGACGAAAAAGGAATTTTCCAACCGAGGTTATTAACAATTTGCCGAAGTTATTAACAATTCGTCGCATTTCCCTTGCTATTACTTGCACGGACAAGATTTCCTGATAAATTTGTAGAGCATATTAATAAAAGTTTAACCAACAACTCATTAAATTATTACATTATGAACAAAACAGAATTAATCGATGCAATGGCAGAAAATGCCGGGATTTCTAAAGCAGCTGCCAAAAAAGCACTGGAATCATTTTTAGAGAACGTAGGTGACTCATTGAAAAAAGGTGGCCGTGTTTCTTTGGTAGGGTTCGGATCCTGGGCAGTGACTAAAAGAGCAGCAAGAGAAGGTAGAAACCCACAGACCGGGAAGACTATCAACATCGGCGCCAAGAACGTTGTAAAATTCAAGCCAGGAGCAGATTTGCAAAAAGCTGTCAACTAGTTTTTTAAACGCTAATAAAATACTAAACTCTCCCATTCGGGGGAGTTTTTTTGTTAAATAATGTTACACTGCGTTTGAGGTAGTTGTTTATTTTTTTAGATTTAACAGAAAGATTGGTAAGATGCTAACACTTAAACCAGCCAAGGGATGCCTGTTACTTGCGGAACCTTCTATAATAGGGGATGTTTCATTTAACCGGTCGGTCGTACTGCTCGCTGACCACAATGAGAGCGGATCCATAGGATTTATATTGAACAAGGTCCTCGACTTTACTTTACAGGACCTGGTACCCGATATCCAGGGAAACTTCAAAGTCTATAACGGGGGGCCTGTGGAGCAGGACAACCTGTACTTCATCCACTGCGTACCCGACCTGATTCCAAGAAGTATTGAGATAGCCAGCGGAATATACTGGGGAGGGAATTTTGATGCGGTAAAGGAGCTTATTGAAGAAGACCTGATAACTGATGACGATATAAAATTCTTTCTGGGCTATTCCGGATGGGATAATCACCAGCTAACGGAGGAACTCAGCGCCCATTCCTGGATCATCCTTGACAATGTGGATACCCGGGAGATCATCAGCCGGCAACCGCTAACCTTCTGGAAGGATAAGATGATGCAGCTGGGTGGAAGTTATGCCCTTTGGTCCAATGCGCCGGAGAATCCTAGTTTTAATTGAGTGTAAGGGGCTGACTCAATTTGCAGCTTTTCAATTGCCCCGCTGGGCGAAATCTCCAGATTTCGGCCTTCCGGGTGGCGATCTCCAGATCGCCTTAGTTTTAGTTCGCAAGGTTCAGTGTTATTATCTCCTATATTGAATTGCCCCGCCTTTTAAGGCGGGTTCTTTATACATCTAATCGTATAGGGCTTTAGCCCAACCTCGCCTTCACATTCAGCTTCACCAGCAGCTCCTTTGCCACCGTATTGCCAAATTCCTTTTTCCTGTACCTGCTGATCGGCTGAACTCCTGCGATCACATTGGTAATAAACAGCTCATCCGCCTTTTGAAGTTCAAAGGCCGAGATAGGGGTTTCGATGAGGGTATAACCCTCCAGCTGCCCGATGATCTCGATCAGCTTTCCTCTGGTGATGCCCTTAAGACAGCCTTCCGAGAGGGGCGGGGTCTTGATCTCCCTGCCTTTCACCAGAAAAAGATTCCCATTCAGGGCTTCCACTACATTCTTGTGTTCATTCAGCAGCAGGCAATTCCGGTAACCGTTCTCCTTCGCAAAGATACTCCCCAGCACGTTGATCGCCCTGTTATTGGTCTTCAGGGTCGAAAGCAGGCCGCTGTTGAGGTAATGGTCCTTGAACAGTTCCACCTCATAAGACGCCTCATTAAACAGGTAAAAAGGACTGTCCAGGGCTTCGGCAGAAATGACATAGCCCGTCTCATTGGTCTCGGGAGTATAGAGTCCGCCTTCCTTTCTGAATACTGTAAACCTCACCTTGGCAGCAGCATTTTCAAGCTGATTGCTGCGGATTAGTTTCAGGATCTCTTCCTCCAGAAATTCAGGTGAGAAACTTTGCGGAATTTCCATGCGCATGATCCTGACTGAAGCCATGAGCCGGAAATAGTGATCTTCCCAGAAAATGATCTTTCCGTTGATGACTCTGATGGTCTCGAATACGGCGTCGCCATAAGCGAATCCGCGGTTGCGGTAAGAGAGGGTGGCAGCGTGTGGAGCAAGCAGTTCTCCATTGATATTGATCATAAAAAAACCCGTTTGTAAAAAACGGGCAAGTTACATTTTATTTAAGGGAATTTAAACCGAGCCGAGCACCAATTTCAATTCGGAGATCATGTTTTCCCACAGCATTTTCCCTTCATCTATCTCATCTTCCTCTGCAAAATCGGTCACCAGTATGGACACATCCTTCGTGATCTCATCCACCTGTATCCTGAGTTCGAAATAATAGGAAGAATCTTCTTCTTCCAGCCACCGGAATTTTACTCTTTCGCCGTTCTTCTTGCTGAGCAGTTTTGCCTTTTCCTCGCTGCCTTCCCAGATAAAGGTGAACATTTCACCCCGGGAGTTGACATTGTCGGCATACCATTCACTTAAGCCGGAAGGCGTGGCAATATAATTGAACAATAAGGACGGAGAAGCTTGTATAGGAAACTCCATCTCGTACTTTATTTTGTCTTCCATTCCTGTGGTTAATTAGTTTCGGGCAATATATATATTAATTACTAACATAAAAAGAAATCAATTTAAATATTTTGGAAAAGAATGTTTGCCGCACGACAAAATGTTTCTATATTTGCACCCGCTAAAAGTAACCAAAGAAGGCCCACAAGCTCAGGTTTCATAGCGTATGGCGAGATAGCTCAGTTGGTTAGAGCGTCGGATTCATAACCCGGAGGTCCCGAGTTCAAATCTCGGTCTCGCTACAGAA
>CAMPJY010000189.1 GCA_946887025.1 uncultured Salinimicrobium sp.
AGCTGAATGACCCAAAGGATTTTGATCCGCTGGTACAGCGGATGAAGGCTCATAACTTCTTCTGCCAGTATCTGAATAATAGCCCGGAGCTGTTTCAGTTTCTGGTTTGAATCTATCTCTTCAAGAACTTTTAGTGAAATCACAGTTGGGTTAAAGCCCAAAAAAGAATAGATGACCCTACTACCCGCCTTAAAAGGCGGGTCAATTCAAAAATTAGGCAGGATCTTTCCTTCAATTGCCCGGACTTTCAAGTCCGGGTATCTTTGTTATTGTTCGAAAGGGCTTTAGCCCAATATTAGGAGTGATGAACAAAAAACCCGCCTTAAAAGACGGGTTGAAAGATTAGAGGCTGCCTTTTCAGGCAGCCTCTTAAAGCTTATACTCAATAATAATAATAATTACGTTCCTTATTTACCGGAAACCACCGACCTTACAGAAGTACCTCTATCGGTGGTCACTTTTATAAGATACAACTGTTGTCCGCGGACGAAGTCAGCATTGATCGTGGTGGTCTTACCTGAAGAGGCTCTTTGTTCTTTATGAGTTTTCACCAGGTTACCCCTCATATCAAAGATCTGGATCACAGCTTCTGATTTATAGTCAAACTCATACCTGATGGTCAGGTTATTCCTGAATGGTACAGGGAATACAGTAAATCCTGCTTCATCCCCTTTAGCTTGTTTTGTTGAAGCCTGAGTTGAGGAAGGCGCTGTTTCACAAGCCTCAGACGCTGCCTTTGTAGCTTTTGAACCACCTAAGGTACAGCCAGCCTGATTCAGCATATCCAGATGACTACCGGCAGCACCGGCGTTACTGAAGTTTGCTGTCACGTAGGCTATCACATCCTGAGGAGTTTCAAGCTCATAATTCACATCCTCACTACATGCATTCAGAAGGGCGGCTACAGACTGACGTCCGAGGTTATAAATTCCTCCTCCTCCTAAATTCAGTACCTCAAGTAAACTGAGACTCGCGAGCTGTGACGGAGCGCCAGGGAAGATCTCCCCGTAAATATCGCAGGTCAGGTAGGAGTCACACCATCTGTCGGTATGATTTTTCCAGTATCCCAAAGTACAACCTTCGAAATCATCACAGACAGGTTCTTCCAAATTAATATTGGTAATATCGGAGATACAGCCATCACTGGTTTGCGCCTTGACGGTATAATCTCCCGGAGCAAGACCACTGAAGCCACCCGCAGGATAGGCAACAAAATCCCCTCCATTAATGCTGAACCTGAATCCTGCAGTTGCAGAGGTCACAACAATGGTTCCTGTAAGGCTTTCACAATCCGGCTGAATGGCAGTCACTCCTGGTGCAGTCGGCACCTCGAAAGGCTGAGGCACATCGAACATCAGGGGATCAGATACACAGCCATTAGCATCCCTTGCTTTCAGGGAGTGCTCCCCAGGATCCACATCTGTCAGGGTTCCGGTATAGGTAAACCAGGGACCATTGTCAAGACTGTATTGCAGTTCGGCTGAAGAACCTACTATGGAGAAGGATCCCCCGGTTGGGAAGCAGTCAGCAGGCGCGACCTGTACCTCAGGTGAAGGTACCTGGTCTGGTTCTCCAACTACAAGATCTCCCAGGGTAAATGTACAGTCATGGTCATCTGTCACTGTTACCGAATAAGTCCCGGCTTCGAGTCCCGAAACATCCTCGGTGGTGGCTCCGTTACTCCATAGGTAACTGTATGGAGAAGTTCCCCCAGTTACGCTGATATTAATTGCCCCGTCCTCGACCCCAAAACAGCTCATATTGGTAATCAAAGTGGCAGTCACATCAAGAGAAGAAGGATCATCCACCTCGATATCTTGCAGGCTATCTTCACAGCCATTGGCATCGGTCACTGTCACTGAATAAGTTCCTGCTCCTATCCCACTCAGATCCTGAGTAGTTGCGGTATTACTCCAAAGGTAAGTATAGGGTGAAGTTCCCCCTGTCACACTAATATCTATCGCTCCTGTTGAAGAACCGGCACAACTGGCATCAGTCACGGAAACCACTGCTGCCACAAGTTCGTCAGGTTCCCCGATAAGAATTCCTGTTATCTGGTCGGTACAATTATTGGCATCAGTTACAGTCACGGAATAAGATCCGGCCTCTAAGCCTGAAATATCTTCAATGCCTGCCGTAAAGCCGTCGGAACCTGTCCATGCAAAGCTATAGGGAGAAGTTCCACCTACCACACTGATACTAATGGATCCATCAGCAGATCCAAAACAGCTGGCGTCTTCAGACTCATCCAGGCTGGCAATAAGTTCGTCTGGTTCCTCTACAAGAATTCCGGGAATCTCTAAACTACAATCGTGGTCGTCAGTTATGGTCACTGAATAAGAACCTGCCCCAATTCCGGAAATGTCTTCTGTAGTTGCAGAAAAACCATCGGAACCTGTCCATTCAAAGGAATAGGGAGGGGTTCCGCCCTGGACATTAATATCAATAGCTGCGTCTTCAAATCCGAAACAGCTTACGTCGGTCACGGTGGTTACACTTGCTTCAAGAGAAGAAGGATCATCCACCTCGATATCTTCCAAAGTATCTTCACAGCCTTTGGCATCGGTGACGGTTACTGAATAAATTCCTGCTCCAATAGCACTAAGGTCCTGGGTGGTGGCATTATTGTTCCATAAATAAGTATATGGGGGAGTTCCTCCTTCCACGCTGATATCAATCGCCCCAGTTGCAAATCCGGCACAGCTGGCGTCAGTAACGGAAACCTCTGATGCCACAAGTTCGTCAGGTTCTCCGATTTGGATTCCTGATATGTCGTCAGTACAATCATTGGCGTCGGTTACAATCACGGAATAGGAACCGGCCTCCAAACCAGAAATATCCTCAGTAATTGCCGTAAAGTTGCCGGGGCCTGTCCAGACATAGCTGTAAGGCTCTGTTCCCCCTTCAACCTCAATACTGATGGAACCATCAGCAAACCCAAAGCAGCTGGCGTCTTCAGACTCATCCAGACTGGCAACAAGCTCAGCGGGTTCTCCCACTATAAGCCCTGAAATTACATCAGTACATCCTCTGGCATCGGTCACGGTCACGGAATAGGAACCGGCCTCTAAACCTGAAATATCTTCAGTTGTAGCCGAATATCCATCCGGCCCCGTCCACAAATAAGTGTAGGAAGGAGTTCCTCCGGTCACACTAATGGCGATGGAGCCGTCGGCCAGGCCGAAACAGCTGGCGTCTTCCAGCGAAGTCTGGGTAGCCTCCAGTTCCGCAGGTTCCCCGATCACTATACCTTCCAGAGCAGCGGGACAACCATTGGCATCGGTAATGTTCACGCTATAGGTGCCTGCTGAGAGCCCACTGACATCCTCAGTGGCTGCACTAAACCCGCCTCCGGTCTTAGACCAGACAAAGTTAAAGGGCTCTTCTCCCCCGGTTACTGTTATATCTATAGCTCCATCTGAACCTTCAAAGCAGCTGACATCGGCAGTGGAATCTACAAACGCATTGATCGGCGTCTGAATTTCTATGGATTGAAGCACTCCGCACTTAGGATTTATCTTGGATGGTTCCAGAGGGCATACCCTGTTGTCATTATCAGAGGCATCAGTCCAGGCTTCGTAAAGGTTTATCAGCTTCAGACTTCCCCCACAGAGATAAGGGACACCCGTCAAAATTGTGGGATTCCCTTCTTCATCAAAGATTTCCAGGGATTCATCAAAAGTAATGGAGGTAGTCGTATTGGGAGGTACCGGTCCCTTACATCCTGTGATAAAATAGGTTTTCGCAAGATTGCCATCAGGATCGTATTGCTCAAGTCTTGCAAAAAATGCAAAGGAGGTCCTCTCGGAGCCGGTATTGTTGAAAATGGCCAGGGTGAGCGGGTAGGTTATAATTTCTCCCGGTTCACAAGTCGGCCCACACATATCAAATTCAAGGCTTGCTTCCACGACCCGGAGATCGTTGGATACGCACCTTTCGGGTTCTGGCAGGTTAAAAATATCTGTCACGGATTCCTGCGCAGTCATTTGGGTCATTCCCAGCAATAATAACAGGGTCAGTCCCATTCCAGGGAATGGCTGGATTAGAGCCCTTAACTGTTTCGATTTCGGAAATAAGGAGATTGCCTTCTCCATTAATGTAGAAAGTCTCATAATTTATAATGTTTTGGTTATTGTCTCAATCCAAAAACACAAGCAGGAGCATGCTGAATAGACCAGGGCGATCTTTTCTACCTTTCGAGGGATGTAAGTTGAAGAAATGACATAAAAACTTTTTCCATAAGGGTGGAAAAAGGAATACCTTCATAAATGGCAATTAACCATTTGGGGGAAGCCAGACTGAAATGGGGGAACTTATTTTACGGTATGGGGAAGACCGCGAAAGAACTCTTTAACCAGTTTAAAACCAGGGATACTGGGACTATAAATATAGTCCAATTTTCTAAGCATCAATAACTTGAACCCTTATTTTTTTAGTGTATAGGAAAAGTGGAAAAATGGGAAAAATGCTTCAGGGTTAAAATTTTTTAATGTTTTTCTGAGTAAAATTTTTAATGAAAACAGGATGGGTTGTTAAAAGACAAATGG
>CAMPJY010000190.1 GCA_946887025.1 uncultured Salinimicrobium sp.
CCGCTGGTCCAAATCTCCAGATTTGGACCCATCGGGTGGCAATCTCCAGATTGCCGTCTCTGCCTGTCCCCACGGGAATCTGGAGATTCCCGCCCGGTTGCGCTCAGATCTGGAGATCTGGCGCAGCGGAGAACGCCTTCCCCCCAGGGCTAAAAACCTCGCAGGCTTAAACCTGTGAGGTTTTTTAATTAAATCTGCGAGTATCTGCGAAAAAATCTGCGAAATCTGCGGGAAACCCTTTACTTCATTAACAGCCTGAATAATAACAATTTACCCTCCTCCCCCATTACCAACTTCTCCCCTATTTATATAAATTCTCACCAAAACATCAATTTCTGGCACTCTTTATGTGATTTTCAATATTAAATGCAGCTCTTTTTGTGTAAATTAACCACACTTATGAAAAAATCACTACTCGCCCTGTTCACCCTGCTCAGCGGAATATTAAGCGCACAGGAAGATCCTTTCGAAAAACAATGGCGGCAGATGGACAGTCTGGAGCTGCAGGGCAGGATCGGCAGCGCCACTGACCTCAGCCTGGAGATCATCGAATCCGCCCGTAAAAAGAAGGAATATGCCAGCCTGCTCAAGGCGAAGATTTTCTACTATAAATTCTACCAGATCACCCACGAGGAATCCAATGCGTTCATCCTTGCAGATATCAACACTACCCTCTCCGAAATCCCCGTGCCTTTTTCCAACGTGCTGCACAGCTACAAGGCCGGTTTCCTGGAGCAGTACTACGACCAGCATCGCTGGAGCATCCAGGACCGCAGCAGGACCGATTCCCCTGATCCGACGGATCTTGAGACCTGGTCTGCCGGGATTCTAAGGGATTCCATCCGTCTTGCCCTTGAAAATTCCCTGGACAATGCTGCTACTTTGGTAAAAACCCCCACAGAGGTCATTGACGAGCTGGTGCTTCCGAGTCCCCTGGGAAGAAAATACCGCCCCAGCCTCTACGATCTGCTGGCCTACCGGGCGCTGGAATATTATTCCGACCAGAGCAATTTCCCCAGTGTTAACCCGGAGCAGGAGTTCAGTTTTACCAATGAAGCTCTGTATGCCGGAACGGAGGCTTTCCTGCAGCTCGATTTTGCAGCTGCAGCCCCCACCTCAGCAACAAAAGTCCTGAAAACCTTTCAGCAACTGGAAGCGCTGCACAGCAGAGGCAGGGATCGGGAGCCCGAGGTGTACGCGCAACTCTCCCGGCTGGAATACGTCAACGAAAACTACCGCGGCCCCGGGAAATGGGAGCTTTATTCTAAAGCCCTCGATAGGCTGGCGCAGGAACATGAAGACAAGGCAGTCTCTGCCCTGATCCTGCTGGCCCAGGCCAAGGTCTTCCATGAACGTGCAGAGGAAGTGGACGAGAAAGGCAAGCTGCTGCATCCGGATTTTCGGAAAAAAGCGGTGGCACTCTGTGAACGCATCATCGAGGAATTCCCAAATTCCGCAAGTTCCCAGAATGCTTACCGACTGAAGGCCGCCATCACGGCCGTCAGCATAAATTCGAAGCTTCCTGAATACCTCGCTTCCGGGCAGCCGGGAAGGCTGTTTATCTCGTATAAGAATGCCGATTCCCTGCGGCTGCGTATCTTCCCCATTCCTCATAGCAATCAGTCTTATATCCCTTATCACGAGCGGGACAGCATTATCGCTGAAATGCTGAAGAAGGATCCGCTGGTGGACCGGCAGCTTGAGCTTCCAGAGGCGGAGGATTACAATGAACATTCCACGGAGTTCGTCCTGGAGGGCCTGGAACCGGGCAGTTATTTTGTTCACCTTTCAGGAAAGACCAGCTTTGAAAAAGAGGGCTACAGTTACGGCTTCCTGAAAGTCAGCGACCTGGTACTTACCGAAACCAGATTTGACGACTATTCCCTTTACAAGGTACTTGACCGGCGTTCAGGAGAAGGTATCCCGGGAGCCAGGCTGGAGTTTTTCAACTACGAAAACAAACTGGTCCATGACGAGCATACCGATGCCCAGGGGCTTTTAAAATTAGCCGAGAAGCGCAACTACAGCTCCGGCAGCGTCCTTATTACGAAGGGAGGCGACAGCCTCAGCAGCCTTTACAGGAACTACGGCAGGTACGAACAGGAAAAGGAGGGGCTCAGGGCAAAGAGCATGCTGTACCTGGACCGGCATATTTATCGCCCGGGGCAGACGGTGTATTTCAAAGGGGTGCTGCTGAAGCGGGAGGAGTCGGAAACCTCCACCGTCCCGGGAGAATTCATAGAGGTGGTGACAGAGGATGTCAATGGGGAGGAAATCTTCAGGCAACGGCTGCAATCCAACAAATACGGTTCCTTCAGTGGGGAATTCAAACTTCCCACGGGAGGGATCACAGGGGTCTTCAGGATTTACACGGAAGAGGATTCAGAGGCTGAAAGCCCCTTCTGGGACCTTCTCCTGGAAGAGGGGGAGTTCATAGAACAGGGCGTCTCCTTCAGCGTGGAAGAATACAAACGCCCCAGCTTTGAGGTGAGTTTCGAGGATAACGAAAAAGCCTTCAGCTTCGGCGATACGGTACAGCTGTCGGGGAAGGTGGAATCCTTTATGGGCGCGCCCATAAATTCCGCGAAACTGGTCTATACCGTAACCCGGCAGAAGATGGTGTACAGCTGGTGGCGGCCGCATTTCGAAGAGGAAGTGAGCATAAAGACCGATACCCTGACCACGGATGCGGAGGGCGGGTTTACTGTCAGCTTCCCCACAGAGATCTCCCGCAAGGACCTGCATGATGAGGATCTGGTATACAACTACAATATCAAAGCCACGGTGACCGATGTCAGCGGGGAAACCCGGGAAGGCAGTACCAGTCTGAAACTGGGGAAAAAGAATCTGCTGCTGGAGCTGCAGCTGCCTGAAAATGCCGTCCGCGGGGACAGCCTGAGTCTTGGATTAAGGGCCACGAACCTCAACGATAAGCCGGTTCCGGTGGAGGGCAGTCTGAAGATTTATAAGCTGCGGGCACCTGACAGGATCCTGCGGGAACGGCTTTGGGAAGCGCCCGAGATACAAACCATCCCCGAGGAGGAATTCATAGCGCTTTTCCCCGAGGAACCTTATAAGGAGCCCCTGGAACCACAGGAATGGCCCAAAGGGGAACTGGTTTATGAAACCCGGTTTTCAGATACAGCCAATGTTGACAGGAAACTGTTCCTGCCTGCAGATTGGGAAGCGGGGAAATACCTAGTGGAGGTTTCTGCTGAAAACGAAGGCAGTTCTGCGGAAAGCAAAAAAACCTTCGACCTGATAGATCCACAAGCCGATTACCTGGCCGACAAGCAGCGCTTCAGTGCCTCCCTTCAGAACAACAATTTTGTCGAGGAAGGGGAAATAAGGCTGTTGCTGCAGACCGCCTATAAGGATCTGAATTTACAGGTATCCCTTTACGATCAGTACACCCCCCTCTTCGATACCATTGTCAATATAGATGGCAGGAAGGAATTCGTCATTCCCATAAAGGGAGTTAATGCGAAGGCTGTGGAGATCCAGGTGCACGGGATCAAAAACAATTCCCTGATAACAGAAGTGCTGCGGGTACCGCTGAATCGTCCGGAGCGCTCCCTGCAGATCGAGACCGAAACCTTCAGGAACAAGATCCAGCCGGGGACGGAGGAAACCTGGAGCTTCAGGATCAGTGATTCCGAAGGAGAAATCCCCGATGCAGAAGTCCTGGCCACTATGTACGACGCCTCCCTGGACCAGTTCCAGAGGCCATATGTGAGGGGCGACTGGCAACTGGATCCGGGGTTTGTGAGGGAGTACCTGAGGTTTCCCAATTTCAGCAGCTCCACGGTGGGGGGCTTTAATCACCTGACCAGTGAATTCCCCTACAGCCCCGGGTATCATGAATTTCAGGGCAGATTTGACAAACTGGGCTACTTCGGATTTGAATTTTCCGATCCGCAGTCCTGGGCCTACCGCAGCTATCTGCAAAGACTGAAATCGGAGAAGGCCCCCATCTCCCTTCAGGGAAATACCCGTGGCCGCGTTATCGATGAAAGCGGAATGGTTCTCCCGGGAGTCAACGTCATGATTTCAGGAACCGATACCGGCACCCAGACCAATTTTGACGGGGAATTCGCCCTGGATACCAAAAAGGGGGATATCCTCATCTTCTCCTACCTCGGATACGAAACCGGGGAGTATATGATGGGGACGCAGAAGGAAATTTACGTGGTGCTGGAGCAGGATGCTTCACAAATGGATGAAGTGGTACAGGTCGGCTATGGGGAAGTGGCGGAACAGGTGGAGGAGGAGGAAGACATGGCTTTCATGGCCGCACCCCCACCCCCAAATGAATTACTGGCCGGAAAAGTGGCAGGGGTCCAGGTCAGCCGGAACGCCACCGGCAACGCAGAGGTGCAGATAAGGGGTACCTCCACCACCACCGGAGATACGCCCCTGTTCATCGTGGACGGGGAAATCGTGACCGAATATCAGCTTGACGCCGCTGACATCCTTTCCACCGATATCCTTACCCCTAATGCGGCTATGGCCATTT
>CAMPJY010000191.1 GCA_946887025.1 uncultured Salinimicrobium sp.
AATGGCCGGACCTTATAATTGGGGCCATCGTTTTCAGCTTTGTATTAAAAGGAGCTATCAGGATATTGAAACTTTCCAAAGACTGAGTTGGTTCCTGAATTCACTGGTTGGGTCTTTTGGAAAAATCAGGCATAAATCTTTTATAAAAAATGAATTATGGAAAAAGAAAAGAAGCATACCAATAAAGACCTTGAAGACATGACCATCACTTCTCCGAGAACGGCAGAAGAGCCGGGGCCCAAACCAAAGGCGGGAGAAGAAAAGGCTTACGCGGAACCTGACCATGAGCACGACGAGGAAGAAACTTCCTATATTCCGACCATCGTTAGTCTGGTATTGTTACTGGCCGGGATCGCCCTCGATGTTTTTGAAGTAGAATGGTTCAGCGGGTATATCCGCCTTGCGCTCTTCGGGCTTTCCTATCTGCTGGTTGGGGGGAAGGTGGTAAAACATGCCATCTCGAACATTGGAAAAGGAAATATCTTCAACGAATTCTTTCTGATGAGCATCGCTACCCTGGGGGCATTTTTCATAGGGGAATATGCAGAAGGGGTAGCCGTAATGTTGTTTTACGTGATAGGGGAACATTTCCAGGAAGCAGCGGTTGCCCGTTCCCGTCGCTCCATAAAAGCTCTGATAGACAATCGCCCGGAAGAGGTAAGCCTGCTGAGAAACGGGCAGGTTGTAATAGTGGACCCAAAGGAGGTGAAGATCGGGGATGTCATTCAAATCAAACCGGGAGAAAAGGTAGCCCTTGACGGGGAGATCCTCAGCGAAGGCTCCTCCTTCAACACCGCCGCCCTCACGGGAGAATCTAAACCCGACACGAAATTTAGAGGCGAGACTGTTCTTGCCGGAATGATCAATCTGGATAAACTGGTGGAGCTCAAGGTTACCTCCGGCTACGAGGACAGTGCCCTCTCCAAGATCCTGAAGCTGGTGGAAGAAGCCAGTGGCAGGAAGGCAAAGACCCAGCAATTCATCACTCGTTTCGCAAAAATCTATACCCCCATAGTGGTCTTCCTAGCCCTTGGGCTAGCCCTACTGCCTTATTTCTTTGTGGAAGTCTATGTTTTTGAGGAATGGCTCTACCGGGCGCTGGTGTTCCTGGTAATCTCCTGTCCCTGTGCCCTGGTTATTTCCATCCCCCTGGGCTATTTCGGAGGAATAGGTGCCGCCTCTAGAAATGGATTGCTGTTCAAGGGGTCCAATTTTCTGGACTTAATCACGGAAGTTGATACGGTAGTAATGGATAAAACGGGAACCCTTACAGAAGGGGTTTTTAAAGTTCAGGAAGTAAAAGCGGAAACCATGCCTCAGGAGCAATTTTTAGCCCTTACAGCGGCTCTGGAGAGTAAATCCACCCATCCTATTGCCTCGGCGGTGGTTGCGCATTCCGGAGAATCCTATAAGGCTCTGGAGGTGCAGGGAGTGGAAGAGATTGCCGGACATGGATTAAAAGGAACAGTAGACGGAAAGGAACTGCTGGTGGGGAATGCAAAATTGCTGCGGAAGTTCGATGTTGCCTATGATCCTGAGATAGAAGGGATCGTGGAAACTATCGTTGTGGTGGCGGTGGATAAACAATATGCAGGCTACATTACTATTGCGGATGAAATAAAAGAGGATGCAGCTTCTGCCATTGCACAACTCCGTGAGTATGGAATCAAGACCATAGTTATGCTTTCTGGCGACAAGGATTCCATTGTTCAGAAGGTAGCGGGGCAGTTAAAGATCGATCAGGCTTTTGGCGGATTGCTGCCCCAGGACAAGGTGACCAAGGTAGAGGAGCTGAAGAAGCAGGGCAAAAAGGTAGCTTTCGTGGGAGACGGCATTAACGATGCGCCCGTGATCACGTTAGCTGATGTAGGAATGGCTATGGGCGCACTGGGTTCTGATGCTGCGATAGAGACTGCCGATGTGGTGATCCAGACCGATCAGCCTTCCAAAATAGCTACAGCCATCAAAATTGGTAAAAAAACCCGGCAGATCGTATGGCAGAACATCGGCCTTGCTTTCGGTGTAAAAGCCTTGGTCCTGATCTTTGGGGCCTTCGGAGTAGCCTCCTTATGGGAAGCGGTCTTTGCCGATGTGGGCGTGGCCTTTCTGGCGATACTGAATGCCATAAGGTTGCAAAAAATAAAATTTTAGTGGTACGCTCTCTTCTGAAACAAGCAGGAAGGGGCGAGTACTAATGGAAAAAGATTTTTTTGTATCTTTTAGATAAATGAATTTAATAACTGTAGATGGAAAAGAAAGATAACAGCACCCGTACGGCCTTCTTTTTAAATCTTGCATTCACGGTTCTGGAATTGATAGGCGGGATCATCTCCGGCAGTATTGCCATCCTGGCCGACTCACTTCATGATTTTGCCGACAGCCTTTCCCTGGGTGCGGGATGGTATTTTGAGAAGAAATCCAAAAAGGGACCTACCGATAAATATTCCTACGGCTATGCCCGCTTTTCCCTGCTGGGCGCCATGATTAACGCCATCACTCTTCTGCTGGGCTCCATTTATATCGTATACGAATCCATCAACAGGATCATGAATCCACAGATGCCCGAGGTTTACTGGATGCTCGGTACCGCAGTATTGGGAATTGCCCTTAATGGTTTAGCCGCCTGGAAAATTAAATCCGGAAAATCAATGAACAAGCAGGTAATGACCATTCACCTGCTGGAGGATGCCGTTGGCTGGCTTGCGGTTTTCATCGCCAGTATCGTGTTACTTTTTGTGGAGATTCCTATTTTGGATCGAGCTTTAAGCCTGATAATTATTTTTGGAGATGTTATAAGTTTAATTTAGACATTACCGGCACTTCTACCAGCGCCCCGACCACACATACCAGCGCTGCAGGATATAGTTAATTCCCAGTAGCCTGAAGAGAAAATTAAGGTGAGCGGGAGAAGTTATAGTTTATACTTATTTACCTTCCACATCTCTTTTTAATGTTTTTTCCTCTAGTTTTTCTCGGAGCACCTTCATATCGTCACTAATCTTTCTATCAACAATTTTTGCATAATGTTGGGTTGTCCTAAGATCTTTATGACCTAACATCTTGCTCACAGATTCTATAGGCACCCCATTCGTTAAGGTAACGGTAGTAGCAAAAGTGTGACGGGCGAGGTGGGTAGTTAAAGGTTTCTTGATGCCGCACATAAGTGCAATTTCTTTGAGAAATGCGTTAGATTTCTGGTTGCTGAGAACAGGGAGGACACATTCACCTTTTTTAACCTCAGGATGATCCAGATAACGATCTATAATTTCTTCAGCTATCGGTAATAAGGGAATACTGCTGAGGGATTTTGTTTTTGTTCTTTTTATTCTGATCCATTTACCTCCATCGATTCCGGTGGTGATATCTCCAGTACTTAATATCACAACTCAGCATTAAAATACGTCAACAACTTCAAGAAAATTATACTGTAGAACGTGAGTTTTTAAATGAAGAGGAAATTAGAACCTTAATTGAAAAAGACCTTCATTTTGATTGCTCTGGCAAATCAATGGATGGACAGAGACCCATTCTACAATTTTAATGCCCAGTTCGGTCCGCCCGATGTTTATTTCTGAACGTTTTCTTTCCAGCGTAATCCGCATAATTACTGGGGTTAGGCCTTTTCTGTTGATCTTACTTTTCTTAAGGTAGAATCTTAAATAAATTGTGGTGTCCATAGGTCGTCTAAATAAGGTCCCGAATTGGTCTCCTAAAGTAGATAAAATGGACCTTTGTAGAGTGTTGAATTTAAAGTAAATAGCTATCCAAAGGGGGGCGTTTTTTAAAACTATAAAAGGGTCCCGAATTGGTCCCCTTCTATATGATATTAGATGGTATTTATTGACATCTTTAAAAATGAAAAACCCTCGTAAATCCTAGGATTCCGGGGTTTTTGCTTAAAGCTGGTAGCCAAATAGTGGAGTCATTCAGAACAACGAAAAGCTGGCCACCGACTATGACGGCGACCAGTCGACCCAGCGACAGTGGGAAGCCGTCTCGCGGGCTTTCGACCGATTGAATAGCAAGGTGCCGTACCTCGCCGCCACCGGCAACCATGACTACAGTATTGATCCCGCCGGAAACAGGACCTCCCGGTACAACGAGTTCTTTCCGGTAGATAAGAACTTCCTCAACCAGAAACACCTGGTCCAGAATGCCCGCGAGTAGTCGGGGCAACAGACCCTGGCGAATTCGGCCTATGAGATCAAAGACCTGAACGGGCGGGATTACCTTTTCATGACCATGGAATTCGCCCCGCGTGATACCATTGTCACCTGGGCAAAAAATGTTGCCGCAATGGAGCACCGGGATCACCGCATCGTGATGGTCACCCACAGCTACCTGAAGCCGAATGACGAACTGGCGACGGGCGAGATGAGCTGGCTGTATTGGGAACCTTATCAGGTGGACGGCAAGATCCAAAAGTCCGGAAAAGTGAAGCTACCAGCCTCCAACAACGGCACCCAGATCTGGGAGA
>CAMPJY010000192.1 GCA_946887025.1 uncultured Salinimicrobium sp.
TCTGGAGTGTAAGAGCTGCGGGTATTCCAAGTGTGGGTAAAAGGGAATTCCAATAAATTAAAACCCAAATTCCAAATTCCAAAATCCCAGATTCCGATTCGTCGGAGTCTGGGATTTTTGTATTCCGTAGAGATGCAATGTATTGCGTCTCTACCATCTCCCTACCAGCTCCGTATATAACAGGGACTAAACAGGGACCTGACAGGGACTAAACAGGGGGTAAACAGGCTTTACGGCCTGTGATATGCCTGTTTAGTGCCTGTTTAGTGACTGTTTGATAGGGACCTGGTAGGGCGGTGTCAGGACTTTAACTGGTTGACGGTCTTTCTTATTGCAGTTAAATTGGAGAGGAGTCTTTCCAGATACTGTATATCCAGCATATTGGCACCGTCGCTCTTGGCGTTGGCGGGATCGAAATGGGTTTCTATGAAGATTCCGTCGACTCCTGTTGCGATCCCGGCACGGGCAATGGTTTCGATCATGTCGGGTCGTCCTCCCGTAACGCCGCTGCTCTGGTTGGGCTGCTGCAGGGAATGGGTTACGTCCAGTACCGTAGGGGCATATTGTCGCATGGTGGGAATTCCTCGGAAATCCACGATCATGTCCTGATACCCGAACATGGTGCCCCGATCCGTTACCATCACCTGTTCATTGTTGCAGTCGGTCACCTTGGTCACCGCGTGCTTCATGCTTTCGGGACTCATGAACTGGCCCTTTTTCAGGTTTACCACTTTTCCGGTTTCCGCAGCAGCGACCAGCAGGTCCGTCTGGCGTACGAGGAATGCAGGAATCTGCAGCACATCCACATATTCGGCTGCCATGGAAGCGTCGCTTATTTCATGAATATCCGTCACTGTAGGCACTTTAAAGGTCTCAGAGACCTTGCGCAGGATCTTCAGTGCCTTTTCATCTCCTATACCTGTAAAGCTGTCTAAACGGCTTCTATTCGCTTTCTTGAAGGAACCTTTGAAGATCCATGGAATCTCCAGTTTATCCGTGATGTTTAAAATGGTCTCGGCGATCCGTAAAGCCATTTCCTCCCCTTCAATGGCACAAGGGCCGGCGAGCAGGAAAAAGTTGTCTGAATCGGCATATTTTAACTGAGGGATCTTCGTTAGTTCCATAGATTGCATCTTTGCTGCAAAGATACCTTTTTTGAAATTTCTGTTTAGCTAATTTTTATCACTGCTCTCAAAATTCAGATCAAGCACTTCCTCCACAGGTTCCCCATCTTCCAAAGGAGGACTGATGGCATATCCCATATCCCGGATGATCTTCATGTTGTCGTAGTAGAAATGGGCCTCCTCCACCTTGTTATCCTCTATTTTCAAGGCGATATGGTAAGGGAAGGTGATTCGTTCTCCATTAGTATAGGACAGCGTATTTACCCCCCAGTGATACACCCAGTGACCTTCGCGCGGCCCATCGGGGATAGCTACCGCCAGCCAGGTCTTGTCTTTTAGTTCGGGGGAAGCCGTTTCGCTTCCTTTACTCCAATAGGAAATGGTTCCATCCACATCCATGCTGTCAAAGCTTGCCAGGCCATAGATTTGGGCATCTTCTTTTAAATAAGTCCGGAGTTTTTGCCAGTCCTGGGCTTCGTAGGCTTGTACGGTTTCCTTGGCTGTTTCTAGATCTTCAACTGACGTGGCGTAGTCAAGAGTTTCATTCTGGGCAGTCGCGGTGCTGGTGAATGCCAGAAGGAAAATTGCTAAACCCGCAGAGAGCATGTACTGAAAGTAGGAATTGGTTTTCATATCTCTGGGTTTTTGAATTAATATTCGCGTACATAATAAGCTGTTAATTAATTACTTAAATATACAAAACTAATCTTCAGAGGCCAAAAATAAGATCTGAAATTCCCTTTTCCATGGCTGAATGTTCTTAAAGTTGAATTAAAAGACGATCTATATTTGAGGAAAAGCTTCGGAATCGCCTATTTCCTAAGTGTTTTATTATCAATTTCTTATATGCTGTTAAAAAATGCACAGAAATAGCTTAATGCCCTGTATTTTTCGAAAAAAATAAACGTACCTTTGCAGCCTTAAAAATCAGGCGTTTATATGACAGCTATTAAAAACATTGCGATTATCGCACACGTTGACCACGGAAAGACTACGCTGGTGGACAAAATTATGTACCACTGCCAACTTTTCAGGGAAAACGAAAATACCGGAGATCTGATTCTGGATAACAATGATCTGGAGCGCGAGCGCGGGATCACCATTACGTCCAAGAACGTTTCCGTAGTTTACAAAGGAACCAAGATCAACATCATCGATACTCCGGGTCACGCCGACTTCGGGGGAGAGGTGGAACGGGTACTGAACATGGCCGACGGGGTGCTGCTGCTGGTGGATGCTTTCGAAGGACCCATGCCACAGACGCGATTTGTATTGCAGAAGGCGATCGATCTTGGATTGAAACCTTGTGTGGTGATCAATAAAGTAGATAAGGAAAACTGTACTCCGGAAGAAGTACACGAAAAAGTATTCGACCTGATGTTTGAATTGGGTGCCGAAGAGTGGCAGCTTGATTTCCCTTCAGTTTACGGTTCTGCCAAGAACAACTGGATGAGCGACGACTGGAGAAATCAGACCCAGAACATCGAACCTCTTCTGGATATGGTGATCGAGCACATTCCCTCCCCGAAAGTGGAGGCTGGAACTACCCAGATGCTTATCACCTCCCTTGATTTCTCTTCCTTCACCGGAAGGATCGCCATCGGGCGTCTGCACCGGGGAACCTTAAAAGAGGGAATGCAGGTGTCTCTGGTTAAAAGAGACGGTACTGTGAAGAAAACCAGGATCAAGGAACTGCATATTTTTGAAGGCATGGGCCGTAGAAAGACCGACGAGGTGCAGGCTGGAGATATCTGTGCGCTGGTTGGAATTGAAGGTTTTGAGATCGGGGACACCGTTGCCGACTTTGAAAACCCTGAAGGACTTAAGACTATTGCCATTGACGAGCCTACCATGAGTATGCTCTTCACCATAAACGATTCCCCTTTCTTCGGAAAAGATGGAAAATTCGTTACCTCCCGACATATCAAGGAGCGTTTGTACAAAGAACTGGAGAAGAACCTGGCTCTACGGGTAAAGGAAACCGACAGTGCCGATAAATTCATGGTCTTCGGCCGTGGGGTACTTCACTTGTCTGTTCTTATAGAAACCATGCGTCGTGAAGGTTATGAACTTCAGATTGGACAGCCGCAGGTGATCATCAAAGAGATCGACGGCGTGAAATGCGAGCCTATTGAAGAGCTTACCATCGATCTTCCAGAAGATGTTTCAGGGAAAGCCGTGGAAATGGTGACTATCAGGAAAGGGGAAATGCTGAGCATGGAATCGAAAGGGGAGCGCATGCTTATCCAGTTTATGATCCCATCAAGAGGTATCATTGGATTGCGTAACCAGTTATTGACTGCTACCGCTGGGGAAGCCATCATGGCGCACCGATATAAGGAATACCAGCCGCTGAAAGGTGGGATTCCTGAAAGACAGAATGGTTCCCTGGTATCCATGGAAACCGGGAAAGCCATCCCTTACTCCATTGATAAACTTCAGGACAGAGGGAAATTCTTTGTGGATCCGGGAGAGGATATCTACGAAGGCCAGGTAATTGGGGAAAACTCCCGTCAGGACGACCTGGTGGTGAATATCACCAAGACCAAGAAACTTTCCAACGTACGTTCTTCAGGAGCTGACGACAAGGCGAAGATCGTTCCTGCGATCAAGTTTTCTTTGGAAGAAGCCCTGGAATATATTCAGAAAGACGAATATGTGGAGGTGACTCCGCGACACATCCGACTCCGGAAGATCTACCTGACGGAGAACGACAGGAAAAGAAATAAAATTATTTAATACCTTTAAAACGCCCTTCGGGGCGTTTTTCTTTATAAATGGTTTTGTTATGGAAATATTGGGCATCTCTTATGTGGAATGGTTCGGGTACCTGGCCTCCTTTTTTATACTGCTGTCGTTCTTTATGAAGAACATCACGACGCTGAGGTATGTGAACAGTATTGGATGCCTGTTCTTCGTGACCTACGGGTTCTTATTGGATTCCTGGCCTCTGATCATAACCAATGGCGCCATAGTGTTTGTGAATGCGTATTACCTGTTCACCGATAAGAAGAAGCATGTGAATGCGGATGAGGTGAAGCCGTAGGGAGGGGTAATCTCCCGCAGATTTTCGCGGATTTCTCGCAGATAATCTTTCTTAGCCTCCGGAAATTTTTGGGCTAAAGCCCGGGAGGACATAGGAATGATTGCTGACCCTCCAGCTGAAGCTGGAGGCAATTCAAAATTGTAAAGGAATAATTGAATTGCCCGGGCTTTTAAGCCCGGATTTCCAGTGGATTTCTAAAATGGGCTTTAGCCCAACCATCTCTACACCGCCTTCTGTACCACCTCAAACACCTTCTGCCCGTCGCATTTAAG
>CAMPJY010000193.1 GCA_946887025.1 uncultured Salinimicrobium sp.
ATCTAACTTAATATACTTCTGGAGATCACGATCTTCTGGATCTCAGAAGTTCCCTCATAGATCTGGGTGATTTTTGCATCCCGCATCAGGCGCTCCACGTGGTATTCCTTCACATATCCATTTCCTCCGTGTACCTGCACCGCCTCAATGGTGACATCCATTGCGGTCTTGGAAGCGAATAATTTTGCCATGGCGCCGGAAAGGTCGTAATTCTCGCCATTGTCCTTGTCGCAGGCCGCTTTCATCACCAGATGACGGGCGGCTTCTATGGCGACGTGCATGTCGGCCAGTTTAAAGGCTATGGCCTGATGATTCATTATCTCGGTGCCAAAAGCCTTTCGGACCTTGGAATATTCCAGGGCCAGTTCGTATGCCCCGGCAGCTATTCCCAGTGCCTGAGCAGCGATCCCTATTCGCCCTCCCGCAAGGGTTTTCATGGCAAATTTAAATCCGAATCCGTCTTCCCCAATTCTGTTTTCCTTCGGAACTTTCACATCGGTGAACATCAGGGAATGTGTATCGCTCCCCCTGATCCCCAGTTTCTGTTCCTTGGCGCCTATTTCAAAACCTTGCCAGCCCTTTTCAACTATAAACGCGTTGATGCCTTTGTGTTTCTTTTCCACGTCAGTCTGCGCGATAACGATGTAGTAATCTGCCGAATTTCCGTTGGTGATCCAGTTTTTTGTACCATTCAGAAGATAATGATCCCCTTTATCGATGGCAGTGGTTTTCTGGGAAGTAGCATCGCTGCCTGCTTCGGGTTCTGAAAGGCAAAAGGCTCCCAGTTTCTCTCCCGTAGCCAGTTTGCTCAGGTATTTCTGTTTCTGTTCCTCGTTGCCATAGGCGCTGATCCCCCAGCAGACAAGGGAATTGTTAACGGACATCACCACGGATGCGGAAGCGTCGATCTTGGAGATCTCCTCCATGGCCAGAACATAGGAAATCGTGTCCATTCCTCCGCCACCGTATTCCGTAGGAACCATCATTCCGAGGAAACCCAGCTCCCCCATTTTTCTGATCTGTTCCTTTGGGAATTCCTGTTTTTCGTCTCGTTCTATCACCCCGGGAAGCAGTTCATTTTTAGCAAAATCGCGAGCTGCCTCTTTTATCATCAGGTGTTCTTCAGTATATTTGAAATCCATTCCGTCTGTTATTTATACAATTGAAAATTTGCGACCAAAGATACCTTTTTGAGAGCATACTTTCAATCAGGATTGGCTATTTTTACTGATATGGAAAAAAATGAATACCTGGTGCTGGGAATTATGTCGGGTACTTCCCTGGATGGAATAGATGTGGCTTTGCTGAAGTTCCACAGGAAGCTTTCCTGGGAATATAAGATCATAACCGCCGATACTTTTCCCTACCCTGAGGCCTGGAAAAAGAAACTGGCGGAGGCAGTTTTCTATGAGGAGCCTCAGCTCGAGAAATTAAATAAGGAGTACACGATTTTCCTAGCAGAGCTGATAACAGACTTTATCAGGGAGCATGATCTGAAGAATCTGGATGCGGTCTGCAGCCATGGGCATACCATTAAACACGAGCCGCAGAATGGCTATACCCTGCAAATCGGGAATCTTCCGGAGCTGGCAAAGCTGACAGGCCAGACTGTAGTCTGCGATTTCCGGGTGCAGGATGTGGAGCTGGGAGGCCAGGGAGCTCCGCTGGTTCCGATAGGGGATGAGCTGCTGTTCGGGGATTACGACTACTGCCTCAACCTTGGCGGGTTCGCCAATATATCAACCAATATAGATGGAAAGCGGATCGCTTACGATATTTGTGCGGTAAATACGGTGATGAACCAGCTGGCCGAAAAGCTTGGCAAGCCTTATGACAGGAACGGGGAAATAGCTGCCTCAGGGGATCTGGATCCCGAATTATTGCAGAAGCTGGAGTCCCTCGAGTTTTATCGTCTGGAGCCTCCGAAATCCCTGGGGATTGAATGGGTGAACCAGCATATCTTTCCGCTTTTAAAGAATATCGATGTCCGCACTGCCCTTCATACCTATGCAGTTCACGTAGCGGGGCAGATAGCGAGCTGCTTCGACAATCAGCCATCCTCCAGAATACTGGTCACCGGGGGCGGAGCCTTTAACGGCTTTCTCATGGAAGAAATTAAAAAGAAAACCGACAGCCTGATCTGTATGCCCTCTGCCGAACTGGTAAATAATAAGGAGGCCCTGATCTTTGGATTTCTGGGGATCCTCCGATTGCGGGGTGAGATCAATGTGCTGGGCAGCGTTACGGGGGCAGCTAGGGACCACAGTTCCGGAAAAATATACCTGCCTGCCTGAGCCCCTGTCTCAAAGGTGACTCCTTCGTTTCTGGTCCCTGTTAAAACCATATCACAAGCATAACACAACCATATCAGAACCATATCACAACCATTAAATAATGCTTGTGATATGGTTTTAATATGTTTCTGCCTTGATTTTGACAGGGAGCAGAACCCTTCCTGAAATTACCCAGGGACCCCTGTCTTTAGCAGGTTTAGTTTATTATATTTGTGCCAAATCAGTAGAACTATGAGAGATTTATTAAATATATACGAAAATAAAGCCCCTGAAATTGTTTTTAATTGGAAGGATTCCGAAACCGAGGCCGAAGGCTGGACCGTCATCAATTCCTTAAGGGGAGGTGCTGCCGGGGGAGGAACCCGTATGCGCAAGGGCCTCGACATGAATGAAGTGCTTTCCCTTGCCAAGACCATGGAGGTGAAATTTACGGTTTCAGGCCCTGAAATCGGAGGCGCCAAGTCGGGAATCAATTTCGATCCTAACGACCCCAGGAAAAAGGGAGTGCTGGAACGCTGGTTTAAAGCAGTTTCCCCTTTACTGAAAAGTTATTACGGAACCGGGGGCGATCTGAATGTGGATGAGATTCATGAGGTTATTCCAATTACAGAGAACAGTGGCGTCTGGCATCCTCAGGAAGGCGTGTTCAACGGGCATTTTCAACCTTCGGAGGCTGACAAGATCAACAGGATCGGGCAACTGAGGCAGGGCGTGATTAAGGTCCTGGAAAATGCGATCTATTCTCCGGAAGTGAGTCGAAAATATACCGTAGCCGACATGATCACCGGGTATGGTGTGGCAGAAGCGGTGAGGAATTACTACGAGCTTTCAGGCAGCAGCGTGGAAGGAAAAAGGGCGATTGTACAGGGTTTTGGAAATGTAGGTTCCGCAGCGGCTTATTATCTGGCACAAATGGGGGCCAGGATCGTAGGGATCATCGACCGGGAAGGCGGACTTATCAGGGAAGAAGGATTCAGTTTTGAGGAGATCAAGCAGCTTTTCCTTAATAAAAAAGGCAATACGCTTCAGAGCAGTGAGCTTATCCCTTTTGAGGAGCTCAATGAGAAAATCTGGACCGTCCCGGCGGAAATTTTCGCGCCCTGTGCGGCTTCCAGGCTGATTACCAAGGACCAGATCACCAAAATGATCGACACTGAACTGGAAGTGATTTCCTGCGGGGCCAATGTGCCTTTTGCCGATAAGGAGATCTTCTTTGGGCCCATCATGGAGTTCACCGACGAAAGGGTGAGCCTGATCCCGGATTTTATCTCCAACTGCGGAATGGCCCGTGTCTTTGCGTATTTTATGGAACAGAGGGTACAGATGACGGATGAGGCGATTTTCAGTGATACCTCCCAAACCATTAAAAATGCGCTGCAGGAGGTTTTCGAAAACAACAAGGGGAAGACCAACCTTAGCAGGACTGCCTTTGAGATTGCTTTAAAGAAGCTGGTATAGAGGGCTTTTCAGTTAAACATGCCTTAGAAAATTTCAAAAGCCAGTTCCTTTTAAAAATTAAATTTTCGAACCCATTTAATTTCGGAGATTTGGGTGGTAATAAATGAAAGCCTACTTATATTTACAATTAAATTTACAAACTCACGTTAGATTAAAAATCCTAATTCAATCCTATGCTAAACTTTTTTCAGCAAGACACTCTTGTTAACTCAGCTCAGGAGGTCGAGCCTTTAGTGGAAGAAAAGACCCTATCCTTAATGGATTTATTGTTCAGTGGCGGAACGGCTGGTACAGTGATCATCATAATTCTCTTTGTGCTGCTTTTTGTAGCGGTTTACATTTATTTCGAGCGTTTATTTGCCATTAAGGCCGCTTCAGAAACTGACAGCAATTTCATGCACCAGATCAAGGACAGCGTACTTGCAGGTAATATTGAATCGGCGCGTATACGTTGTGCACAGGCAAATTCTCCTGTGGCCCGCCTGACTGCCAAAGGTCTCGACAGAATAGGTCATCCGCTGGAGGACATTAATACGGCTATTGAAAACGCGGGAAGGCTGGAAGTTTATAAACTGGAGAAGAATGT
>CAMPJY010000194.1 GCA_946887025.1 uncultured Salinimicrobium sp.
TCACCATTTACAACGCTTCTGCCGGATCGGGCAAGACCTTTACCCTGGTCAAGGAATACCTCGTCCTGCTTTTCAGGGGGAAACGCAAGGATGCCTATAAACAGATCCTGGCGGTAACCTTCACCAACAAGGCGGTTGCCGAAATGAAGAGCCGTATCATCGACAGCCTGTTCGCCTTTTCAAGAGAAGAATGCCCGAAGAAGTACCTGGACCTGCGGAAACTGGTTTCTGCGGAAACAGGATTGGATGAGTCGCAGATCCGCAGCAGGGCTGGCGCTATCCTGAAGAATATTATCCACAACTACGCAGCCTTTGAGGTGTCGACCATTGACGGGTTCACGCATCGGGTGCTGCGCAGCTTTGCAAAGGATCTGGGACTGCCGCTGAATTTCGAGGTGGAACTCAACAGCAGCGAGGTGTTGCAGGAGGCGGTGGATCGCCTGCTGAGCAAGGCAGGGGAAGATAAAAGGCTCACCAGGGTGCTTGTCAGCTTTGCTCTCGGCAAAACGGATGAGGACAAGAGCTGGGATATTTCCAGGGATCTCTATGCCATCGCCGAACTGCTCACAAAGGAAACCAACCAGCCTTTTCTCAAGCGGCTGAAGGACAAAAAGCTGGAGGATTTCGAGGAGCTTTCGAAAAACCTTAAAGAACAGCTCCTGATTCTGGAGGAGGCCGCTGTGCAAACAGCCCGTAATTTTTTTAGTCTTCTGGAGCAAAACGGGCTGGAACAGGAGGATTTTAGTGGAGGGCACTGCCCGAAATTCTTTGAGAAACTAAGGGGTGGAAATTTTAATCATAAATTTGATGCCGCCTGGCAGGTGAACCTCGCAGAAGCCTGTCTTTACCCCAAAAGAGTGGAGGCTCACAAAAAAGACCTGCTGGACCAGCTGCAACCTGAGATTGTTGCGCTTTTCGAGGAGGCAAAGCACAAGCTGATTGGCATGGAATTTCTTCAGGCAGTGCAGAAGAACCTTGTCCCCTTATCCCTGCTTAGCGCTATTCAGGATGAAATAGAGAGCATCAAACAGGAGCGGTCCATAGTGCTGATATCCGATTTCAACGCCACCATCGCCAAGGCAGTTAAGGATCAGCCCGCACCCTTCATTTACGAGCGGCTGGGGGAGCGGTATCGCAATTATTTCATCGATGAATTCCAGGATACTTCAGAGCTGCAATGGGAAAACCTGATCCCATTGATCGATCACGCCCTCACTTCGCAGGACGAAGCCAATGAGCTGGGAAGCCTGACCCTGGTCGGGGATGCCAAGCAGTCCATCTACCGCTGGCGTGGCGGGAGAGCAGAACAGTTCATGGAGCTCTGCCGCGAGAAGAATCCCTTCAACCTCGAAAACAAGCAGGTGGTGGTGCTGCCCAAAAACTACAGGAGCACAAAAACCATAGTGGATTTCAACAATGACTTTTTCCAGTATAGTGCCGATTGCTTTTCCGACGAGGAGCACAAACATCTTTTCAGGCACTCCAGTTCCCAGGAGCCCGCCAGCCAGCGTGAGGGCTACGTGAAGCTTTCCTTCGTGGAGGCTGAGAATGCCGAGGAGGAAATGCAGGTGTATCCCGAGGAGGTGCTGAAGATCGTAAGAAAGCTGGAGGGGCAGGGGATTTCCAAAAGCAATGTCTGTATCCTCACCCGCACCGGAAGGGAGGGCATTGCCATTGCCAACTTCCTCAGCGAAAACGGGGTCCCCATTATATCCTACCAGAGCCTTCTGGTGGCAAGGGCTCCTGAAGTAAAATTTATTAGCGCGGTGCTGCGGTTCGCCATTGAGGGGAAGGACAAGTTACTGAAGCTGCAGGTCCTGGAATACCTGCTCGAGCAGCATCTGGAGCATGAGAATTCCTTTGAATTCATTTCCAGCCGTATCCACCTGGAAAACCAGGCTTTCTTTGACAGCCTGAAGGAATCTGGCTTTGATTTCGAAATGAACAAGGTCAACGGCTTTTCCCTGTATGAGGCAGTGGAATACATCATCAGGAGTTTTCAAGTGGTGACCGCCTCCAACGCCTACGTACAGTTTTTCCTCGATTTTGTGTATGAGGTTTCCCAGAAAGACAGCGCGGGGCTGTTCGGGTTCCTGGAGCTTTGGGACCAGAAGAAGGATATCCTGAGCATTGTGGCGCCCAAAACCGAGGATGCTGTTCAGATATTGACGATCCACAAGGCCAAAGGTCTGGAATTTCCCATTGTTATTTATCCTTTCGCCAATGGCAGTATTCAGGATGTGGCGCGGGAATCCTTATGGCTTTCGCTGCCAGAGCCCATCAACGAGCAGCTGCCCGTGGGTTATCTTAATGCTTCCCAGAAGATGCTGAACTGGGGTGGGGAAGCCGCAGCTTTGTACCACGAGCTTTGCTGCCAGAGCCAGCTGGATGCCCTCAACGTGCTGTATGTGGCTTTAACCCGTCCGGTGCAACAGCTGTATGTGATTTCGAAGATGGAACTTGATAAAAAGGGGAATGAAAATCCGAACAGGATCTCCGGACTCCTGATCTCCTTCCTTAAGTCCCGCGGAAAATGGGATGGCAGCAGTAGTTACGAAATCGGGGATGCCGCAAATTTCATTCCCGAGCCGGGGGAAGACAGCAGTTCGGTGCAGCAGCAGGTGTTCTATTCCACCGCCACTGAGGGGCAGGGCCTTTCCATCGTTACCCGGGCCGGCCTTTTGTGGGATTCCCAACAGGAGAAGGCCATCGAAAGGGGGCATCTTATCCACGAGCTCTTCGCGAAGATCACCCGGCTGGAGGATGTGGAGCGGGTGCTTGCAGAAGCCAGGGCGGAAGGGCTTTTCAGAAAGGAAGAGGAAGCTGATTTAAAAGCTTTGATAAATAACGTGATCGAGCATCCGCAGCTGACGGAGTTTTATTCAGGCCTTTCCACTACCCTCACGGAACGGGATATCATCAGCAAGGAAGGAATGATCCTGCGCCCCGACCGCCTGAACTTCTGGGGGAACACGGTAGATATCCTGGATTATAAAACCGGGGCAGCCCTGTCATCCCATCAGGTACAGATTAACGGTTATGCCCAGGTGCTTTCAGAGATGGGTTATACTGTGGGCAGAAAATTGCTGGTCTATATCAATGAGGAGGTTAGGGTGCAGGTGGTTTAGGGGCTTTGCCAGGGCATCTTTGTAGAAAACGTATTTTCCCCTTAAAACTAAGCTCCCTTGGAGCGGCAGCTTCTGGTTAAAAAAAGAAATGTAATTTTGTAAAAAACATCATCATGTACGGAGGATTAAAAGAGCATTTAAAAGCCGAAATCGAAGGGATCAAGGAAGAAGGACTTTATAAAAAAGAACGTATTATCACCTCTCCCCAGGGCGCGTTGATCAGCATTCAGGGCGGGCAGGAAGTCATCAACTTCTGCGCCAACAACTACCTGGGACTGTCTTCACATCCCGAGGTGGTGCAGGCAGCCAAGGATACCATGGATACCCATGGATTCGGGATGTCCAGCGTCCGGTTCATCTGCGGTACCCAGGATATTCACAAAGAACTGGAAGCCAAAATCGCGGATTTCTATGGTACGGAAGACACCATACTCTACGCTGCGGCTTTTGATGCGAATGGAGGGGTATTTGAGCCGCTGTTCTCACAGGAGGATGCCATCATCTCTGATTCCCTGAACCACGCCTCTATTATCGATGGGGTGCGCCTGTGCAAGGCAGCGCGGTACCGCTACGAGAACAACAATATGGCGGATCTGGAGAAACAGCTTCAGAAAGCAAACGAAGACGGGGCCCGATTCAAAATCGTGGTAACCGATGGGGTGTTCTCCATGGACGGCCTGGTGGCACCCCTGGACAAGATCTGTGACCTGGCAGAAAAATATGATGCCCTGGTTATGATCGACGAGGCCCACGCCACCGGATTCATCGGAGAAAACGGGATCGGTACCCTGGAAGAAAAAGGAGTGCTGGGCCGCATAGACATTATCACCGGGACCCTCGGAAAAGCCCTTGGAGGCGCCATGGGGGGATATACCACAGGAAGAAAGGAGATCATCGAGATGCTGCGTCAGCGTTCCAGACCATACCTGTTCTCCAATTCCCTGGCTCCGGCTATTGTGGGGGCTTCCATAAAGGTGCTTGACCTTATTCAGAAAGACGACAGCCTTAGAAACACCCTTAAGGACAACACCAAATATTTCAAAAAAGGTATTAAGGACGCCGGGTTTGATATAATCGATGGCGATGCTGCCATAGTACCCGTGATGCTGTACGACGCCAAACTGGCGCAGGTCATGGCGGATAA
>CAMPJY010000195.1 GCA_946887025.1 uncultured Salinimicrobium sp.
GTGGTTTCCGCCAGCGATGGCGTCCTTGAAATCCCGCAGCTGGGCAGCAAGCATTCCCTCAATATCTCGGTGAGTGCCGGGGTGGTGCTGTGGGATGTGTTTTCGAAAATGGAAAGAGGGTAAAAATCAATGAGTAGAGACGCGATTTATCGCGTGTCACGCAGCGAGAAGAACGCCATAAATCGCTTCCCTACTTAAGTTGTTCGAGCAATTTCAGATAATCCCTCCTGTTGTTGACAAAGTCCATCTCCGAGATATCGATGATCTTCACATTCAATCCCGGCTGCGACTTGATGAAGGACAGGTAGCTCTGGTTGATATTGGCAAGGTAGTCCTGCTTGATATTCTGCTCATATTCTCTTCCGCGCTTCCGGATATTCTCGAGCAGCCTTTCGGTATTCTGATACAGGTAAATATACAGGTCCGGCTTCACCAGCTCCTTATACATGATGTTGAACAGCTTGTGGTACAGTTTATATTCATCCTCGTGCAGGGTAATCTTGGCAAAAATGAGGGATTTGAACACGTCATAATCCGAGATCACGAAATCCGTGAAAAGATCATATTGGGCAATATCATCGGCCAGCTGCTGATAACGGTCCGCCAGGAAGGACATCTCCAGGGAAAACGCATAGCGGGGCTGGTCTTCATAGAATTTGGGGAGGAAGGGATTGTCCTTGAAGCGCTCCAGGATCAGTTTCGCATTAAAATCCTGGGAAACCATGGTGGCGAAACTGGTCTTCCCTGCCCCGATGTTCCCTTCCACCGCAATATAACTGAATTTACTGAAGTCGAAGGCTTCCGGAATCTCCAAAGCCTCCGGATATAGGTTTATCTCCGAAGAATCCCCAGTGGTCTCCAGCAATTCCTTGATTTTTTTCCCCGAGACAGGCTGTATTGTTTCCCCTGCAATATCCGACAGCGGCAGGAGCACAAACCTTCGTTTCTCCATCTCAGGATGCGGAATTTTCAGACTTTCTGTCTGCCTGGTTTCCCCTTCGAAAAGCAGGATGTCCAGATCAATGCTCCTGTTGCTATATCTCTTGTCCTGATCCCTTTCCCGGCCCAGAGAAGTCTCTATTTTCAGCAGTTCTTCCAACAATTTCTCAGGCGTTAGGCGTGACTGGACGGAAGCGCAGGCATTGAGGAATGCATTGCCTTCAAAACCCCAGGCAGGAGTTTCATACACCCGGGAAACCGCAGTCACTTCTCCGATATTTTCATGAATGAAATTGACTGCTTTCTGAAGAAAATCAAAACGTTCTCCCTGGTTGCTTCCAAGGGCTATATGTACGGTGCGAGAGGGGTTCAAGGGTATTTAAGAAAATTTTAATAGGGGGCAGGATCGTAATTTCACAGCAAATTAAATAAAACAAAATCATATACTATTACATTTGTTCATAAGTGTTTAAAAAAAGCACTGGAGCACGCGCCAGTAATGGTTTCGTGCCTTGTTCTTTTTGATAATGTAAAGAGGGACGAGCGAAAAAAGTGCCGCAGGCACGAGCGCTGCGCCTGATCTCCGGATCAGAGCGGAACCTGGCTGGAATCTGGAGATTTCGGCCAGCAAAGCCAAATGATAAAAATAATTATGAGAAAATTCTTAAAAATAACCGGAATCGTTTTAGGGATCCTGCTCCTGTTCCTCTTCCTCACCCCGTTTATCTTCAAGGGTCAGATAAAGGACCTGGTGCTGAAGACCATCAACGAGAACCTGAATGCGCAGGTCGCCTTTGCGGATATAGACCTGAGCCTGATCCGCAATTTTCCCGACGCCACCCTGAGCATCGACGACCTCCTAATCGTCAACAATGCTCCCTTTGAAGGCGATACCCTGGCCTTTGGCGATGAGATCGTCCTGGAAATGTCGGTGATGGAACTTTTCAAGGGCAGCGACGAACCCAAAAAGGTGGATGCCATTGCCATTCACCGGACCCTCCTTAACCTGAAACTCGACAGCATAGGCAACGCCAACTGGGATATCGCAGTCAAAAAAGACGCCCCCATCACCGATACCACCCAGGCCGGCACCGGGTTTCAGTTCGATGTACAACATTACGAGATCAATGATTCCCAGGTCAATTATGTCGATCAGGGTTCCGGGCTGGAGCTGCACGTACTGGATCTTGACCACGAGGGCACCGGGGATTTCTCCGCCAGCACCTCTACCCTTGAAACCACTTCCAACGCTCTGGTGAGCCTGGCGATGGACGGGACCGAATATCTGGACAAGAACAAGGTATCCCTGCAGGCCGATTTCGAAATGGACCTGGAGAACATGAAATATACGTTTCTGGAGAACGAAGCCACCATCAATCAGCTTCCCCTCACCTTTGACGGGTTTGTACAGGTCCACGAAGACTATAATGAGGTGGATATTTCTTTCAGGACCCCTTCCTCGTCTTTCAAGAACTTCCTCGCGGTCATTCCCGAGGAATATTCCAAGAATATCGAAAATGTGGAAACCAGTGGGGATTTTGTGGTCGAGGGTGTCATCGAGGGAAGGATCGACGAGACCCACATTCCTAAAATGGATATCTCCATTGCTTCGGAAAACGCTTCTTTCAAATATCCCGACCTGCCCAAGAAGGTACAGGACATCACCATCCTGGCAGAAGTTCGTAATGAGACCGGAATTGCGGAAGATACCTACGTAAACATCAACAACCTGAATTTCCGGATCGATGAGGATGTGTTCAATGCCAAAGGAAAGCTCAGGAACCTGACCGAAAACATGCTGGTGGACCTGGCGGTAAAAGGAACCATCAACCTCGCCAGCCTGGAGCAGGCCTACCCCCTTGACCTGGAGCAGGACCTCAACGGGATAGTCACTGCAGACGTGACCACCAGTTTCGACATGAATTCCGTGGAAAAAGAACAGTACCAGAACATAAGGAGCAATGGAACTGCCGTGATCCGGGATTTCCGCTATTCTTCTCCTGAAATTCCCAATGAGGTGGTGATGCAGACGGCAACCATCAACATGCAGTCCGAGAATATCGAACTACAAAACCTGCAGGCAAAGACGGGGCAGACGGACCTGAATATCTCCGGAAACATCCAGAACCTGATGGGCTTCCTGTTCACGGACCAGAAACTGAAGGGCCAGTTCAATGTCACCTCCGACACCTTTGCGGTGAACGATTTCATGATCGCCGACACCGAGCCGGAGGCCGAAGCTGAAAAAACCGAGACAGAGCAGCAGACCGCCCCAGCAGCAACGGCGGGGGAAGCGGTAAAAATCCCTTCTTTCCTCGATGCCTTGCTGACATTTTCTGCAGACAGGGTACTGTACGATAATCTGACCCTCACCGACACCAAAGGTTCTGTCCGTATAGTCGACGAAACCGCCTCCCTGAACAACATCACTTCCAATCTGTTCGACGGAAGCATTGCCCTTAACGGGAAGGTATCGACCAAAGGGGCGGTGCCTGATTTCAATATGAACCTGAACCTGAATGCCATTGACATTGCCCAGTCATTCAATGGGCTGGAACTTCTTCGCAATCTGGCCCCCATCGTGGAGGCCCTTCAGGGGAAACTGACTACCGATCTAAAACTTCAGGGAAACCTGAACGACGATCTCACCCCACAGCTGCAGACCCTGGCAGGGAATGCTTTTGCGCAGGTCCTGGGGGCCGAGGTGGATCCGGAAAAAACGCCTTTACTGGCTAAACTGGACGAAGGCCTGGCCTTCATAAACCTCGATAACCTGAACCTGAATGACCTGCAGACCTACCTCACTTTTAATAACGGAAGGGTGGAGGTGAAACCTTTCGACTTTACGGTGAAGGGAATCCAGGTCACCGCCGGGGGAAGCCATGGCTTTGACATGTCCATGGATTACGATCTCACCCTGGATATCCCTGCACAGATGCTGGGCAGCAGCCTGAGCGGCGTATTGTCAAAACTGACTTCCCAGGAACTCGCCAATACCACGGTGCCCTTGCCCGTGGGGATTTCGGGAAGTTTCCAGAATCCTGCCATCAGCCTCAATATGGACCAGGCGGTAAATAGTCTTACCCAATCCATCATCGAAAACCAGAAGGAGAATCTCAAGGAGAAGGGCAAGGATATCCTGACAGGTATCATCACAGGAAACCGAGGCACCCAAACCGACACCACCGCCACGGGTCAACAGACAACCGACACTGTTCCCCCTTCAGATCGGGACAAGGTGAAGGAGGCTGCCAAAGATATTCTGGGTGGTATCCTGGGAGGCAGGAAGAAGAAGACGGATACTGTGGAATAG
>CAMPJY010000196.1 GCA_946887025.1 uncultured Salinimicrobium sp.
GTGGCGAAGAAAGGCTGGCCTCCGCCGCCTCCCTGGATGTACTTCCCAAGCTCTCGCACAACTTTTCCTGCATTCAGGTCGCGCTCAGCCACCAGTTCTTTGGAAATATAACAGGAAAGCATGGCTTTTCCGTTTTCCTCCGTGGCAAACAGCAGGAACAGGTTGTTGAATTCGTCTCCCAGCTGAAAGGAAAGATCCTTGATCCCGCCCATATCCAGGTCCAGTTTCTTTGCCAGAAACTTCACCCCATTGATCTCCTGCAGCTCATTTTTAAGCTCTCCCTTAAGGTTTTTGCCTTTTTCCCGAAGAAGTGCCTCCACCTGCTTTTTCAGCTCTGTATTCTCCTCCTGAAGGCTCTGGATCGCTTTTACAGGATCCTTGGCATTCTTCAGAACGGCTTTCACCTCGGCAAGGCCTTCGGTCTGTTCCCTGAAATATTCTTTCACCCCTTCAGAAGTGATGGCTTCGATCCTTCTAATCCCGGCAGCAACAGCTCCTTCTGAGACTATTTTGAAATGCCAGATGTCGGCGGTATTGTTGACATGGGTCCCTCCGCAGAGTTCAATGGAGTCGCCAAAACGGATGGCCCTCACCTTGTCACCATATTTCTCTCCAAAAAGGGCAATCGCCCCTCGATCCACGGCTTCCTGAAAAGGGATCTCTCGTTTTTCGTCTAAGGGAATCTGTTCCGCGATACGTTCATTCACGAAATTCTCCACTTCTTTGATTTCCTCAGGCGTCATTTTGCTGAAGTGGGAGAAGTCGAAACGCAGATAATCACTCTGCACCATGGAACCTTTCTGCTCCACATGCGGGCCCAGGACTTTTCTCAATCCCTGATGCAACAGGTGGGTAGCGGAATGGTTTGCAGCGGTCTTTGCCCTTTGGGCCGCATTCACAACCGCTTTGAAGTTAAGCGTGGGATCTGTAGGCAGGGTCTTGGTCAGATGAATGATCTGGTTATTCTCCTTCCGGGTATCGAGGATATACACCACATCCCCTGCAGGGCCTTCCAGATACCCCTTGTCCCCTACCTGGCCTCCGCCTTCTGGATAAAAGGGAGTCTGGTTGAACACCAGCTGGTACAGTTCGCCCTCCTTCTGGCTCTCCACCTTGCGGTAACGCGTGATCTTCACCTCCGCTTCCAGGGTATCATAGCCAATAAAACCTTTATTGTTTTCATCAGAAAGGATCTCCCAGTCCCCTGAGGTCACTTTGGAAGCGCTGCGGGAGCGTTCCTTCTGTTTCTGAAGTTCTTTCTCGAATTCCGCCTGATCGAGGCTGAGACCTTCTTCACTTAGAATAAGTGCCGTAAGGTCGATTGGGAAACCGTAGGTATCGTAAAGTTCGAAAGCTTTCTTTCCGGAAACCGTGTTTCCTTTGGTATCCTTTATGATCTGCGCCAGCAGCACCAGCCCCTGATCCAGGGTCCTGAGGAAGGAATGCTCCTCCTCCCGAATCACATTCTCGATAAGGTTCTTCTGAGATTTTAATTCTGGGAAGGCTTCTCCCATTTGCTCGCTAAGTGGACCGACCAGTTTATAGATAAAAGGCTCTTTCTGGTTCAGGAAGGTAAACCCGTAGCGGATAGCCCTTCTCAGGATCCTTCTGATAACATATCCGGCGCCGGTGTTTCCGGGTAACTGTCCGTCGGCTATGGCAAAGGACACCGCCCTGATGTGATCTGCGATCACGCGGATGGCGATGTTAATTTTTTCATCCTTTCCATAAACGGATTGGGTGATTGTCTCAATTTCTTTTATAAGTGGCGTGAAAACATCCGTATCGTAGTTGGATTTCACCCCCTGCAGTGCCATACACAAGCGCTCAAAACCCATCCCCGTATCCACGTGCTGCTCCGGAAGTTTTTCAAGACTCCCGTCGGCTTTCCTGTTGAACTGCATGAATACCAGGTTCCAGATCTCCACTACCAGCGGATGATCGTTGTTTACCAGATCCCTTCCGGGTACCGCGGCTTTTTCCTCTGCAGAACGGATGTCGACATGGATCTCGGAACAAGGTCCACAAGGCCCCTGATCCCCCATTTCCCAGAAGTTGTCCTTCTTGTTTCCGAGGATGATACGGTCCTCAGGGACGATTTCCTTCCACAGGTTATAGGCCTCCATGTCCATGGCCAGGCCTTCCTCTTCGTTCCCTTCAAAAACAGAAACGTACAGGTTGTTATTGTCAATTTTATAGACTTCGGTCAGTAATTCCCAGGCCCAGTGAATGGCTTCCTTCTTGAAATAATCGCCAAAACTCCAGTTCCCCAGCATCTCGAACATGGTGTGGTGGTAGGTATCCTTCCCCACTTCCTCCAGGTCGTTGTGTTTCCCGCTTACCCGCAGACATTTCTGGGTGTCGGTTATCCTGCTGCTTTTCGGGATCCCGTTGCCCAGGAAATATTCCTTGAACTGATTCATCCCCGCATTGGTGAACATCAGCGTAGGGTCATCCTTGATCACCATGGGCGCAGAGGGCACAATGGCATGGGATTTGGTCTTAAAGAATTCTAAAAATTTATTTCGGATGTCCTGTGATTTCATGCACTGCGGGTTATTCAAATTTTATTAAATTTATAACGGTGGAAAAACAATTTTTATCTTTGTTCGTTTCACCTTGTAGGATTGCCGGTTTTCAGGCCCTCTTACATAACGCAAAAATAGCACAATTTAACTAATGTCTAAGGTTAAATATTACTACGATAGTGACACCCTGTCCTATAAAAAAATAGAGCGAAAGAAAGGTCGCCGCATTGGATTTGCACTGGTAGGGATACTGGGATCTTTCCTTGCCGGATTCCTGCTTCTGCTGATATATCTGAACATTCCGGCGATCGAGACCCCCAAGGAGAAGGCGCTGGAAAGGGAGCTGGAGAACATGCAGCTGCAGTACGGACTCCTCAACAAGAAAATGGACCAGGTACAACGCGTACTGGCGGATATCGAGGAGCGAGACAACAACATTTACCGCCTTTATTTTGAAGCCAACCCCATTCCGGAGGAACAGCGGATGGCAGGTTTTGGAGGTATCAACCGCTACCGCGACCTGGAAGGCTTTGACAATTCCAAACTTATCATCGAAACCAGCAAACGCCTGGATATCCTCACCAAGAGGATAGTCGTCCAGTCGCGTTCCCTGGATGAAATTGCAGACCTTGCTGAGGACAAAGCCAAACTGCTGGCTTCCATTCCTGCAATCATGCCCGTGAAGAACGAGGATCTTAAAAGGATGGCCTCCGGATACGGATGGAGAACCGATCCATTCACGAAGGTGAGGAAGTTCCATTACGGGATGGATTTCTCCGCAGTAAAGGGCACTCCCGTTTACGCCACCGGGGACGGGATCGTGGTCAGGGCAGACAACCGCTCCAGCGGCTACGGAAATCACATCAGGATCGACCATGGTTATGGTTATGTCAGTTTATATGCTCATCTTTACAAGTACAATGTAAAGAAAGGGCAACGGGTGCAGCGCGGGGACCTGATAGGATTTGTCGGAAGTTCCGGCCGTTCCCAGGGGCCGCATGTACATTACGAGATCTTCAAGGATGACGAAAAGATCAATCCGCTGAACTTCTATTACGGACATTTGTCACCTATGGAATACAACGAGATCGTCGAACAGGCCGAACAGGAAAACCAATCCCTCGATTAATGCACGTAAACCTTCCGGAAAAGCTGTATTACGGAATTGGGGAAGTCGCGGAAGCCTTCAAGGTCAACGCTTCCCTGATCAGGTTTTGGGAAAAGGAATTTGATGTCATTAAACCCAAGAAAAATGCCAAAGGAAATCGTAAATTTACTCCCGAGGATATTAAAAACCTGGAACTGATCTATCATCTGGTCAAGGAAAGAGGCTTTACCCTGGAAGGCGCAAAAACCCATCTGAAGGAGGAAGGCAAGAAGACCCTGAACAATTTTGAGATCATCAGGAAACTGGAAAACATAAAATCGACCTTAATACAATTAAAAAACCAACTATAATATGAAAAAGTGGCTAATCCCCGTAGGAATCATTGCGGTAATCATTATCATCATCGTCGCCTGGTCATCCGGCATCTATAATACCGCCGTTGAAAGAGAGGCGAATGCAGAAAAGACCTGGGCTGATGTGGAAAGCTCCTACCAGCGAAGAAACGACCTTATCGGCAACCTTGTAAACACCGTTCAGGGAGCCGCCGAATTTGAGAGAGGTACGCTTACCGATGT
>CAMPJY010000197.1 GCA_946887025.1 uncultured Salinimicrobium sp.
TCCTATTGAAGATGACAACAGTATATCCTTCGGGAATAACTGTTCGTTTTTTGATTGATGAAAGGACCCCGGAGTGATTACCGGGGTCCATTTTTTTTGCTGCTTTCCACCACTTTAAAAATTAGGCGGAAATACTGTTATCGCCATACATTAATAAGTAGAGACCTGAAGTCGAATTTTCGGTTAATTATTGATCTCTCGGAAATCAAATATTCCAGAAAAAAAGGCTATAACAAGTAAGGCTATAATTATTATAGCTATTAAACACCCCAACCTTCCTGCTTTATTCTGTTTTTTTGGCTCTTCCTCCACTTCCATAGCTGTTGTTTTTAATTCCCATTTTCATTATCTACTTAAATATACGAATTTCCAATAACTTATGAATTTCATACATCTTCACAGACCCTCACCCTCTTTGCCCACAGGGTAAATTACAAGACATCCCGTCCGTTTCTTAAATGACTAAAATAACTAAGAGGCGACTTAGCGTTTTCTTTATTTTATTCTTGTTATTTTTGAGGCATATTCACGACAAAACTTCTATGACACCAAAATTAATTGCACCTTCAGTTTTAGCCGCCGATTTCGCCAATTTACAGCGGGAAGTGGAAATGATCAATCAGAGTGAAGCAGACTGGTTTCACATTGATATCATGGATGGAGTATTCGTACCGAACATATCTTTTGGGATGCCGGTGCTTGAAGCCATTAACAGGCATGCGAGCAAAACTATTGATGTCCATTTGATGATAGTCGATCCTGATAGGTATATCAAGGAATTTGCAAAACTGGGGGCAAATAATTTAACGGTTCATTATGAAGCCTGTACTCACCTGCACCGGAGTCTTCAGGCTATCAAGACAGAAGGAATGAAAGCAGGAGTGGCCTTAAATCCTCACACCAATGTAGATCTGCTTCGAGATATTATTGCTGATATTGATCTTGTTTGTCTTATGAGCGTGAACCCGGGATTCGGAGGGCAAAGTTTTATTGAGAACACCTACAATAAAATTACAAGACTTAAAGAAATCATTCGGGAAGCAGGCGCATCTACCCTGATTGAAATCGACGGCGGGGTCACCAGTGAAAATATCGGGCAATTAGTGAAAGCAGGAGCCGATGTTCTGGTAGCGGGAAGTTTTGTCTTTAAAGCAGAAAATCCTTCTGAAACTATTAAAAACCTGAAATCCCTTGCCAACTCATAACCCCAAAGCTCCTTTTGATGTCCTTATCATAGGAGGTGGTCCCATAGGTATCGCCTGCGGTCTGGAGGCAAAGAAAAAAGGACTCACTTATATTATTATCGAAAAAGGATGTCTGGTAAATTCACTGTACAATTACCCGACGAACATGACCTTTTTCTCCACTTCCGAAAAACTGGAACTTGATGATATTCCCTTCATCAGTAACAATCCGAAACCTAGAAAGGCGGAAGCACTTGAATACTATCGCAGGATTACCACCTCAAACCATTTAAAAATTCATCTCTTCGAAAAAGTCACCGGAGTCGTATCTGAAGGAAAGCTGCACCAGGTGCAGACCACTAAGGGAGTTTATTCCACCAGGAATGTCGTAGTTGCAACAGGGTTTTATGACATTCCCAATTACCTCGATATTCCCGGGGAAGATCTTGAAAAAGTATCACATTATTATGGTGATCCACATTTCTACGCAACCCGGAAAGTAGTCGTTGCAGGTGCCAGCAATTCGGCTGTTGACGCGGCTCTTGAAATATACAGGAAGGGTGGGAAAGTTACCATGGTAGTCAGGAATCCTGCAATTGGGGATCGGGTAAAATACTGGGTAAAACCAGACATTGAAAATCGAATAGACGAGGGCAGTATTCAGGCCATTTTTAATGCAGAAATAAAGGAAATAAAAGGAAACGAAGTCGTCATTTCAACCGGAGAAGAAGAAATTATCCTGGAAAACGATTTTGTTCTTTTGATGACGGGTTATCGGCCAGACTTTCAGTTCCTCAAAACTCTTGGGATTTCATTGTCTGATGACGGAAAAAAGATCCCTCTATACAACCCTCATACTATGGAGACCAATATAGAAGGCATTTTTCTGGCCGGAGTAATTTGTGGAGGCGTTGAAACCCATAAATGGTTTATTGAAAACTCCCGGATCCATGCTCCCATGATTATGGAAGCCATTGCCACTAAAGATAAGATTAAACAGTAAAAGTTTTTAGGCAAAAAGAAAAGCCCCGCCTCTCTGACGGGACCTCTCCCACTTCCACTTGCACTTAATTAAACTTACTTCATATTTCGACTTTTAATCATTTCTTTTAAAAAAGAGTCTTATCAGGTAGTCTCCAATTATTAACCTACCCTGCTACCTTGAACCAACAAGGAGCAGATAAGACTCTTCTCTGTAATTTGCAAAAACTCTTCTCATGAACTTTTTTGTAAAATATTTATTTAAAAGAGCTCTCCTGTTCCATAAGTCCCCCCAGACTTTTCAGTAGATCAGGAAGGAGCTCCTTTGATTATTTGTTGATCCTACCTCACCACTAACTGTTTTTGATAAACTTTTCCTGAACCCGTGGTCAAACGATAAATATAGGTCCCACTCATAATATTATTTCTAAGTACCTCAATTTCATATACTTCCCCCTGATTTACATTTCCCTCAAAGAGTCGTCGCACTTCCCTTCCATTCAGGTCGTACAAACTCAGTACAGCATTAGTTGAGCGGGTTAAACCAAATTCTATTATTGTGCTGCTTTCCATCGGGTTGGGGTAAGCGAAAAAAACCTCCAGGATATCACTCTCTTCCTTCTCCTCGAGTTGTAACACATCTGAAGCGCTTGTTTTATTATTGATCTGGGGTTTATGAATCACAATAGAACCACCTCCAATTTCCGTGGCAGGATCTGCATCTTCTGCGATATTAGTTATGTTGTTGTCATAGACCACAACACCACCTCTCCAGATTTTGATTCTGAAAAGGTCAGTCAGGTAATTCTCCGTTTCATCAGCATCAATGACAGTAACCATAAAATTAAATCCCTCTTCCCCATTCAGTTCTCCAACCCCTTTATAAGTAGCCTTAAATCCGCCGGAAACCACAAGTGACATTGCATCATGGGAGGAACTTTTAAAATGAAGGTCTCCCGCTTTGAATTGAAAATTGGTTTCCCCGTCAACCTGGTTTATCTCGTTCTTCCCATTTTTATATTTGGCATTGAAACCAAAATTTGCCTTTCCTTCTTTTGTAAGTTTTTCCGGCTCACGCATTGCCCCGACTGGAGAATGGATCCACCCCCCGCCTGTTACGAAACCTCCATTGGGATCATAGATAACCACATATTCATAGTTTTTGACCACCTCCTTGCCACAATCGTATTTTAATGCCAACGAAACGGTGTAAACGCCTGCAGGAAGGCTCTCGAAGCTGTGGCTGGTTTGCATGATATTCGGCGAGATAAGCTTATTATCCGATTCCTGGATGACGACCCCGCCTTCTAATATTTTCCAATTGGCTTCTATAAAATTCTCATCGGTAAAACCAGCCGTCATTTCTATAGGGCCGCCTATTATTCGGGGACCCTCAGGACCTGTTATTATTACTTCATCCGGATTCTGTTCGGAAACACTTACAGTCTGAAACAATGCAATAGCTTCATTTTGATTAACATCAATAGCAGTCCATTTGATTTTTGTCGTACCAACAGGATATTTGTCATCCAGACCCAAATTATCCTCACGGATTCCCACGGGTGGCTGAGACATATCGCAATTATCTTTCACGAAAGGGGGTACGATATTCACAAATGAACCACAATTCCCACCGCTGGAAACCACTGTGATGTTCTGTGGAGCGGAAATTACAGGCAGCTCAACATCCCGAACAATGATTCTTTGTTCAACGGGCATGGAAATATTCCTCCCATCGGTTGCCTCCCAGGTAATGATTGTTTCTCCAACCGGAAATTTTTGATCTAGCGGTAATCCATCACTTCTTTTTCCTAAAAGAATTACTTCCATACAATCTGAGACCCCTGGTTTTTCCACTTGGATTACAGCTCCATTACTTCCAGGATCATTATCCCGCACTACAGGCTCCACTCCGGCAATGACAGGTACCTCTGAATCCATTACGCTGATAGTCTGGATCACATCTTCCCCTAGACCCATTTCATCCGTTTTCCATGTAATGAATGTCTCGCCAATAGGGAAGAGATCAGTAAA
>CAMPJY010000198.1 GCA_946887025.1 uncultured Salinimicrobium sp.
GGAGGCAAGGGCGGCACCACTGAGGCCTAGGCCAACAATTATATAATCCAGCATGGGGCAAAGGTAGGAAAGATAGTGGAAAGTGGAGAGTGGAAGGGTCGGAAGTCCGAAGCCGGAAGGCCGAAGAAAAAAGATGCGGAAGAAGATTGGAGAATGGAGAGAAAAAGAGCACAGAAGGATGAGCCCCGGGTGTGTTGATGGAGTTAAAACAAATTCATTTTAAAACAAGAATGCCCTTCGAAGGAAGGGCATTCTTTTTATTAAATCCGGAATTTTAATAATTCCACATATCCTGTTCAAAGTTTCTGATCTGTTCCTTAATCCTGTCAGACTCCAGCAACTGCATAAAGGCGTTGTTGCTAATGTACTCGTTGACCTGCCGGTCTCCCTGTACGTTATCTTCTGCATAGATCACCGCATTAAACCTTCGGGCATTCAATAAATGATCGAAGGAAATGGGCTGTGAGGTATTTTCACTGTTGAAAGCATAGTTCTCATTGAGCACCTCTCTGGCACCGGGAAACCATACCCAGAACAGTTCCACAAGCTGTGGATTGTCAGAATCGATGAAGTTAACATCCGGAGCTACCGGGGCAATCCCCAGTAAACGATATTTCAGTTCGGCCTGGCGCTTGTCAAAATACCAGATCCCGCGGATATGATATTCAGTAATGTCAGCCGAAGAGATATCCCTCCTGCTGATAAACTGCGGATCGATCTGCTCCCCGGCATTGTACTGCTCGATCCCAAGGTCCGTTGTATCTACCTTTGACAAGGCAGCACTGATGTCCTTAAGGGTCCTCTTATCATTGAAATAGGAATCCGCATAGATATTCGGAATCTTCCCATTCTTGATATTCGTTACCAGCACATCGTAAAGGGAACGTCTGGAACTTCCTATCTGATTGGTATCGATGGGATAGTACATCGGGAAATTCACCCGCTCATCAAGGTCTATGACCTCCCAGGTGGTTTTGGACCACAGAATGTCACGGTCGTCCACGTACCCGTATTCCAATGGTTCATCCTCTCCATACTTCAGCTCTGCTACCGTCGGTCCACCGATTTCATCGGGGGTATCAGCATTCAGAATATTGTTCTGGCCAAAAGAAGACACCGAAACGAGCAGTCCGCATAATCCAACAAAAAATCGGTTCCAGTTCATAATTTCAATTTTATTAGTTTGTCAACTCCACAAGTACAGAAGAAACTTCCTTCAGCTTATATCCGGAATTTCCTGCCAACTGGGCTTCAATATCAAATATTGTAATGGTTTCCCCACGGCCTGCACGTTCAAGGGCATTTTTAGCAGCAGCATCCAGCTGTTGTCCACGCACCAGAATGGTAGGTTGTCCGGGAACCTTGAATTTAAATCCTGTAACCCTGAGTCCAAGTTCGAAATCGAAATCAGGCAAGGTAGCCCCGATAGTGGAGATGGCAAGATTCTGGCGCTGCATTCTAACAGTTCCGGTCTCTCCCCTTACAGTTCCCACAGGACGAGGAATATCCTTCACCCTGAAAGTCTTAGTATCAGTGACAACATCACCTCCGGGCAAAGACCCGCTGGCCTTGATGGTCACCTCTCTCGCCTGAAGCGTGGTCACGTTCATCACATAATTCGGTCCACTTACATGTCTCAATCCTGGAGCCTGGGCACTAACGTTACCCACTCCTGGTATGGAAATAGTCATAGGGTTATCCACACCACGATACACCACATTCATTTTATCTGCAGAAATTACAGCAGAATTGGGCTTTGGAATAACGCTATAAGAGCTGTTGATAGGAATGGTCACAATGGAATCACCTTCCTGGAACTGGAGCTCTCCCGATATCTTCTGCTCCCCGACATTTCCTGCTGGGAATGATAACTGGACTTGTCCTGCCTGGGTGCTTTCCACTTCCCTTCCATTGACGACTACTTTATCAAAATCCAGAGTATTGTCAACCCTACCCAGTACAACTTTTCCCTGAAAGTTCTCTCCACTGAAGAAAGCTGTCTTTTCAGGAATTACAATAGCCTCATAGTTTGTCAATGAAACCTCGCTCATCAGCTGCCCGGAAAGCATCGATGAGAGGATCTCGCTCTGGTTTGTCTTTACGTCAGATTGCATCTGGGTAAGTTTGGTAATCGAGGCTATTAAAGGAAAACCTTCAAAGTTATAGCTCAACCAATCCTTGGTAACCCCTTCGCCGTCCTTCACAGGTTCTGTAGAAAATTCTCTTCTCACCTCAGCAGCTACCTGCGGGAATTCATCGCCTATAATGCTGGCAACTCCTTCGCGATATCTTTGAATTTGAGCAAGGAATTCTTCTCCTGCCTTACTCGCCTTTCCGCTGGAGAACAGGAGTTCATCCAAAGCATCGGGCTTGTCCATTGCCTCATAGTCTTTAAGGTCCTCTTCCTCAATTCCTTCTAAAGCTTTAGCTTTAAGGCTTTCAAGGTATGCGTTGAATTGATCGGAAAGCGCATCTATACTATCTGCCTTTGCCTTTAAAGGCTTATATTTTGCTGGCTGTTCCTCTACTTTTTCAGCCAGTCCTGCCATGAAAGCGGTGTTTCGCTCTGTAGTAGTCTGGTTGCTTTCAGTAAGGTCTTCGTTGATCATCCCAAAAGCGGTAAGAACCTCCTTTGACATGTTAAGGGCCATCATTGCGATGAAAACCAGATACATCAGGTTAATCATCTTCTGTCTTGGGGTTTGTTTTCCGCCTGCCATTTTAGCTAATTAAGTTTAATAAATTATTAATTGATTCAACCTAATTAGGCTTTAACGTGCATTGCGGACAGCATTCCGCCGTAAACTCCATTCAAGGAAGACAGATTGCTTGTCAAAGAAGCCATCTGATCCTTAAGTCTGGCAGCATTTTCAGCAACTGCCTCATTTATTTCTGCCTGACGGGAAGCTGACTCCACCTGAACCTTGTAAAGGTTGTTCAGGGTTTCCATCTGGGCTGCAGCATAGGTCATTTCCTCGCTGTATTTCTTTTGTGAGGTCATGGCATCAACAGTCGGAGCGATCCCTTTGGCTGCCCCTTCAAAATTCTGGATGCTGTCACGCAGGCTATTCATAAGATTGGAGTCGATATTGGCCTCTTTTAAAAGCTCATCCAGTTTTCTGGAAAGCATACCTTCAGACTCCTCAGTCTGCTGAACAGCGGATACCCTGTTCCCTCTGTCAACCGACTCACCTCCTGCAAGTTCCGGGTAAACCAAAGACCAGTCAACATCACTGTCAACAGGTTCAAAAGCAGAAACTGCAAAAACGATGGACTCCACTACAAGTCCCAAAATAAGCATTTCGTTACCGAAAGGCCAGTGCATGATTTTAAAAAGTGCTCCAAGAATTACAACTGATGCACCAAGACCGTACACCATGTTCATTAGTTTCTTACTTGACTTCGATTGTGCCATAATGAAATAAAATTAAGTTCTTTTTTTGTTTAGGTTATTTTAGTTATAGATAGATCAGGTAACATTACCTGTTTTGGTTCAACAAAAGATCGGTTCCCAGATAATCCTGAACGGTCCTGAAACCAATGTAACTTCTGGCAGAATCGGCGTATTCATAGTCGCGGGAGCTGACTTGCAGAAAGTATGCCACATCTTTCCAGGATCCCCCACGGACCACCTTTTTCATGTTTTCCTCGTCATTTACCGAAGGGTTCATAGAAGAAGAATACTCATAGGATGCCGGGTCGTAGGAGGAGAATACCCACTCCGAAACGTTTCCGGCCATATTATACAACCCATAATCATTGGGATCATAGGATTTCGCCTCCACGGTATACAAGGCCTGGTCGGCGGCATAATCTCCCCTTAAAGGTTTAAAGTTCGCCATAAAACAACCGCGGTCGTTTTTCGTGTAAGGCCCTCCCCATGGATAGGATGCTGATTCCAGACCTCCTCGGGCCGCGTATTCCCATTCCGCTTCCGTTGGAAGTCGGTAAGAATTCACATTGTGCTTTCCACGCTCTTTTCTGTAGATGTTATGGTAAAGGGTTCTCCACTGAGTAAAAGCCCTTGCCTGTTTCCAGGACACCCCTACTACCGGATAATCCCCATAGGCATCGTGCCAGAAATAATCGTTGTGCATGGGCTCGTTATAGGAGTAGTTGAAATCCTTGATCCAGACAG
>CAMPJY010000199.1 GCA_946887025.1 uncultured Salinimicrobium sp.
GATTACTTTGAAAAGGAACTCCAGATTCCCATCTTCAGGGAACCCAAAGAATTCACCTTCAACAATAAAAGCTTCCTTATAGGACACGGAGACGGATTAGGCCCAGGAGACAAGGGCTACAAAAGAATGAAGAAGGTGTTCACCAATCCCGTAGCCAAATGGCTGTACCGCTGGCTGCACCCGGATCTGGGGATGCCGCTCGCCCAGTATTTCTCAATAAAGAATAAAGCAATTTCAGGGGAAGAGGATGTGGAATTCCTGGGGGAAGGAAAGGAATGGCTTATCCAGTACTGCAGAAGGAAGCTGGAGAGCCGGCACTACGATTACTTCGTGTTCGGGCACAGGCATCTGCCTTTGGAGATCGACCTGAATGGAAAATCCACCTACGTCAATCTGGGGGACTGGATCAATTTTTACACCTATGGACAATTTGACGGGGAGGCCCTGAAGTTGAAAGAGTTCAAAGGTTAAGTAACGGGGCCCAGCCAAAGCCATAAAAAGTGCCAGAGGCAGGTCACTAAATTGCCCGGATTTTCAAATCCGGGGAAATTCAAAGATTGATTTTTTCCCAAACCGGATGGTATAAAAATAAAAAAGGTGGAAAGCTCCACCTTTTTTGCCCCAAATCTACCATGAACTTAACCTACTTATGTTATGGCATCAGCTAAAGTATATATAATAAACCAGCTTCAGTTTATTTTTAGATGAAGTACCTGAATACTAGATGAACTACACAAATTCAACATACGCTGTCGGAAAGGGATTTAATATGCCCGCTCCGATTTGCCTTCATAAAAATTTATAAACGCCCTGTTTACCACCCTGTTACCTCCAAATGTAGGATAGTCTCCGGTGAAGTACCAGTCCCCAAGGTTTTTCGGACATGCGATATGCAAATTTTCCACCGTCTGGAAGATCAGTTTCACTTCGGCTTTCACGCTTTCCTCACTCAGCATTTCTGACATCTTATCCGAGATCTGTTCATTGGTGAAAGGATCGTAGATCTCCTTCACAAAATTCTGTACCTCCTTATCCTCCAAATCCACCTGGGTAAGGCATTTTTCATAAACCTCCTTGATGATCCCGTCTTTGCCACTTTCCTTGAGCAGTTCAAGGGCAGCCCGGAAGGCTGCCAGGTCCTCGAGCCTTGCCATGTCTATCCCGTAGCAGTCCGGATAACGGATTTGCGGGGCAGAGGAAACCACTATGATCTTCTTCGGATTCAGGCGGTCCATCATTTTGATGATACTCTTTTTCAAGGTTGTTCCCCGGACTATACTGTCGTCAATAATGACCAGCGTATCCTCAGGTTTCACCACCCCATAGGTGATGTCGTAAACGTGGGCAACAAGGTCATCCCTGCTGCTGTCCTCGGTGATGAAGGTGCGCAGTTTAACATCCTTGATGGCTATTTTTTCCGTCCTTAAACGATGGGACAGGATCTCCTGTAACCTGGCATCGGTAAGGCTGTCCTTTTCAGCAAGAATGGCTTCATTCTTCTGTTTGTTCAGCTCATCCTGTGCCGCCTCCACCATTCCGTAGAAAGAAGTTTCCGCGGTATTTGGTATGTAGGAAAATACGGTATTAATGGTGTCATGATCAATTGCCTTGAGTACATCGGGCATTATCAGCTTTCCAAGATCCTTGCGTTCCTGATAAATCTCAGCGTCGCTCCCCCTGGAGAAATAGATCCTTTCGAAGGAACAAGCTTTGCGCTCCAGTGGCTCGATGATCTTCTTGATACGCACCTCCCCGTTTTTCTTGGTAATGATGGCATGCCCCGGAGGAAGTTCTACAACATCTTTGAAGTCAACGTTGAATACAGTCTGGATCACAGGTCTTTCTGAAGCAACCACCACGACCTCGTCATCTTTGTAATAATAAGCCGGACGTATGCCCGCAGGATCCCTCAGAACGAAGGAATCCCCATGTCCCAGTAGCCCTGCCATGGCGTACCCGCCATCCCAGTTCTTGGAGGATTTCCGCAGGATCTTGGCTACATTCAGCTTATCCGCGATCAGGGGGGAGGCCTCCACTTTGGAGTAGCCCTCCTTTTTCAGTTTTTTATAAAGTTTGGCAACCTCGTCATCGAGGAAGTGCCCTATTTTTTCCATTACGGTGACCGTATCAGCCTTCTCCTTCGGATGCTGCCCGAGTTCCACAAGACTGTTGAACAGCTTGTGAACATTGGTCATATTGAAGTTCCCTGCCACGATCAGGTTTCTGTGCATCCAGTTGTTCTGTCTTAGAAAGGGGTGAACGCTCTCTACGGAATTCTTCCCGAAGGTTCCGTACCTCACATGACCCAGGAACAGTTCCCCGATATAAGGAATATGTCTTTTCTGAAGGGCCACATCATCAGCATATTCAGGGTGCAGCTGCATTTCCTCGTTGATCCTGGTATTGATCTGCGAAAAAATGTCCTGAATGGGTTGCGCGGCTATGGAGCGCACGCGGCTGATGTAGCGGTCGCCCGGCGCCGTGTTCAGTTTGATGCTTGCCAGCCCCGCGCCGTCCTGCCCGCGGTTGTGCTGTTTCTCCATCAGCAGGTACATCTTGTTGATCCCGTAAAAGGCAGTCCCGTACTTCTCCTTGTAATATTCCAGAGGTTTCAGGAGCCTGATTTGGGCAATTCCGCATTCATGTTTCAGTGCATCACTCATAGGTCGAGAATCGTTTTCGTTGGCTTGGTCACAAAAAAAGCCCTGAAATTACAGGGCGTTATGTTAATTTTATTTCAAACTGGGTCAGGGCTTTAAACTCGTCCAGGCGCTGATGGACCTCTTCTTTCTGAAGGTCCAGCATTCTTTCTGTACCGAATTTCTCCACACAATAAGATGCAAGGGTCGAGCCGAAAATCACTGCGGTTTTCATGCTCTGGAAGGACAGGTCACCGGATTGGGCGAGATAACCTGCAAATCCGCCTGCAAAGGTGTCTCCGGCCCCGGTAGGGTCGAATACTTCCTCCAGCGGAAGGGCAGGGGCAAAGAAAACCTGACCGGCGTGGAACAGCAGAGCTCCGTGTTCACCTTTTTTGATGACGATGTATTTTGGTCCCATCTGGGCTATTTTTCTCGCTGCTTTCACCAGCGAATGCTCATTGGTCAGCTGTCGGGCCTCCTCATCATTGATGGTGATGACATCCACTCTGGAGATCACGTTCATCAGCTCATCCCAGGTGTGGTCCATCCAGAAGTTCATGGTATCGAGGATCACCAGCTTGGGCTGATTTACCTGCTCCAGTACGCTGAGCTGTACCAACGGATGAAGGTTCCCCAGCATCACAATTTCAGCGTCTTTATAATTGTCGGGCACCACGGGATTGAAATCAGCCAATACGTTCAGCTGGGTTTCCAGGGTATCGCGCGAATTCAGGTCGTTATGGTATTTCCCGCTCCAGAAGAAGGTTTTTCCGCCTTTCACGATCTCAGTTCCCGTAAGGTCAACCCGACGCTCGCTGAGAAGGTCGAGGTATTCCTGCGGAAAATCATCCCCCACCACTGATACCACGGCCGAATCCACCTCAAACTGAGAAGCCGCAAGGGCAATATAGGTGGCTGCACCCCCAAGGATCTTGTCGGTTTTGCCAAAAGGGGTTTCGATCGCGTCAAAAGCTACCGTTCCCACTATCAATAATTTACTCATACCTGGTGTTAAAAATAAAGTGCAAATATAAGGAAACTTGAAAGTCTGAAAGTTTAAAAGCTTCAAAAGATGCAGGGAGGCTTTCGGGAAGCCGGGGAACCAGCGTGAATAACGGAAGAGCCGGGGTTATTGTGGCTGTTTGGGCTGCACGGTGAAGAGATGCCTTGCGGTGCAGCACCTCGGGGCTGGGTAGATGGTGGAGGAGGGTTTTCTACAAAGATATTGCCCTTTCAGGGCAAATTCCCACATTAGGAAAGGTTTATCATTACGGGAAATATCGGAGAAGGTTTATCATAACGAAAAGCACCAATACCAATATCATCCTCCGGAGGAGGTATCTTTGTAGAAGACGGCTTCCAATACCAATTTGTTCGGTGTATCCCCTGAAGCTGAACCTTAGGTGAACAACCCCTGGTTTCCGCCCTCAAAACCTTCATCAATGAGCAGGCGTTTCGCCTTTGATGCTGCCACGG
>CAMPJY010000200.1 GCA_946887025.1 uncultured Salinimicrobium sp.
AATACAGTGTAATTAATTGAAAATAAATGAATTAGTTGTTGATAAATACCTGCGTAAAAGATAATTGGATATCTTCCAAGCCAGGGTCTTTTTCTACAGCGGTCCATGGTTACAATATTAAACAACTATAGCTTTTTCTGTTGTTTACAATTGTAAAAACTGCTTTGGTTACTTTTGTAAACATGAAAAATGATCTTCAAATACAGGCTTTCCTGAACTCCTATAGCTCCATTAAAAATCAGAATCTTCATGGACGATATCTGAATTTCGCCATGCTTAAACCTGAGCTGGAATCATTACCTGGTATGTTCAAGGTTAAAGAGGAAGGCGTTTCGACTTTGGGAGCTCCAATTAATTCCATTTGTTTCGGGGATGGTCCTGTCAGGATCCTGGGATGGTCTCAGATGCATGGAAATGAATCCACCACAACTAAAGCTCTTTTCGACCTTTTTAAATATTTTGACCTTAATAAAGATCTCCCTGAGGTTTCAGACATATTCCGGGAATGCTCCTTTATGATCCTTCCAATGCTTAACCCTGATGGGGCTGCAGCATATACCAGGGAAAATGCCAATGGCGTGGATTTAAACCGGGATGCAGAGTTACTGACTCAGGAGGAAAGCCTGGTATTAAGGAAGGTTTTCACTGACTTCGATCCTGATTTCTGCTTTAACCTGCACGATCAGAGAACCATTTTCAGCGCCGGGGAGGTAGACAAACCAGCCACCCTCTCTTTTTTGGCGCCCGCTTTGGATATGGAAAGGAGTATCAGTCCTTATAGAAAGAGAGCCATGCAGGTAATAGCCAATATAACTGCAGAACTGCAGGAATATTTACCGGGACAGCTTGGAAGGTTTGATGACGCATTTAATATAAACTGCACGGGAGACAGGTTTATGGCTTTTAATGTTCCTACCATCCTATTTGAGGCAGGTCATTATCAAGAAGATTATAAGCGGGAGGAAACGCGAAAATATATGGCTGCTGCCATTCTGACGGCTGTAAATGCTATCATCACCGGAACTTATAAAAACTATGAGGTTAAGGATTATGAGCAAATCCCGGAAAACCGGAAGAACTTTTTCGATATTATACTTCGAAATGCCTGCGTTGAAGGAGAGAAAGTGGATGTAGCCATCCAGTATCAGGAGAAGTTAGCCGAGGGAAAAATAGATTTTCAACCAATTGTACAGCTAATAGATAAAAGAATTGGCTTTTATGCACATCGAAATATTGAATGCCAAGGACAAAAAGTGTCTTCCATGACAGGGGATAGGCTTGTCGAAAACGATGTAGTTGACGGGATTTTGTTAAATACAGATAATATTTCATTTAAAATTGAATAAAAATATTCAAAACTCGTAATAATTCAATGATTTTGTAGTAATTTTGGCCTCAGGTAAAAATACTAAGTACGGATTAATTTCGAAAATTATGGCAAAATTTAGATTAGACGACACAGATCATCAAATCCTTGATATGTTGATTGAGAATACAAGGACGCCCTTTACTGATATCGCAAAGAGATTAATGATTTCTGCCGGTACGGTACATGTAAGGGTTAAAAAAATGGAAGAGGCAGGAATAATCCTCGGTTCCTCGCTTACACTTAACTATGAAAAACTGGGTTATGCATTTATAGCCTATGTGGGGATCTTCCTTCAGAACACTTCCCAGACCAAATTTGTTCTAGAAAGGATCAATGAGATTCCTTTTGTAACTGTTGCCCATGTAACTACAGGTAAATTCAACGTTTTCTGTAAAATAAGGGCTCGGGACACTCAACATGCCAAAGAAATCATTTTCAGGCTGGACGATATTGAAGGAGTATATCGTACGGAGACCATGATATCTCTTGAGGAAAGCATCAATGATAAAAAACGTCTGATGCATTCTATCTTCAAAGAAATGTAGAATCCCAAATTTTTATTAAAAACCCCCTGGATTTCAGATCTTCAGGGGGTTTTTTTATACCTTCAAGGGAAACAAGAGGGATTATTTCAATGAAAATAAAACTGTTCAGGTTCTGGCGTCTTTTAAGGGCATCCTACTTCAGCTGGAACAGAAACGATCCCTGGGCCAGAAGCGCGACCATTGCTTATTATGCCCTTTTTTCCCTTCCATCCCTGCTGATCATCGTTGTGAATACTGCCGGATACTTCTTTGGGAGGGAGGCGGTACAGGGGCGGATTACCAGTCAGATCGAGGATTTTATAGGGTCTGATTCAGCTCAGGCAGTGGAAGATATGGTGGCGAATGCAGCTTTAAGCCAAAGCTCCACCCTGGCACTGATTTTTGGCCTGGGATTCCTTGTCTTTGGAGCCACCGGAGTGTTCTTTCAGCTGAAGGCTGCGATGAACAATATCTGGAATGTTGCTGCAAAGAAAGATACCTTCCTCCGGATGATCATAAACAGGGTCATATCTTTCGGAATGGTGATGGTGGTAGGCCTCCTGCTTCTCATTTCCCTGGTCATCTCCGCTTTAATCGCCGCAGTCAAAGATTATCTTTCCTTCATAGCTCCCGGGGTGACTGTTTTTATGATCAGGACTCTTGATTTTGTAATTTCCTTCGGGATCATAACTTCCTTATTTGCTGCGATCTTTAAGTGGTTACCTGATGTAAAACTTCGCTGGAAAACCACCTATTTGGGAGCTTTTCTGACAACTGTTCTTTTTCTAATTGGAGAGTATGTGATCAGTTTTTATTTCGGGCAAAGTGACCCCGGCTCCGTTTACGGAGGTGCTTCTTCAGTAGTGCTGATCCTCCTTTGGGTTTACTACACCTGTCTGATAGTTTTTTATGGGGCGGAATTTACCGTTCAATATGCTCTATATAAGAATGAAAAGGTGGAACCAAATAAATATGCCGAACCTGCTATCTATCAGGAATTGGAGCAACTGGAAAAGAAGAAAGGCCAGGTGCTGGATGAAAAGCGCATTATAGATACTCTGAGGTCAAATTCAGATAAATCGAAAAAAGAACAAGGAAAGAATAAATAAATACACCATTCCTTGAAATGAGAGCGCAAAAAAAAAGGAACCTGATGGTTCCTTTAAATACTGATATTTCAGCTCTTATTCTTCCTCGTCATTTGTTTTTTCTGGCATTTCAACGATTGGTTCATTGAAATCGGCATCTTCATAATCATCTTCATCATAATTTGCCATTGTGTTTTCAAGCCTGGTGCTTACTTTAACCAGATAAATGGTGTCTTCAGTACGCACCTCAACCGCTTCTACGGTTTCACTTTTGGCATTTTTAAAAGAAATGATCTGGTCATCATCATAACCGTCAGGATATTTCTCTACAAGAAGGCCTAAAATCTCAGGAGTTAATTTTTTGTAATCAACAATGATACGTTTCATAAATGGGACTTTGGTCAATCGTTAGTAACGAAAATAAGAATTACTATTCTCGCTGGCGTTAAATAAAATAAAAAATTTGTTCGGGTTGTGGTAAAATATATACAATTCAAATTAGTTGATTCTCAGGTAGTAGGAGCAGGCCTTGTCCAGGATTTCATTTGATACCTGGCAATCGATCACCGGTTTTCCTATATCTTTCAGGAGGACAAAATTAATATTTCCTTTTTCATTTTTTTTATCAAATTTCAAAAGGCTTTTAATTTCTTCAAAATCCTCTTCCTTCAGGTCGATCTTGCCGAAAACTCTTGTTATGGCTTCAGTTATTCCCTGCAGCTTTTCCGGGGGGAAGCCACATTGTTCAAAGGAGATAAAGGTTTCCATTATCATTCCTGCTGCTACTGCTTCCCCGTGCAGCAATTTGGTTTTTGCAGGGGATTCCAGGAAATAGGATTCAATGGCATGTCCGAGAGTATGGCCGTAATTAAGGCTTTTCCTCAAATGTTTTTCGGTAGGATCCTGCAGCACAATTTCTTCTTTTATGACTATAGATTCTCTGATCAGCTCATCAAGATCTTCTGTGTTCATGTCTTCCAACCTGAGTAATCGATTCCAGTAGTCTTCATCTTTAATGAGTCCGTGCTTCAGCATTTCAGCCAACCCGCTCCTCATTTCGTTAGCGGGAAG
>CAMPJY010000201.1 GCA_946887025.1 uncultured Salinimicrobium sp.
TTGGCCCATTCCATAGCTTTTTGCCAGTTGATCGTTTCTACGGCCCCGCATTGAATGTCATATTCCTTCTGTATAAATTCCTCGCTGCTATTCGGAATTTCTTCCCTCGCCCCTGGATTGGGAGTTACCTTTACTTTATAGAAACTGGTGGACCTGAGGTCATAGAACAGCATCACATTTTCCAGGACATCCCCCACGCCGGAGAGCAGCTTAATGGCTTCCGTGGCCTGAAGAACCCCTATCATTCCGGGAAGTATTCCCAGCACCCCTGTCTCGGCACAGTTGGGAATCTCGTGTTCCCTTGGAGGCTTTGGATAAATATCCCTGTAATTGATGGAATCAGGGCCATTGTTGAACACCGCCACCTGGCCTTCATACTTGAAGATGGCGCCCATGATCAAAGGTTTATTGAGCAGAACGCAGGCATCATTGACGAGATAGCGAGTCCCGAAATTATCGGATCCATCAAGCACCAGGTCATAATTTTCCAAAGTCTCCAGGATGTTATGGTTGCTGAGGAATTCAGAAATTACCTCGAAATTGATATCCGGATACTTTTCTTTTAAAATGGAGGCTGCAGTTTCTGCCTTGGGTTTGCCAATATCCGCTACCCCAAAGAGGGTCTGGCGGTTCAGATTGGATTCGCTGATACTGTCTCCATCTGCAATACCCACTGTTCCCACCCCCGCAGCTGCCAGATGCAGCAGGATGGGGCATCCCAATCCCCCGGCTCCAACGACCAGGACTTTGGCTTGAGAAAGCTTCTCCTGGCCTTGCTTTCCGAATCCGGGTAATATGGTCTGTCTGGCGAATCTGCTCATCCTCCTGAAAATGGGGGCAGCAAGGCGATCTCCTCGCTCCCGTTCAAATGAATAGCTTCATTTACAATTTTCTTATCCACTGCCAGGGAGAAATTATATCCCCTCAGTTCGGGGTATAACTGGAATAGATTTTCTTTCAATTCTTCCGTATTGCTGCTGTAGGGCAGACTGACCTCCTGTTGGTTCAGTTTCTCGGCCAGCATTCCAAAAGCCTTTACAGTAAATGTGTCCATTTTTCCTCTACCTCCTGTAGTTCCTTTTTGTCGTTGATACTCTGAAGCGCCCAGGGCAGCTTCTCACCGATGGAAGTTACTAATATATGGCTGTTCCTTAAAATAAAATCCGTCATTTTTAGTTCCCCCCGGTCCAGACTTTCCTTCACCTCCTCCTTAATTTTCTTGGGATAAAGAGCAAAGAGGGGATTAATCCGTTTCCCTTCAGAAGCCACGGTGATCTGTCCTACTTTTCCGGATCCGAGTAATAGGCAGAAGGCTTCAGTCGAAACCAGAGGCATATCGCAACCTACCAGTAAAACTATATCGGCTTCGGAATTCTGAAGTGCAGTAAAAAGCCCTCCCATGGGGCCCTTGTCCGGGATTTCATCCTTCAGCACCCGGTAACCGAAAGTTTCATATCCGGGTTTATTGGCAATGATGCTGATAGGCAGTGCCAGTTCCTCCAGGGTCTTCAGCACATAAGAAATCATCGGTTTTCCTTTTAGGGGAAGCAATCCTTTGTCTTTTCCCATCCGACTGCTTTTCCCGCCTGCCAGGACGAAAACTTCTATGCTTGGGGAGGATTCCATCAGGAGAAGATTAGTTTAATGGCAGCTCCTGCGAGGACACAGGTCAGTAGATTCCGCACGACTCTTACATTGAAGCGTTGGGAGCCATAATAGCTGCCTAATAATCCCGCAAGGATGGTGGGGGGAACAAATATCCAGAGATTGCCCTCCAGATTCACATTGAAACCAACGGTTCCCAGATACCCGGCAACGGAATTCACAAAAATAAACAAGGCGCTCAGGGCGGCAGTCTGCCTGATATTTGTCCATCCGAGCAGCAGTACCAGGGGTGAAAGAATGATTCCACCACCAATTCCTATTAATCCGGAGGCGAATCCGATAAGGATTCCGATAAGTGGGGGCATCCATGACTTCTTTTCGACCAGCATACGGCTGCTTTTTGGGAAAACTCCGCAAAACTGCAGGACAGGGAAGATGAGCAGGAAACCGAGGATGTTCCTGTAAATATTGGAATCCACGACCACCAGACCACCAATAAATGCGGCAGGAATGGAAAACAGGGCCAGTTGCCAGAAAAGTTTTTGGGGGAAATCGCAGGAACGACGGTGATTGAAATAGGCTATCAGGGAAACTCCAATGTTCATTAGCAAGGCAGTGGGACGGATCTCTTCAGGCGCAAATCCTGCAAGGGCCAGGATCATCAGATAACTGCTGGCCCCGCCATGGCCCACGGAGGCGTAGAAGAAAGCTGCGATAGGCAGGAAAATTAGAAGGTATAAGGTAATTTCGTCCGGCATGATTTCTTTTTCTAATCCCTGAACCTGATCTTTACAGGAAGTAAACCTTTACAGGGGTTCCCTTCTTTATTAATTCCGCATCCTCCTCCAGTTCTACCAGCGCGTCTGCCTCATTAAATGCCAATAGATTGAAAGACTGCTGTCCTCCCAGCACCCGCACTTTTCCGTCTTCCCTTCTGGCTTTCATAAAGAAGCTGAAGCCGGCTTTTTTTTTCACTTCCTCTGTCAGCTCCAGTACCGCATCCGGCTCCCATACCTGCCCGTGGCCCATCATATATTTCAGGCTCGGCCTTACAAACTGATGGAAGCAGCTAAACACCGAAGCCGGATTCCCTGGCAGGGCAAATAAATATTTTCCATCTTTGCTTCCGGCGTAAAAAGGTTTCCCGGGGCGTTGCTTCACCTTATAAAACAACTGCTCTACCCCTGCCTTCTCCAGACATTCCTTTACAAAATCATAGTCGCCAACAGAAATTCCCCCACTCAATATAAGTACTTCATGCTTGTCAAGGGCTCCATTGATCAGGCGCTGCAATTTACTTTTGTCGTCAACTGCACGTAATACCACTGTCTTGCTGATTCCTAGTTGTCGGAGACAGGCTTCCAGCATAGGTCCATTGGAATTATAGATCTCCCCTTCCTTAAGCTCCTGCCCCACCTCCTTCAGTTCATTGCCTGTAATTATGCATGCGACAGAAGGGGTGTCAAACACCTGAACTTCCCCTATTCCCACGGAAGCCAGTAAACCAATGACAGCCGGAGTGATCAGTGTTCCTGTGTTCACCAGCAGGTCTCCTTCCCTACACTGGGCGCCTTTAATTCTGACATTACTTCCTTTCCTTATGTTTTCTCCTGAATAGCAGACAATATTTGCAGCCTTATCCAATTCCACCAGTTCCTGAGGAATAACGGTATCCGCACCCTCGGGTATTTTGGCTCCTGTAAAGATTCGTGCTGCCTGCCATGGGTTCAGGGGAGCCACCGAAGTGTCACCTGCCTGAACTTTAGAGATAACCTGCCACTCATTTTCTTTCCCATCAAAGGCCATGGCATATCCGTCCATGGCGGAATTGTCAAAAGAGGGAACATCAATTGGCGAGACGACTGAAACTGCCAGGATTCGCCCCAGGCTTTCCTGCAGACTACAATTCGTCATTGCCCCCCGCTCTAAATTGTCAGACAGAATCTTTTTGGCTTCCTTTACTGAAATCATTAGCCTCCTATCTTTATCATACTGCGATTGACGAGCCTGGAGGCATCGGCCTTTTCAAAGGACTCCTTGAACTGTCCCCCCATCACGGCGTGCTTCCTTAAAACGGAATTTCTGATAAGGGGAACAATATCCTCCCCTTTTCTCAGCTGGCCAAGCAGATCCATTTCTTCCTTTCCAAAAAGACAGTTCTTCATTTTCCCGTCCGCGGTAAGCCGCATCCGATTACAATCCCCGCAGAAGTGCTGGCTCATGGTGGTGATGAAGGCAAAGGTTCCTTCATGCCCAATCACCTTATATTTCTTCGCCGTGGCATGCGGCTCATCTTTTAACTTGATGATATCGTATTCAGCTTTTATCCATTCCAGCATCTGGTCCGCGGTGATGACTTCAGAACTCTTCCAGTGGTTTCCTTCAAAAGGCATGAATTCTATCAGCCGAACGTGCAGAGGAAGCTCCTTGGTCAGGGCCACAAAAT
>CAMPJY010000202.1 GCA_946887025.1 uncultured Salinimicrobium sp.
TTTTCAACAGCTTTACAGAGCTTTCGTTATTCCATTGGGTATAGGCCTCCACCCTGTCCAGGGACAGCTGCTGAAAGCCGAAATCCAGAATAGCGGCCAGGGCCTCGGCCATGATTCCCCTTCCCTGGAAACCGGGGCTAAGATCATAGCCCACTTCCGCCGTTTTCCGGTCTGTTGAAAAATTCCATAAAGAGATACTGCCGATCATTTTCGGATCCTCCTTCAGGGAAATGCACCAGTACCAGGACTTTGCCGTTTTGTATTCCTCCCCGATCCGGTGAATGAATTCGAGGGCTTTTTCCCTGGTCTCCGCCGCCGGTCTTATTACAAATCTGTTGACTTCCGAATCCGTGCGCAGGTAAGAGATCATTTCCCAATCCGACTCCCGGAGTCTTCGCAGGAAAAGTCGTTCTGTTTTTATTTCCTCGAAGGGGTGCATGTGGATTTGGAGAGTTTAATTGTTTGGGGAGTTAAGGTAGGGAAAAAGGGGGAATTCTACGGGAATCTGGAGATTCCCGCCCGGTTGCGGAGCCACGCGAGTCTGGAGACTCGTGCCCAAGGGGACTGGAGTCAGGAGACTCCGTCCAGCTGGGAGACTTCATTCAGTTTTTTTAAATGCCTAATCTCAGGTTATAACCTTACTCCTAATTGAGAAAGGTAAGGTAATAACCTTACTTATATTTATAGTATGTCAGGTTATAGTTTTACTTTTATTTTATATTGTCAGGTTATTATCTTACTTTTGATTATTATTGTCAGGGTAAAATCTTAGGTTATGAACAAAAAAAAATTACAAGTAGATCAATTGGACCGTAAATTAACTGGGTTTGAGGCAGCTATAAAAGTAACGCCACCACCTACCGGATGGGTTAAAGCCATACGGCTTTCCCTAGGAATGTCCTTACAACAATTGGCCAATAAACTATCAATTACAAGGCAGAGCGCACAGGAAATAGAAACCAGGGAACGAGAGGGAAGCATTACTTTAAAAAATTTAAAAGAAGCAGCCAATGCCTTAGATATGCAATTGGTCTATGCACTAGTGCCTAAAGACGGAACCCTGGAGGACTTAATTGAACGCAAAGCCAGAGAATTGGCTATACGTATTGTTTCCAGAACCTCTACTAATATGAAATTGGAGGACCAGGAAATTTCCAAAGAACGTCAAAAAAACGCAATAGAAGAACGTGCTGCCATTATCAAAAATGAAATGCCTAAAACTTTATGGGATTAGGATTGGAATACCAGGAAGGCCAAACTCCCATTGATGAAGAAGAAAAAGAAGGCTTACGGATCAAAACCATTTCCACCAAGTCCGAGTTAGATGAATTTGAACAGCTGAATAATGAAGAAGCTTTACAATGGATTTTCACTAAAAAGTTTAAACCTAAACAAGTGTTTGCCGAAAAATTTATCTGCGACCTGCACAACCGAATGTTTGGCAATGTTTGGGATTGGGCTGGCCGATTTAGAAAAACCGATAAAAACATCGGTATTGATAAACATCAGATTTCGATTGCCCTGAAAGTTCTTTGTGACGACTCCTTATTCTGGGTAGAAAACGAAATTTATTCCCCCGAAGAAATTGCCCTGCGTTTTAAACATCGTTTGGTAAGCATACATTGTTTTCCTAATGGCAACGGTCGTCATAGCCGCGTAATGGCCGACATCATTATCGAAAAATTATTTGGGCAGGCGCCTTTTTCATGGGGGGCTGCCAGCCTTTCTAAAGCCAACGTGACCCGAGCAGCGTACCTAAGAGCCGTCAAGCAGGCCGACCATAACAATTACCAGCCCCTTTTGGATTTTGCCCGTTCTTAAATCTCCGGCTTTAATCAATAGTCCTCTAAAGCTTTTTCAAGATGGAATAAAATCAGTCACGTCACCTCCTGTCGCCCCCAACCCCTATTTTAGTATCTTCATAACCGTTAAACTCAAAAACCATGTCTGAACGTCTTCTCACCAAATCCCGCTTCAAGCTGGCCCTGGACTGTCCCAACAAGCTGTACTACACCCGGAAGAAGGAATATGCCAATCAGCAGCTGGACGATCCCTTTCTGCAGGCGCTGGCCCAGGGGGGATTCCAGGTGGAGGAGCTCGCGCGGCTGGAATATCCGGAGGGGGTGCTGATAGAGGGCAACGACGGGGATTATGACCTGCTGGCGGCGCAGACGGCGGAACTGCTGCAGCGGGAGAACGTGGTGATCTTCGAGGCGGCCTTCCGGTCGGGGAACCTGTTCATCCGTACCGATATCCTCGTGAAGCGGGGAAACCGGGTGCAGCTGATCGAGGTGAAGGCGAAGTCTTTTGATCCTGAAGATGAATATCTGCTGCTGGGGAAACGCGGCGGGCTGGTGAGCAGCTGGAAGCCCTATCTGTTCGACGTGGCCTTTCAGCGGCACGTGATCCGGGAATGCCGGCCGCAGTGGAAGATCAGTTCCTTCCTGATGCTGGCCGACAAGTCGAAGCCTTCGCCCCGGGAGGGCCTGAATCAGCTGTTCCGGATAGACCGCAGCGCCGGCAACCGCACCGGGATCACAAGGCTGGTGGACAGTCTGGAGGAGATCGGCGGCAGCGTGCTGGGAAGGATAAATATCGATGAAATCCTCGATGATATCGACCGCGGGAAGTACCCCTGTTACGAAAACCTGAGTCTGCAGGAAAGCATCGCCGTCTTTGCCGAGCATTACGCGGCGGACCGGCGGTTCAATTCGCCGGTTTCCTGGTCCTGCAAGGGCTGTGAATTCCGCGCCACCCCCGAGGAGGAGGCTGCGGGCCTGAAGTCGGGTTATAAGGAATGCTGGGGCAGTCAGCAGCAATGGACGGAGGCGGATTTTCTGAAGCCCTCGATCTTTGACCTGTGGAATTTCAGGAGGGGGAGCCAGTTGCTTTCTGAAGGAAAAGTCTTCCTTGCAGATCTCACGGAGGAAGACCTGGGCCTGAAACCGGAGGCGGGAAAGCTGTCGAATACGGAGCGGCAGTGGGTGCAGCTGGAGAAATCCGTCCGCGGCGATGACACGCCTTATATACTTTCCGAAGAAATCCGGCGGGAGCTGCAGCAGTGGACTTTTCCGCTGAACTTCATCGACTTCGAGACCAGCTCCACCGCCCTGCCCTTCAACAAAGGCAGAAGGCCTTACGAGCAGGTGGCTTTCCAGTTTTCCCATCATACGGTGGACAGTCAGGGGCAGGTACGGCACGAGAACGAGTACCTGAATTTTGAGCGGGGGAAGTTTCCGAATTTCGAGTTCGTGCGGGCGCTGAAGTCGGCCTTATCCGGGAACAGCGGCAGCATCTTCAGGTATTCGCATCACGAAAATACCATCCTCAATGCCATTTATCAGCAGCTGGAGGATTCCGCAGAACCGGACCGCAGGGAATTGCAGGCCTTCATCCGCAGCATCACCCGTTCCACCGGCAGCAGTGCCGAACCCTGGTGTGGGGAGCGCTGTATGATCGACCTGTGCGAGCTGGTGAAGAATTACTACTATCATCCCGCCATGGGGAACTCCAATTCCATTAAAGCCGTCCTGCCCGCCGTGCTGCAGGCGTCGGAATACCTGCAGCAGAAATACTCGCAGCCACTGGGGGAAATCGGCCTCACTTCCAAAAATTTCGGGGAGGATCATATATGGCTGAAAGTTGAGGGGGACAAGGTGCTGAGTCCCTACAAAATGCTGCCTCCGCTGTTCGCGGACTGGACCGAGGAGCAGCTGGAGGCCACCGTTAGCGGCATGGACGAACTCGCCGACGGCGGCGCGGCCCTGACCGCCTACGGCAAGCTGCAGTACAGCAACATGCCCGAGGAAGAACGCGAGGCCATCCGCCAGTCCCTGCTGAAGTACTGCGAGCTGGACACCCTGGCCATGGTGATGATCTACGAGTATTTCCGGGGAAATTTGAATAATTCCCTTTGATGAAAGTAATGCTAATCTGTGTGATAATTTTCAGAAGCTATTATTTCCTGCGACTGCGAATAGTTTCAGGATCACGGCTGGTATGAAGCACCC
>CAMPJY010000203.1 GCA_946887025.1 uncultured Salinimicrobium sp.
TATTCATCAGCCGCGAACGATCCTTTTAATTTTATTTACGGATCCTTAACCCCAAATTTTTGGACACACGCCGCATTTACGCAAATTGCCTCGTTTTTTATTTAAATTAAAGGTTTTTCCGGTGCCTCATAAGGAGCGTCCAGTCCTGTAAAATTCTTTATTTCTCCTGCCCTCGCTTTCTTATACAATCCCTTGACATCCCGCTGCTCACAAACTTCGAGAGGAGTATTAATGAAAATTTCCAGAAAATCTTCGGCTCCAATTGTCTCCCGCGCCAACTGCCTGTCTTTCTCCAAAGGTGAAATAAAGGCTGTGAGGGTGACCATCCCGGCATCTGTAAACAATTTCCCGACTTCTGCAATCCGACGAATGTTTTCGTGCCGATCTTCTTCAGAAAAATTAAGATCCCTATTCAATCCTTTTCTGATGTTGTCCCCATCCAGTGAAAAGGTTTTTATGCTTCTTTTGAATAATTCCTTTTCCAAAGCATTCGCAATAGTGGACTTTCCTGATCCGGAAAGACCCGTAAACCAGAGGACCAAAGATCTATGGCCGAATTGGAGATTCCGATCCCTTCTTGAGATCAGATAGTTGTGCGTAATTATATTATTTTGGGGGTTCAAAATTAGAAGTGAAATTTTTTTCCGACTCAGGATTTTTCATAGAAATTTTCTGGGTATTTCTATTGGATAAACCATAATCAAATTTATACCAGGTCCGCTCATGCAGATAATACAAAATCATTTTTGTTATGACTTCTGCCATTCCGATTTTCATCCCTGTCATAGGACTTCCTGTCACTATCCAGGCCAGCAAAATCGTATCCAGGGTTCCAACAGCTCTCCAGGTAAAAGTCTTCGCAAGATGCCTTTTTTTACTGTCATCCCCATTACTTTTAACACCTAATTTAACATTGAACCAAAGCCTCTCGTGCAGATAGTATAGTAGCATTTTTGTAACTACTTCCGAGAACCCGATCTTAAGGCCGGTATAAGGATTGCCCGAGATCATCCAGGACAACAGGATGGTATCCAAAGTCCCAACAATCCTCCAGGTCACTGTTTTGGCCAAGTGACGATTTCTGGACTTATTGACCATGAGTAACCAGAAAATGAGGATTCAACAAATTCTCCCTATTATAAACCATTGTTTTGACATCGCCCTTTATACTGCAGTTTAATCCTACTGCCTTGCATATTGCCTGTCCTGCAGCAGTATCCCATTCCATGGTCGGTGCAAATCGGGGATAAAAATGTGCTTCCCCTTCAGCAACCAGACAGAATTTTAAAGAACTTCCTTTGGAAATCAGCTCTACCTCACATTGATGTTTCTGTTTCAGATCATTTATAAATTCAAGGGTAGCCTCATTCATATGGGACCGGCTGCCAACTACTTTTATGGCCTTATCCCAACTAACAGGTTTAATTTCACTACTGTCCTTGATTAAACTTCCAAAAGATTCGGAGGCCTTCTCCAGCTTAAATGCCCTTTGTTCCTGAACTATTGCATAATATAAAATATCCAGGGCTGGGGCAAAAATCACTCCCAAGGCTGGCTCTCCTTTATTTACAAGTGCAATATTCACAGTAAATTCCCCGTTTCTTCGGATAAATTCCTTTGTCCCATCCAGAGGATCGACAATCCAACAGCTTTGCCAATCCTTTCTTTTATTGTAAGGTACCTGTTCATTTTCTTCACTTATAACAGGAATGCCAGTTGATACCAAAATCGAATTAATAATCTCGTTTGCACTTTTATCCGCCCTGGTCAATGGAGATTGATCCTCTTTTACCACCACTTGGAAATCTGCGCTGTGATAAATTTCCATTATAGCTTTTCCTGCCATTAGAGCAGCCTCAACTGCAATTCTGAGATTTTTTCTCATTTTTTACTTTTCAAAAATTCCAGACACTTATCCACCTCATAATCCCAGGTTCCATTGCTCAGGACAAATTGTTTTCCCGCTTCCCCAATTTTTTGCCTTTCCTCCCTGTTGTTAAGGAAAAACAACATATGCTCCTTAATATTATTTACCTCCCCTACTTTGAAAAGCCTGAGGTGGACCTGGTTTTGAAAAATATAAGAAACCTCTCCCGCATCAGGAGCCAAAACCGGTACCCCTGCTGCCATATAATCCCGTATTTTCTGAGGAGAATAATGAAAATTGACAGCTGTCTTTGCTCCTGCCACCGCAAGATCAAATACTGACAGATATAAGGGAATTTCACGGTAAGGTATTCTTCCGGTAAAAATCACATTCTGTCGAATACCAAGGGAATTTACCAGGCTTTCAATTCCTGTTCGTTCTTTACCCTCTCCAACTAAAATCAAAACCGTATTGGGATTATTTTTAACCACTTTTTGAAACGCATTGATTATCTGTTCCAGGCCATGAAATCCCCTAAAGCTTCCCGTCCAACCAATAGTAAATTTCTCCTTCAGGCCCAGTTTTTCCTTAAGCCGGTCTGTATCTTGCCTTGGAACATTATATAGTTCCGGATCCACAGCCATAGGAGACACCAAAATTTTCTCTTTTTGCACCCCCAATTGGATCAGCTTTGCCTTTACCTCTTTAGAGACTACAGCCACTACGTCGGCCTTTTTCAAAACGGCGGCTTCCCTCCTTTCCAGGAATTGCCCCCAGGAAAATCGCTTGACCCCCCATTTCTCCGCTTCCCAAACCACGGGGGCGTGGACATAACTGATGTATGGCACCTCATATTTTTGCGCCAGTTTTAAGCCGCTGCCTGAGAAAAGGTCATGCTTTTCCCAGACAAAGGCTACCTCCTCTTTCTGGTAATCCAACGAGGCAAAAATTTTCCAATTCCAACTCTGCTTCCACTCAATAATATCTTTATAAACAATTTTGATAATGGAAGGAATCCCTGCAAAACGCCTGGAATTTTGATGTTTTTCATTTTTCGAAACCAAAGGGTAATCCAGCACCTCATCTGCAGCAGCTATCCGGTCCTGGGTAACGACCACAGAATTTCCCAACCTTCTTTTTGCTGCCTCAGCCCATCCGGCCACGGTAACCCATAATCCTTCAGCTCCGACCCAGGCTTTACTGGTGGCAGGCATTACAAATATTGCAATTCCAGGTTTTGATGCTGACACTCGCTCTATGTTGGAAGGCTTATGATCCAATAGCATAAAATTTAAACCCAATATTTTCTTTAGTCTTCCTTTCTAAAAGTCGTCTGCCATCAAAAAGGAATGCCGGTTTAAGCATGCAGTCATAAATTTTATTCCAGTCCAACTGTTTAAACTCGTCCCACTCAGTCATTACGGCAATAGCATGGGCATCCTTACAGGCCTCCATAGGTGAATTTACCACTGTAACCAATTTACGATTTCCTTCTTCACTTCTGGTCCCAAGATAATCAAGATCTGAATAAATCTGTTCCTCTGTCACCTTAGGATCATAAACCACAATTTCAGCCTGCTCACTTAAAAGGTAATCTGCCACATATATTGCTGCGGATTCCCGGGTATCGTTGGTGTCTTTTTTAAAGGCCCACCCAAACAAGGCAATTTTTTTGCCCGATACGGTATTGTACATCTTCTGCACCATATTGGCTGCAAAACGATGCTTTTGATGATCGTTCATAATGATCACCTGCTCCCAGTAATCAGCCACTTCCTGCAGGCCAAAGGTCTTAGCAATATAAACGAGATTTAAAATATCTTTTTGAAAACAAGATCCTCCAAAACCTACTGATGCTTTTAAAAATTTAGGCCCTACCCTGCTATCCATCCCCACTGCTCTTGCAACCTCCTGGACATCCGCACCAGTTTTCTCACACAATTCGGAAATGGCATTTATGGAGGAAACTCTTTGAGCCAGGAAGGCATTGGCTGTCAATTTTGACAATTCCGAAGACCAGACATTAGTTGTAAGTATTCTCTCTCTGGGTACCCATGAGGCATAGATGTTTACCAGGGCTTCCA
>CAMPJY010000204.1 GCA_946887025.1 uncultured Salinimicrobium sp.
AAAAAACCGGCCCCGGTAAAGCAAATCTGCTTCCCGAGGCCGGCATCCCCCTACAAAATATTATATTACCTTACTTCAAACTCTGCATACAGCCCCTTGCCTATCGGATCATCGACTTCCGAGATCAGGACATAGTCTCCCGGAGTAAGCACGGCAGTAAAATAGCCTCTTTTGCCCGCAGGGATTTCCTGAAGGCCACCCATGAAGGTGAAACCTGAAGGGGCTGGGGCTACGAAGCCTTCCATTTCCTCATCCAGATAGATCCAGTTGATCCACTTGTTCAACAGCTCCCGGTCGCCGCCTTCTTCCACTTTGACCAGATGCACGTCATGCTGCAGCAGGTTGCCATAAATCGCCTGGTCCAGAACGTCGACCGCAAAGGTATGCCTGCCCGGCCTTTTGGGTGCTTTCTCCAATTCGATTCCTGTGGAAGTGCCTATAGTTACCGAAAGGTCGGAGTCAGGCTCTTTGGTGCTACCGGTTTCCTCAGTGACTACGATCTGATCGATCATCCCCATAAAGGAATGGAATTTTCCATCCGGACTTTTTACGTAGCATTCGATCACGTAGGTTCCCGGATTAAGATATACGCTGGTGGTGCCGGTATGGCCTCCGGAAACCAGGCCGGGGCCTCCGCTCATGACAATATCCCCGTACCAGGCGGGAAGGTTTCCAAAGCCCGCCGCGCCAAAGGCATTGGCCAGATCACCCTCACGATAATAGTCCATGCCCGATTGGAAAAAAGGGACCACCTCCTCCAGACTGTTCTGCAGGGTCTTGTCTCCCGGCAGCTTCTGAAGCACAAAAAAATGTACCATCCCGGTCTTGTTTTGGAACCGGAAAGTGGTCCAGCCCGAGGGAATTTCATCGGGCGCATCGAAATTCATTCCTGTAGAGGTCACTTTTACCGTGTTCAGCGAATGCACACTGGCATCGGCGGAAGTCAGCGGCTCCTCCGGCATTTCCTGCTCACAGGCGAGGAAAACAGTGGAGAGTACAAAAAGTAATAGAAGTTCTTTCAGCCGGTTCCCGTTGGGAAGTTTGTTGTAATTCTTCATGATCAATAAAATTTTTGGTTCAACAACATCAAACTTAGCCCTTTCATGAGGGCCTAAAGTCCGGGGATGTATAACCTGCCGCTCCGGACGTATATCCGGAAGGTCTGCTTTTTCCTGAACAAACGCCTGCAGTTCTTATAGTTATACGGGCCATTTATATAATCCCCGCCCCACATTCGCAATCTTTTTGTACTTTAATTACCTGATACAGACCGGTACAGGTTTTTGAAATGCAGGTCACAACAGGATACATACCATGATAAGAGCCGTGATCGTCGATGATGAATGGAGTGCCGTGCAGAGCCTCAAGTGGGAGGTCGACAAGTTCTGCCGGGGGGTCGAGGTGTGCGAAGTTTTCACCGACCCCGTGGAGGCCGTTTCCGGGATCAATTATCTCAAACCCGACTGTGTCTTTCTCGATATAGAAATGCCGCAGATGGACGGTTTCCAGCTGCTGGACCGGCTCAGCTACAGGAATTTCGACCTTATCTTCACTACTGCGTATGATGCCTACGCCCTGAAGGCTTTTAAGGAAAGCGCCATCGACTATCTTCTGAAACCCATCGACAGCGACGACCTGCAGAAAGCCGTGCTGAAGATTCAGCAGAACAAGGCGTCGGATACCCTGGGCACCGAAGTGAAGAAGGCCATGGGCCTGCTGCAGGGGCATTATTCTTCCAAAGTCCCTTTGTCCTTTGTCGACAGGACCCTGTTTGTGAAACCCAGCGAGATCCTTTACTGTAAGTCCGATGGCAATTATACCGAAGTCTACCTGGTGAACGGGAATCGGGAGGTGATCTCGCGGAAGATCAAGGAGATGGAGGAGCTGATCCACGACCGGAATTTCTTCCGGGTCCACAATTCCTATCTGGTCAATCTGAAATATCTCCGCGAATATATGAAAGGGGAGGGGGCTTATCTGGTGCTGGAAGGTGGGAAAAGCATTCCCGTTTCGCGGTCCAGAAAAACGGGACTTATGGACTATTTAAACGGTTAATTCAAAGATGTGCTGACCAATATTTTTGCCGACCCTTATAACAGCGGATTTGTCACCTTCCTGATAGGCATCCTGTTCATCCTCAGCATTTACCACTACCTGCTCTTTTTTCAGCAGAAGGACCGCACCTATCTGCTGTACGGCAGTTATCTTTTCCTGACCATGCTGACGCTGCTGCCCAAGATCGAGCAGGGCTTCATCACCGATCTGCTGCATCCCCAGCGCGGCATCCTGCCCCTGGTGGACATCTTCTTCATCGAATTGTCCTACGCGCTCTATTTTCTGTTCGTCTTCCGTTTTCTCGAACTGCGCAGCCGGGCACCCGGGTGGAATCGCTTTATGAAATGGGCCATTGGGGTGTTCCTCCTCATCTGTGCCGGATTTCACCTCGCCTTCTTCCTCTCCGGGGACGAGCTGTATGTGCATTGGAGCTATTCTTTCTTCCTGAGCTATATTCCGCCGCTGGCCATTATCTGCTTTATCCCGGTCTTCAGGACCGATAATCCCCTGAAAAAATACATCATCGCCGGGTCCCTTGTGCTGCTGCTCACTTCCCTGGTGCCGGTGTTCACCTATATACTTTTTGACCTGCTTCCCTTTTCGAATCAGACGGGCTACAGTGTTTATTTCATGGGGCTGATCGTGGAAAACCTGATATTTTCCCTCGGACTGGGCCGCAAGCAGAAGCTGCTGATGGATGAGAATCTGGAGGCCAAGCGGAAGATCATTGGGCAGTTTCAGGAGAATGAGAGGCTGAGGCGCAGGATACAGGAGGAACTGGAGAAGAATGTCGAGGTGCTGAGCCGGCAGGCGGAAGCGGACAAGCTGGAAAAGATCAAGGCCAGATACGATAAGGAGCTGGCAGAAATGCGGCTGGTATCCCTCAGGAGCCAGATGAACCCGCATTTCATCTTCAATTCCCTGAACTCGATCAAGCTGTATATCATCACCAATGAAAAGGAGAATGCGGTGTATTACCTGAACAAATTTTCCAAGCTCATCCGCAAGATCCTCTCGGCCACCACCGAAAAGCAGACCAGCCTGGCGGAGGAACTGGATACGATGAAGCTTTATGTGAGTATCGAGAATATCCGGTTTGAGGGGAAAATAGATTTTGAGGTCGAGAGCGATCCGGAGATTTATGAGCAGGAGGTAAAACTGCCCGGACTCATCCTGCAGCCCTTTATAGAGAATGCCCTGTGGCATGGCCTGCCCCTGGTTACCACGAAAAAGAAACTGTGGCTTCGGCTGAAGAAGCTGGATGGGGAAAGGCTAAGGATAGAGATCGAGGACAATGGGATTGGGCGACAGCGATCGGGGGAGCTCAACACCCGGAAACTGCACAAAAGGAAGTCTCTGGGCATCAAGCTTACGCAGGAAAGGCTGCGCACCTTTTACAGGGACCACCGGCAGCAGTACTCGCTGGAATTTATCGACCTGAAGGACGGGCAGGGGCAGGCCAGGGGGACAAGGGTGGTGTTGGTGCTGCCGCTGTAGGGAAGGATAGCTAAAAGTTTCCCGCAGATTGCGCAGATTTTCCCGCAGATTTCCGCAGATTTTTTCTTCTGAGACCCCAGTTGCTTTTTTGTGCTGGACGGAGACTCCTGTCTCCAGTCCCCTTAGGTGCGAGTCTTCAGATTCGCATAACTCCGCTGCGCCAGATCTCCAGATCTGGCGCAGCCGGGCGGGAATCTCCAGATTCCCGTTGACATGTGGCCGGCTGCCTGGGCAACGCCGGCAATCTGGAGATTTGGCCCAGCGAAAGCCAGGTTGTTAAATAAAATTTGTAAGAAAATACAACCTAAAGCATTTCCACTTTCTCGACCAAAGGCTGTTAAACTTCTATTAAAACCATGGGAGGTTAAAAATAGCAGCTTCAAA
>CAMPJY010000205.1 GCA_946887025.1 uncultured Salinimicrobium sp.
TTATCTTTCTGAATTTCAGTATTTTATATTAAATTTAACTGAAACAAATGCTGAGGAACCATGAAGAATCTGAACGTTTTATTGATGCTGTTATCGGTGGTAGTGCTTTCCTGCAGGAATGCAGGGCCTGCCCCGCTGGAAGAAGCGAACGAGCCACTGGTGAGCGCCTCCTATGGCTGTGCGCCAAAGATGGGAGATAGTGACTGGTATACCAAAGATAACCTGGCCCCGATCATAGACGGCCTGGATGTCCTGCATTATCCCATTACCACAACAAATCCTGAGGCACAGAAATATTTCGATCAGGGCCTGGTGCTCTCCTACGGATTTAACCACGCCGAGGCGGCCAGATCCTTCTACTATGCCACAAAACTGGATCCGGACTGCGCCATGTGCTACTGGGGCTATGCGCTGGTGCTGGGCCCCAATTACAATGCGGGCATGGAACCCGGTAATTACGAAAGGGCCTGGGAAGCAATTCAGAAGGCCATTGCGGTGTCGGGAAATTCCACAGAAAAGGAAAAAGCCCTGATCCGTGCCCTGGAACGGCGGTATGTAGCTGAACCGGTGGATGACCGTCGCCCGCTGGATCAGGATTATTCCGAAGCCATGAAGGCACTCTATCAGGAGTATGATGAGGATCCGGAGATCGCGGCGCTGTATGCGGAATCGGTCATGGACCTGTATCCCTGGAACCTGTACGACCAGCAGGGGGAAGCTCACGAATGGACTCCGACGGTGATCGGTTTACTGGAAAAGGTGATGAAGGATTATCCCGATCATCCCGGGGCGCATCATTTTTACATTCACGCCACCGAAGCATCCAATTCGCCGGAACGGGCGCTGGCCAGTGCCAAAAAGTTCGACGAGGGGCTGGTACCCGGCTCGGGCCATTTGATACATATGCCTTCTCATACGTATATTCAGACGGGCGATTACCATAAAGGCAGCCTGGCCAACCTGAAAGCCGTGGAAACCGACTCTGCTTACGTGACCTCCTGTCACGCCCAGGGCGCTTATCCGCTGGTGTATTATCCGCATAACTATCATTTTCTCGCCGCCACGGCCACCCTCGAAGGGAACAGGGCTTGGGCCATGATGGGTGCCGACAAACTGGCCGAGCGCATTCATCCGGATATCATGACGCAGCCTGGCTGGTTCACGCTGCAGCACTACTACATGATCCCTTATTTTGTGGACGTCAAGTTCGGCGCCTGGGATAAGATCCTCGGAAGGGAGCTGCCGGATACGCTCTTATATCCCAGGGCCATATCACATTATGCCCGAGGGATGGCCTTCCTCGGAAAAGAAAACCTGCCAAAGGCCAAAGCGGAACTCCGCGAGCTGCAGATATTGGCCGGGGATGAGCGTCTGAAGGAGATGAAGATCTGGGAGATCAATTCGGTGCACAGCATTGTGGATATTGCCCAGAAGGTCTTACAAGGGGAAATTCTGGCTTCGGAAGGCAAATTCGATGAAAGCATTTCGCTTCTGAAACAAGCCGTTGCCGTGGAAGACGACCTCAATTTCCAGGAACCTCCGGACTGGTTCTTTTCCGTGCGCCACAACCTGGGCGCGGTGCAGATCGAAGCCGGAGACTATGAAGCCGCGGTGACTACTTTGGAAGAGGACCTAAAAGTACTGCCCCGGAATGGCTGGGCGCAGCACGGACTAAAGCTGGCCTATCAGAAAATGAATGATGCGGCGATGGTGGAAGAGCTGGAAACCGCTCTGGAAACCTCCTGGGCCACCGCAGATGTGGACATAGAAAGCTCGCGGATCAAATAAGGCATTAGCTGGTCCAAATCTGCAGATTTGGACCCACCGGGTGGCGATCTCCAGATCGCCGTCCTTTTTGTGCTCTTGTGGAAAAGCTGCCACGGGAATCTGGAGATTCCCGCCCGGTTGCGCTCCGATCTGGAGATCGGGCGCAGCGTGAAGACGCAATGCATTGCGTCTACGCGCCCAAGCCTTAAAATAGCTCGCCAGTCAATTCAGAATTAACTATGGCCCCCGTCAGGTTACCCGTATAAACCGCATTGGCCACCGATCGCATCATCGCGGAATTATCCCCGCAGGCATATACGCCCTCCACATTGGTTCTCTGGAAACTATCCACCTCAATATATCCCAGATCTGTAATCTTACAGCCCAGACCAGCAGGAATGTCTGAATGCTGCCTGAAAGGAAGAGCGGCGTACATACTTTCGAAGGCCATCGCCCGGCCATCATCAAAAATCAGCCTTTTAATCTGTCCCTCGCTGTGTTCTATTTCCCGCACTTCAGTTTCGATGATCTCCATATTATGTTCCCTGAACTTTTCCAGCTGTGGTTCCTCGAAAGCAGCGGGGCCGGAAGTCAGAATAAAAATGTCGTCGGTCAGGTTATTCACCAGGGAAGCCAGATGAAAGGCCCTTTCGCCGTTGGCCAGAATGCCCGTTTTCTGGTTTCTTAGTTCATATCCGTGGCAGTAAGGACAGTGCACCACGGAAATTCCCCAGCATTCCGCAAACCCCTTGATGTCCGGCATGATATCCCAGATTCCCGTGGCGAAGATCAGTTTCCTGGCCGAAAAGGATTTGCCGGATTGGGTAGTGATCAGAAATCCGTCCTCAGTTTTTATTCCGCTTATTGCAGTATCCTGAAGGAACTGTACGCTGTCATATTTGAGCACCTGCGCCCTGGCTTTTTCTGCAATGGCAGCCGGTGTTTCGCCGTCCTGGGTGATAAAATTATGGGAATGTGGGGTCATCCGGTTACAGGGCTGGCCACTGTCGAGGATCAGGACTTTCCGCAGGGAACGTCCCAGGGCCAGCGCCGCAGAAAGTCCGGCATAACTCCCTCCCACTATGATCACTTCAAACTCTTTGTTGGCTTCCATATTTCCCAGGTTTGTTGTTGCGACTGAATCGCAATATTTCTTTTGACAAATATATTCTTTTTTTGTAATATTGCAACATTGTCGCAATAAATATGCAACGAAGAAACACGAACTCGAAAACTGAAATCCTGGAGACCCTGAAAGCTGCAGGCTCTGCCCTGAGTCATGAGATGATCCAGGCCAGTATCAGCTCTTCTATCGACAGGGCTACGATCTACCGGGTGCTGAACAGGTTTTGTGAAGATGGGAAGATCCACAGGATCGTGGGAGATGACGGGAAACAATACTTTGCGATCTGCAGGAATTGTGGACATAAGAAGGAAGTACACTCCCATAACCATATCCATTTCCGATGCCTGACCTGCGGGAGGGTTCAGTGTCTGGACAGTGAACTTTCCGTGGCCTTACCGAAAGGCTTTGTGGCCAAAGTGAACAATCTGGTCGTTTCGGGCACCTGTGATCAATGTTCAGCAGCTGTTATGTAGCCTGACTATCTGCCTGGCGAAGAGCGAACAGATCGGAAACCTTGTCTATGAAGATTGTATAAGTGCCGTTCTTCTCTGCTTCTGAAATCAGCTTCCGGTCAGGGTATTTCCCGCAGATAAGAACGTCTGTTTCCGAAGTCAGTTCCAGCTGTACCTCCCCTTTCAGGTGGTTCAGTTTTGCTTCAAAAGTCAGTTTGTCCAAAGGAAAGAAATCCCCGGTGAGCGCTATCTTCCGGTTTCGAAGCATTCCAAGATGGTTTTGCCTTAAGGGCCTTCTTTTTCGGTTGCGTAAACTCTTAAACAGATCCATAATTTCTTTTTCTTTTCCCTCAAATATACCCCGGAATTACAGCAAGTAAGGCCCTGCGCCCTTTAAGAAATGGTTACCCCAAGGTTAAGGAAGCGCTGCTTACAGCAGCTGGTCCAAATCTCCAGATTGCCATTTCCGTCCTGACAGCCTCACGCTGGTTACGGGAATCTGGAGATTCCCGCCCGGTTGCGCTCCGATCTGGAGATCGGG
>CAMPJY010000206.1 GCA_946887025.1 uncultured Salinimicrobium sp.
CGAATGATGACATTCGGGATTTTATTCAAAATAATCTGCCACAGGAAGGAGAACCTGCCAAGTATTAAACAATCATGTTGTGTAAATAAAAGGCCTCATGGTTACTTTTCCATGAGGCCTTTTTTTGTCTTGCGGGTAATTATATCTTTTTTAACTGAACTTCCTAAAGTATTCTATAAAGACATTGTAATTGTTAAAGCTTAGGTTTTAATTATTTATCTTAGAACAAGAAGATTTTTAAAGACCCTGTAAATTGTTTTTATGGCACTTGTACCTAAGAATCTAGTTCGTTATCAGAAATTTCTAAAGTTCATGCTGAAGTACTGGAACAGTGATCTGCTCCATCAGACTGCATCTAACGCCATGGACGAAGAAACGGCAACAGAGGAGAACGATTTTAATCAGTCTCCAGAGGAATTGGTGGAGGATCTGAAAAAAATGGGGCCTACATATATCAAACTGGGCCAACTCCTTTCAACACGTCCCGATCTTCTCCCTGACGCCTATCTGGAAGCTCTCAGTTCCCTGCAGGATGATTTGCCTACAATACCCTATGAAGAGGTACGGGAAATTGTAGAAGAGGAGTTGGGTGACCGGATTTCTAAAGCCTTTAATTATTTCGAAGAGGAGCCTTTAGCAAGTGCTTCAATTGGACAGGTCCATATAGGGGAATTAAGATCAGGAAAAAAAGTAGCTGTTAAAATCCAGAGGCCGGGCATCAGGAAAAAATTCCTTGAAGATCTGGACACTCTCGAGGAAGTAGCTAAAATGGCGGTGCAGCATTCTGATACCGCAAAGAAATACGCGTTTGATGATGTCCTTTCTGAATTACGAAGGATCATGCTGCATGAACTGGATTATTTACGGGAAGCTGAAAATCTGGTCACCCTTGGAACCAACCTTAAAACCTACCGCAGACTGGTAGTACCACAACCTATTCCGGATTACACAACTTCCAAGGTACTTACCATGGAATTCGTAAAGGGGCAGAAGGTTACAAAAATTTCGCCCTTGAGGAAACTGGAAGAGGATCACACTGCACTGGTTGATGAACTTGTGGAAGGTTACCTAAAGCAGATAGTCATTGATGGTTTTGCACATGCGGATCCCCATCCTGGTAATATCCATTTAATGGAGAACAATAAAATTGCGCTTATAGACCTTGGAATGGTGGCGCAATTCACGAAACAAATGCAGGAGTTTCTATTGAGGTTACTTATTGGTATAAGCAAGAACAATGGAGAGGAAATTTCAGACACCTTGCTTGAAATGAGTGAAAAAACAGAAGATGCCTCGATAAAACTTTTCCGGAAGAGTATCAGTGATATGGTAATAGATAACAGGAATAGTACTGCCAGGGATATGCAGACCGGGAGAATGCTGGTTCAAATGAACAGAAGTGCCGCTTTAAATGGAATTCATCTCCCGGTGGAGGTGAATATTTTAGGCAAGATCCTGCTGAACATGGATCAGATCATTGCCAATCTCGCGCCCGATTTTGATTTGAAAGAAGCGGTCAAAAAACACGTAGCAAAACTTATGGAAAGCAGGATCAAAAAAGATCTCGCTCCTGAGGATGCCTTTTCCCTCCTTCTGGAATCTAAGAAACTGGCAGAAAATTTTCCTGAAAGAGCCAACAAAATTCTGGAGAAGCTAGCCAGCAATGAATTTAGTATAAAGGTGGAAGCCCTAGACGAAAAAAGGCTAACGGATGGTTTTCAGAAAGTGGCTAACCGCATTACCTTGGGGTTAATAATAGCAGCAACTATTATAGGTGCGGCAATGATGATGAGCGTCCCCTCCCCTTTCACCATTTTCGGATACCCGGGCCTGGCTATTATCTTTTTCCTGCTTGCAGCAGTTGGGGGAATCGCCTTGAGCTATCATATCCTGTTTAAAGATGAATAAATTAAAAAAGGCTCCTGGAAAAGTGAAGGCCAATCCCTAAATTAGGACTGGAGGCAGTAGAAAAATCACCCCCAATCTGCACATTCAGATCCATATAAGCTCTTAACACCTTCACATCAAGGTATGTGGAAAGGATATTTTCTGATTCTAGAAACTGTGAACCTTTGCCGCCATAGTTCATACTATAGCTGGTCATAATCTTGTAGGGCATGGTTTCAAAAGCCATTCCTGAAATTCCCAAATGATGGGCCACGAAAATGTTGTTCCCAATTCCAATCCGTGATTCCTTTAATTTAATAAAAGGGACTCCCAAAACCCGGTTACCATAAGTCCAGCCAGACCGGTAGAGGTTATTATTAAAATAATTGTCGGTGCCATCTGTTGAAAGGCTGTTCTTACTCTGGTTTTTGGTATAATAGAACTCGTACATAATTCCGTATATCCATTTCTCATCCTGAAGGTCAGAAATAAAAATCCCATATCTCCCATCAGGAAAATTTACAAACCTGCTTCCCGATCCATCTTCAAAAATATGATTCCAGACAAACTCTATACTATAATTCCGGAAAGAGGTTTTTACACTTGCTTCATAACTTCCGAGGTGATTACCAAGACCATTGATTTCCTCTTCCGATACCTGATCGTTAGCCGTTCCCCCAATTCCCATTCCTGAAAATATCCTTAGATAATCATTTAAAGATCCCGGAAGCTTCCCAAATTTTGAAGATGTTCCCGCCCATTGGACAAAGTGCTGTATTCCAACCCCTACCTCCCAGTTATTCCGTGAAAATACTAGTTTAAAATTTTTATGATGTACCCTTGTATTTGTAATATGCCGTTCGTCGTCCATTAAATATTCTTCCAGGCCTGCTTCAAATCCCAACCATCCCCCTCTCCAGAACATAACGGGCCTGGTGGTATTAAATCTCACTCCGGGCATTGGCCTGGCATTCAGGGACCATAACATATTCTCAGTGGTGGCGCTAAGGCCTTTGTACCGCTGAGCCCTTTGTTTCCTACCTAATACACCTTCAAACCAGTCATTATGGAAGGTAAGATAATATTCATCCGGTTGTAGCTTATCGGTGAATCCACTTTGAAATAATCCTCCACCTCCAACCTCCACAAAAGTTTCAGAATTGAAAGTGTATCTGGCGGCAGCATTAATATATCCTGAAAAATTAGTTTTCTCGTCGATCCTTCCTCGTTTATTACTATGAAACCAAAATGGTGTCAGGGAATCAGTGGAAATTAAACCATGGAGATTAACAGAACCGGTGTATTCCCATTCCTGGGCATGTACGGCAGAAAAAAACAAAATTAAAAGCAGGGGGATTCTTTTTACCATGTTCGGGTATTTCCTTGAGATAGTAAAAATAAGATAGTTATTGGAAACAATCGAGGGGGTAAATTAAAATGAGTAATTTTACACCAAAATTTCTTAATGTTCCCATTCTTAAAGAAAAAGAGGTTTCTGAAGGACCAGCTGGTTGATTTTGTAGACATTCATAACCATCTTCTGCCCGGAATAGATGATGGGGCAGCAACCGTGGATGATTCTATTGCACTTATTCGGCGTTTCGGGGAAATTGGAGTAGACAAATTCATCGCAACTCCCCATATAATGAATGACTATTATCCAAATACTCCTAAGACCATTAATAATGCCTTGTCTGTCCTAAAAGACCGACTTCAGGAGGAAGGCCTTGGGAATGTAAAAATAAAAGCGGCTGCGGAATATATGATGGACCATTCCTTTATTGAAATTTTGGAAGGACAAAAACTTCTTACTCTGAAGGATAATCTGGTGCTGGTCGAAATGTCCTATTTCCAGGCGCCAATCAATCTGAATGAGATCCTGTTCCAGCTACAGACTAGTTCCTATAAACCCCTTCTCGCCCATCCTGAACGTTATGTGTTCTTCCATTCCAAAA
>CAMPJY010000207.1 GCA_946887025.1 uncultured Salinimicrobium sp.
AACTGCCCTCCCGATCCGGTGACCAGAACCTTTTTCATTTCTGAGGATCTTTAAAGGTGGGCAAAGCGGCATCTTTTTCTGAAAGGATGATCTCCTCCTTTGGAAACTCCCAGTTTACCGCCAGGGTCCTGTCGTTCCAGATGATTCCCGATTCTGCTTCCCTGTTGTAATACTGGTCACACTTGTACGCAAAAACGGAGCTCTCAGAAAGCGTCAGAAAGCCGTGGGCGAATCCGCGGGGGACGAACAGCTGATAATTGTTTTCGTGGCTCAAAACCACCTTATAATTCATTTTATACGTAGGGGAGCCCGGTCTCAGGTCCACTACCACGTCAAGTACCTCTCCATAGACACAGCGCACGAGTTTTGCCTGTGCAAATTCCCCTGTCTGAAAATGGAAGCCGCGCAGCACCCCTCTGCTGGAGGTGGACTGGTTGTCCTGCGCGAAATCTACCTGCAGCCCTGTTAATTTTTCAAATCGTTCCTTGTTGTAGCTCTCATAAAAGCTGCCCCTGTTATCTTCAAAAACAGAAGGTTTTAACAGGAAGCAGTCTTTGAGTGGTGTGTTTTCTAATTCAAGCATTAATCCAGTTGTAATAAATATTCTCCGTACCCGCTTTTTAGCAATGGCTGCGCAAGCACGTCCAGTTGTTTTTTGTCTATATAGCCCATTTTGTAGGCCATCTCTTCTATCGCCCCTATTTTCAGCCCCTGCCTTTCCTCAATCACCTGCACAAACTGGGTGGCCTGCATCAGGGAATTGAAAGTTCCGGTGTCCAGCCAGGCGGTCCCTTTGTCCAGGATACGCACATGCAGCTTTCCGCGGCGCAGATATTCGTTGTTGACATCGGTGATCTCCAGCTCGCCTCTTTTTGAAGGTAAAATATTTTTGGCTATTTCCACCACCTCATTATCATAAAAATATATTCCCGGTACTGCATACCTGGATTTTGGATGCGAAGGTTTTTCTTCGATGGAAATGACTTTCCCCGAGGCATCAAAATCCACCACCCCGTAGCGTTTGGGATCGTGGACGTGATAGGCATAAATGATCCCTCCCTCGGGATCGCTATTCTTTTGAAGCAGAAGATCAAGGCCGGAGCCGTAGAAGATGTTGTCCCCAAGGATCAGGGCAACTTTATCTTCCCCAATAAAATCAGCTCCGATTATGAAGGCTTCAGCAAGACCTTTGGGTTCCTCCTGCACTGCATAGCTGAAGGCGCAGCCGTATTTTTGGCCATCGCCCAATAATTCCCGGAATAATGGGAGGTCCTTGGGAGTGGAAATGATAAGGATTTCCCTGATCCCGGCAGACATCAGGGTGGACAGCGGATAGTAGATCATCGGCTTGTCGTACACCGGCATCAGCTGTTTGCTCACCGCCAGGGTAAGTGGGTGAAGTCTTGTGCCAGAGCCTCCTGCCAGAATTATTCCTTTCATTTCTTCAAATTGTTTTAAAGCCTGTCTTTATCAAATTATTTGTCTTTTTCGGGATGGCCATGGTATCGTGGCAATTAATACTTTCATTGCGATGGACACGCGATAAATCGCGTCTCTGCCATGTTTGGAATTTTAAAGCGAGGTATTGTATTTTTTCAGATACCACCTGATGGTCTTTTCGATCCCGCTTTCGAAATTCTCCTCTGCCTTCCAGCCCAGCTCATTTTCGATCTTGGTGGCATCGATGGCATATCGCTGGTCGTGTCCCGGACGGTCCTTTACGAAGGTAATTAATTCCGTATAGGATTTTCCATTTTGCCTTGGCTGCAGTTTGTCCAGGAGCTCGCTGATCTTTTGGGCGATATAGATGTTCTGGCGTTCATTCCTTCCGCCAATGTTATACGTTTCTCCCAGTTTTCCCTTTTTCAGGACCAGGTGGATTCCCCTGCAATGGTCCGTAACATAAAGCCAGTCCCTTACATTCTTACCATCACCATAAATTGGAATAGGCTGCTCTTTCAGCGCGGTCCTGATGATGGTCGGGATAAGCTTTTCGTCGTGCTGATGAGGACCGTAGTTGTTGGAACAATTGGTCGTCAGTACTGGCAGCCCGTAGGTATGAAAGTAACTCCGCACCAGGAAATCCGAAGCCGCCTTGGAAGCGGAATACGGGCTATTGGGCGCATAAGGAGTTTCTTCGGTAAATAAACCTTCTTCCCCAAGGGTGCCATAGACCTCATCGGTGGAAATATGAAGGAATCTCGCATCCGCAAATTCCTCTTTCAGCTGAAATGGCCCGTCCATCCAAAGCTGATAGGCATTCTGAAGCAAGGTAAAAGTCCCCGAAATATTGGTTTCCACAAAGGCGCCCGGATCTGAAATGGAATTATCCACGTGTGATTCAGCTGCAAAATTGATCACCTTTTTGAACCTGTACTTGTCGAATAGCACTTTCATCGCCGCTTTGTCGCAGATGCTGTCCCTTACGAAAGTATAATTCGGATGATCCGTTACCTCCACATTTTCGAGGTTCCCCGCGTAGGTGAGGCTGTCGAGATTAACAATATGAGCGTCATTTTCCTTTACAAACAGATTCACATAATTTGATCCTATAAAACCTGCACCTCCTGTAACCAGGATGTATTCCTTTCCTTCTTCCATTTACTTTTGCTTTGCCTGCGAATTAAATATCTGCTCTAAAATCTTTCTGGTAATTAAATACGTGGGTTTTACACCCGTGGTTCCCAATCCGCCAGAGGCAAGGGTACTCCCCGTCTCCAGGGGATTATCTGAGGCGTAATAGGCGTATCTCACCTTTACGTCTTCCCTGATATTCCCACGCATCCTGGAGGCCGCCTGTATCGCTTTCTGATAGTGCGCGCCCTCCATTTCCAGACCTATCACGTCCCAGGTGGATTCGTGGAAGAACTTCAGGATATCCTTGTTCTGAAGAGAAGTCCCCAGAACTGTTATCATGTTTCCGTCACACACAAGGATGCCGTGGCCTTCCAGATCGGCCTTGGTTAATTCATTTTTAAAAGGATAATTATCTGCCGTCCCTTCAAACAAGTGGGCTGAAGGGATCATGATATCTCCTTTTCCTCCCACCAGGATTCCGGCCTTTCCCATTATGGAAATCGAGGCTACGATCATGTGGATCTTCCCCTGCTCCGATTGGTAAGGTTTCAGCATTTCATCCATGGTCTCGTAGGCCTGCTCCCCAAAAGCATAATCCATGACCATCAGTACAGGTTTTTCGTGCTCCTTCAGGTTGGGATCGAGTTTGAAATCTGAATTGGAATCATCGAACTTAGCAGTATCAAAAATCTGTACATTGATATTGGCCCCGCTATTGTCTTCAATAAATTGCATCCCTTCCTCCAGGGCGACTTTCATGACCCGGGTTCTCAGATTTCCATTGGCGTTATTGCTGAGGTCTTCATAAATTGAAGATATATTCTTCTTCTCAAGTTCTTCCTTCAGAGCCTTGGGCGCAAAAAGCGTATTCATCACGCTATGCATATTGGCGCTGATGATGTGAAGCGGGCGTGACAGCAGATTTTCTTCTAAAAGAACTTCTTTTATCTTATTGGCCCACACCTCTCCGTGGATATGATGCCCCAGCCTTTCCCTTAAAACCGGACTGAAGGTGATAATTCGTTTTTTATTGTTGAGGGTTTCCTCAATGGCCAGTTTTCCGAGCCAGTAGATGATGTGAAGAAAACGCTCGTTATTTCCCGATATGCTGAACAGGGGATAAATGGAAGTCACCTCATGGAAGGTGCGCCCCAGTATGTTGGCGGTGTGGGTAAGCGCCACCTCCCGCTCTGCCTGAGTAAGTTCATCTTTCTTTAACACCGCCTTTTCCAGCTTTTCCCAATCTCTGTT
>CAMPJY010000208.1 GCA_946887025.1 uncultured Salinimicrobium sp.
GGGGGTGGGAATTTGAAGATTTGGAAATTTGAAAATTAAATCCTGAAGGAAAAGATCAGCGAAATCTGCCCCTTAATCTGCGAGATCTGCAGGAAACCATTTTTTGAGTTAAGAGTTGGTTGGAATTTGGAATTTAATATTTCTGGGATTTGATTTCCGAATTAGAATTTGAAATTTAATTTTTGGAATTTGTTTATCCGGAATTTCTCCAAATTTTCCATTTCCGCCAAAAAACATACGGTGGCATTAGTGGCGTTAAAGTGGGAAACTTTCCATTAAATTGATTGGATTTATTCCTCCCCGTAAATACCTATCTGCAGGTCCCCCTTGCTGTTCATGGTCGCCCTGTACATACCTGCAGTATTGAACTCCATCGCGACGTTCCCCTCGTGATCGATGGCCACGATTCCCCCGTCACCCCCGAGGGCAGGGATCTTCTCCTGGATCACCGTCCTGGCGGCTTCCTGAAGGCTGAGGCCTTTATATTCCATCAAAGCGGAAATATCGTAAGCCACCACCCCTCGGATGAAGAATTCCCCCCAGCCGGTGCTGGAAACGGCGCAGGTCTTATTGTTGGCATAGGTGCCTGCCCCGATGATGGGCGCATCGCCAATGCGGTTCCACCTTTTGTTGGTCATTCCCCCCGTGGAAGTCCCGGCAGCCAGGTTCCCGTGCTTATCCAGCGCGGCACAGCCTACGGTCCCGAATTTGGAATCCTTGATAAAAGGATCGTAGAAAGCGGTTTTGTTGTCGTGATCTAATTGCGTCTTCTCCGATTCCCGGATGCGCTCCAGACTTTTATAACGGTTCTCGGTATAGAAATAGGAAGGATCCACGATCTCGACCCCGCGGGACTCGGCAAATTCTTCAGCTCCCTCCCCACTCAGCATCACGTGTTCTGAATTCACCATCACCTCATAGGCCAGGTTGATGGGGTTTTTAATAGTGGTCACTCCCGCCACGGCTCCTGCATTCAGGGTCTCCCCATCCATGATGGAAGCATCCATTTCATTTTTCCCTTCATGGGTGAAAACCGCGCCTTTTCCTGCATTAAAGAGGGGAGAATCTTCCATGACATTGATCGTGCGCTGCACGGCTTCCACCGCGGTCCCTCCGTTTGCCAGGATCTCGTGGCCCACCCGGATGGCCTCCTCGAGCTTGGCTTTGTAGGCGAGTTCCATGGAATCGGACATGTTTTCGCGGGTAATGGTCCCGGCGCCCCCGTGGATGACGATGCCAAATTTCGGCGCTTCCGTTTCTTCTGAAGTTGCTGTATTCTGAGTATCCTCTTCCCCGCTGGTTTCGGGTTCATTTTTACAGCCGAAGGCCAAAAGGACGCTGAACAGGAAGATGTATTTTTTCATGGTGGACTGGTTTTTCGGATGGAAAGTTAGGAAAAATCCTTTATACTGCTTTTGCAGCAGCTGCTTTGGCGGAGAATGCTTATTTTTATAAAAAAATAACAGGAGCATCATGGCAGCAGGAAAGCCTTTTAATCTGAATAAGTGGATAGAACAGAACCGGGATCTTCTGAAACCCCCGGTGAGCAACAAAAACCTGTATCACGAGGCGCAGGACTTTATCGTCATGGTGGTCGGGGGCCCCAATGATCGGAAGGATTATCATTACAATGAGACGGAAGAGCTGTTTTATCAGCTGGAGGGGGAGATCGAGGTATTCATTCAGGAAGACGGGGAAAAGAAGAGCATGAAGCTAGGCCCCGGGGATATGTATCTGAATCCCGCCAGAACGCCGCATTCCCCCAAGCGATATCCCGGCTCCATCGGACTGGTGGTAGAAAAGAAAAGGACCGATCCCGATGCGAAGGATGGGTTGCTGTGGTTCTGCGAAAACTGTAACCACAAACTACACGAGGTGTATTTCCCCCTGAACAATATAGAGGAGGATTTCCTGAAGCATTTCAATGAGTTCTACTCCAGCGAAGAGCTGCGCACCTGCGATAACTGCGGAAAAGTGATGGATGCAAAATAATTTCCACCATCCCCACTTCCGACTTCGGACTTCGGTCTCCCGACTTATTTTACTACATTCGCAAAACATCTTATTATAAACCGCATAAACAATAATTAAATGAGTTCAATTGCTGAAAAATTTGGTATTCCTGAGGCTTTGGAGGCTTTAGGAGTTAAAGATATAAACAAGGGAACTTCCACAGGGAACAACTGGTTTGGTTCGGGAGAAGAAATAGAATCCCGCTCTCCCGTGGACGATGCCCTAATCGGGAAAGTGACCGCCACCACGCCCGAGGATTACGAAAAGGTGGTGCAGACCGCAACGGAAGCTTTTAAAACCTGGCGTGTAATGCCTTCGCCTCAGCGCGGGGAGGTGGTAAGAAAGTTCAATGATGAACTAAGGAGACTTAAGGAACCACTGGGGAAACTCGTTTCCTACGAAATGGGGAAATCCTACCAGGAGGGCCTGGGGGAAGTGCAGGAGATGATCGACATCTGTGATTTCGCCGTGGGGCTCTCCCGTCAGCTGCACGGGCTTACCATGCATTCTGAAAGACCGGGGCACAGGATGTATGAACAATACCATCCGCTGGGGATCGTGGGTATAATTTCCGCGTTCAACTTCCCGGTTGCCGTCTGGTCCTGGAACACGGCCCTTGCCTGGGTGTGTGGGGATGTATGTATCTGGAAACCCAGCGAGAAAACCCCGCTTACAGGGGTTGCCTGTCAGCAGATCGCTGCTCGTGTTTTCAAGGAATGCGGTCTGCCAGAGGGGATTTCAAACCTGATCAACGGGGACTATAAGGTAGGGGAGATGATGACCAAAGATAAACGCGTGCCCCTGATCTCAGCCACCGGCTCCACCCGAATGGGAAGGAAAGTAGGTGCCGCAGTGGGAGAACGCCTGGGGAAATCCCTGCTGGAACTTGGAGGGAACAATGCCATCATCGTGACTCCGGATGCTGATATTAAAATGACGGTAATCGGGGCTGTTTTCGGGGCCGTAGGGACTGCAGGACAACGCTGTACTTCTACGAGAAGGCTCATTATTCATGAATCAATTTACGATAAGGTAAAAGAAGCTGTAGTGGGCGCCTATAAGCAGCTGAGAATAGGAAATCCTCTGGATGAAAAGAACCACGTGGGACCTCTGATCGACAAGCAGGCCGTCGAGAATTATCAGGCTGCCCTGGATAAGGTGGTGAAAGAAGGAGGAAATATTCTTGTTGAAGGCGGAGTCCTTGAAGGTGAAGGCTACGAGACCGGTTTATATGTAAAACCTGCTATCGCAGAGGCGGAGAACCACTACGAGATCGTGCAGCACGAGACTTTTGGGCCTGTACTTTATTTTATAAAGTATTCAGGGGATGTTGAAAATGCGCTTGAACTTCAGAACGGAGTGGCGCAGGGCTTGTCTTCTGCTATCATGACCAATAACCTGAGGGAGGCTGAGCGGTTTCTTTCTGTGCAGGGATCTGATTGTGGGATCGCCAATGTGAACATAGGAACATCAGGAGCTGAAATAGGAGGTGCTTTTGGAGGGGAAAAAGATACAGGCGGAGGCCGGGAATCCGGATCTGATGCCTGGAAGGTCTATATGCGCCGCCAGACCAATACAATTAACTACACCACTGAATTGCCTTTAGCGCAGGGGATCAAGTTTGATCTATAAAGAGAATTGATATTTTATAAAAAAGGAGCCGGGGACGGCTCCTTTTTTTATGGGGGTAAATGGGTGGAAGAAAATAATGGATATTAAATATAAATCAGTCTTAGGAATTCTCAATTGCCGGGGCTTTTAAGCCCCGGTCCTAAAATCCTTTTAT
>CAMPJY010000209.1 GCA_946887025.1 uncultured Salinimicrobium sp.
CCCGATGCGTGAACCCGTCAATGGTCGACACCTCAAAGGCTGCGTAGTTGTGGATTATATTTTTAAGGATAGCCGTTGACTTGCTGCGGATCTGCAGCTCGTCCAGCCCGGTTTCCGCGGAAACCAGCTTTCGCAGGTCCAGGTACTTCTTCGGGCATTCTTCTTTTGAAAACGCGAACAGACTGTCAATGATACGGCTTTTCATTTCGGCCACCGCCTTGTTGGTGAAGGTTACCGCCAGGATCTGTTTATAAGCATCTTTCCGTTTCCCCTTGAAAAGCAGAACGAGGTACTCCTTGACCAGGGTAAAGGTCTTGCCCGATCCGGCAGAAGCGTTGTAAATGGTGAAGGGATTACGGCTCAAAATAAATTTTTCACTAAAATAGGCATTGACCTTAAGAGCGGGAGTGGAAGCCAGAAAATTTTCTTCACAAATTGTTTCAGCATTGTCTAGAAGAAGAATCCAGGGCCTGGACATGATTATGTCTTCTCCAGATTGAATAAAGGTTAAATTAGAGAAAGATTAGGGCCATATAAGAGTCAAATAAGGGTATAACCCTAATATAACCCTTATTTAACCCTAATTTGACTCTTATTTGACCCTTATTTGATTGGGAGAAAATCAGGAGGAACTATATCTTGTTTAAACTGAAGCTGCTCAAAAAGCTTTAAGATTTTTATAACAAATTATAGTTTTTAATAACTTTGATTATCCGTAAATTCGGGTTTTATTTAAATAACTAGTAAATACACAATTAATTATGGCTTTCGAGTTACCACAACTACCGTATGCGTTTGACGCATTAGAACCACATATAGATGCTAAAACCATGGAAATTCACCATGATAAGCACCATGCCGGTTACACCAGCAAATTAAATGATGCCGTAAAAGGTTCAGCCGATGAGGGAAAATCCATTGAGGACATCCTTGCAAACCTGGACATGAACAACAAGGCGGTCAGAAATAATGGAGGAGGATACTACAACCACAACCTTTTCTGGGAGGTGATGTCGCCAAACGGAGGGGGAAAACCCTCGGGGGAACTGGCATCGGCCATCGACAATGCTTTTGGATCTTTCGACGCTTTCAAGGAGAAGTTCTCCCAGGCGGGTGCCACGCAATTCGGATCAGGCTGGGCCTGGCTTTGCGTGCAACAAGGAGGAAAACTGGAAGTGTGTTCGTCCGCCAATCAGGACAACCCTCTGATGCCGGGCATTGGCTGCGGAGGAACTCCCATCCTGGGAATGGATGTTTGGGAACACGCCTATTACCTGAAATACCAGAACCAGCGTCCTGCTTATATTGATGCATTCTTTAATGTGATCAACTGGGATGAGGTTTCAAGAAGATATTCCGAAAATAAATAGTTGAAAATTCGCATTTTCTGAGAGAAGAGTTGTCCCTGTGGCAGCTCTTTTTTTATGGGGATAGGTTGCAACGAATTCACGAATTTTTAATGTTTTTATTTTCCTTAAGACTATTCGTGAATTCGTGGCCACCAGCTTTTCAGTTTGGGAAATAAAAAAAGGTGGAAAGCTTCCACCTTTTTTTGCCCCAAATCTACCATGAACTTAACCTACTTATGCTATGGCTCTGCTAAGATATGACTAAACTCTTGAGTTCCAAACACTTTTAGACCAACGGCATGGAAATTAGTTAAAGAGATCAAAAGAAATTTTATTTGTAAGAAATAGAAGATGTTTTTTAGATAACAGCCTGACATTTAGGGAGTTGTGTAGGAAATCAACCACAGATATTCACTTTCCTCAGTAACTCTAAATCAGGCAATGAATTGGCTCTGGCTTAAGCCAGAGGAATGCGGTTGAGCCTTGCTCCGGGCTTTAGCCCCCCCAAAAAAACAATAAAGGATTTCAGGACCGGAGCTTAAAAGCTCCGCAATTGAGAATTCCTCAAGATTAAATCCAAAGAGCCTTTAGGCGGGCAACACATCCTTCAGGTTCAGCTGTACGCTCACATTCCCATTCCATTCGTTCTCCTCCACGCTGAAAGCCACATGTACTTTTTTTCTGTCGGTAAGCAGCTCACATTTCTTTCCAAGGCCGAATCCGATGGCGTCAAAAGAAACCGGGGCAGCAGGCTGTTTCAGCCGGCACTTCAGGTGTTTTGCATCGGCCCCCACGCATTTCACATAGCCTGTATCCGTCACTTCGCGGCTCATAAAGACTGGGGAGGGATTGCCGGGCCCAAAGGGCGCAAACTGCTTCAGAAGGCGGTGAAACTTAGGCTTAATTTCAGCAAGGTTAATCTCAGCATCAATGGAAAGCTCGGGCACCAGCAGGCGTTTGTCGATGCTTTGGGAGACCACCTCTTCAAATTTCCTTTTGAAATTCTCATACTGGGCCTCCAGCAGGGTAAGCCCTGCCGCATACTTATGTCCCCCGAACTGTTCGATATGGTCGCTGCAGCATTCCAGGGCGTCGTAGACATCGAAACCCGTCACGGAACGCGCCGAGGCAGCCAGTTTCTCCCCGCTCCTGGTAAAAACAAGGGTGGGACGATAGTAGGTCTCGGTAAGCCGGGAGGCCACGATCCCGATTACGCCTTTGTGCCAGTCCTCCTTAAAAACCACGGTCGTAAAGCGCTCCTGTTCGTTGGCAGTCAGGATTTGTTGCAGGGCTTCTTCCGTAATTAGTTTATCGGCATCCTTTCGCTCAGAATTATAAGCCTCAATTTCGGATGCAAAAAAGCGTGCCGTGTCCAGATCTTCTTCCGTGAGCAGATTGACAGCGTGCAGGCCGTGCTTCATCCTTCCCGCGGCATTGATCCTGGGGGCGATAATGAAGATCACATCAGTGATGCTGAGGGTTTCCTTTTTCACCTGCTCTATGATGGCCTTGAATCCCGCCCTGGGGGCTGAATTTATTCTCCGCAACCCGTGGAAGGCGAGGATCCTGTTCTCTCCCGTCATGGGAACTATATCGGCCCCGATGGCGGTAGCTACGAGATCCAGGTAAGGGAGCAGGTTCTGCAGTCCTCCACCTCTACGGCTTTCGAGCGCCTGCAGTAATTTAAAGCCCACCCCGCAGCCGCAGAGTTCGTCGTAGGGGTAGCTGCAGTCCTCCCTTTTGGGATCCAGCACCGCTACCGCCCGGGGAATCTCACTTCCGGGGCGATGGTGATCGCAGATGATGAAGTCAATATTTTTTTCAGAAGCATAGGCCACCTTGTCCAATGCCTTAATGCCGCAGTCAAGGGCGATGATCAGGCTGATATCGTTATCTGCCGCGAAATCAATCCCTTTAAAAGAAATCCCGTAACCTTCGTCGTAGCGATCGGGAATGTAGGTAGCCACATTTGGATAAAACGTGCGGAGATAAGAAGATACCAGCGCCACACTGGTGGTGCCGTCCACATCATAATCCCCATATACAAGGATATTTTCCCCTGCCGCGACGGCTTGTTCTATGCGTGCCACGGCTTTTTCCATGTCCTTCATCAGGAAGGGATCGTGGAGGTCCTTCAGCGAGGGCCTGAAAAAGCTTTTCGCCTGCTCAAAGGTCTCAATTCCACGCTGGGCAAGCAGGGAAGCGATGGGCGCCTCAACCCCCAGCACCCCGCATAAATGTTTGACAACTTCAGGATTGGGTTTGGGTTTCAGGGTCCAGCGCATGCTTCAAAAGTATTTTTTCAAAAGTACTACAGTTTCAGGAGTTTGGAAAGATTCCAAGAAGAAAAATTTATGAGTCGGAAGTCCGAAGACGGAAGTCCGAAGAAAAGATCTTCGCCATCTGCGGGAAAAAACCTTAGCGTTTCC
>CAMPJY010000210.1 GCA_946887025.1 uncultured Salinimicrobium sp.
CAGGTCTTTCGGAATGATGTACTTCAACAGGTTCTCACGCTCAATGGCATCCTCTTTTTTGGACGCACTAAAGCCCACCGCCTGCATGTTCAGTCGTTTGCTGATCCTTTTCTCGATCCCGTCAAAAGCACCTCCGGTGATAAAGAGAATATTCTCTGTATTCACCTCAATGAATTTCTGGTCCGGATGCTTACGTCCACCCTTGGGTGGTACGTTCACTACGGTTCCTTCCAAAAGCTTCAGCAGCGCCTGCTGTACGCCTTCTCCGGATACATCCCTGGTGATGGAAGGATTATCGCTCTTACGGGCGATCTTGTCGATCTCATCGATGAACACGATCCCGTGCTGGGCTTTTTGCAGATTGTAATCAGCCGCCTGCAACAGGCGGGTCAGAATGCTTTCCACATCCTCTCCCACGTATCCTGCTTCTGTAAGTACCGTCGCATCCACAATGGCCAGCGGCACGTTGAGCATTCGCGCAATGGTCTTGGCCATCAGGGTCTTTCCGGTCCCGGTTTCCCCTACCATGATGATGTTACTCTTCTGGATCTCCACATCGTCCTCACTTGAAGGCTGCAACAGCCTTTTATAATGATTATATACTGCCACGGAAAGCACCTTTTTCGTGTGTTCCTGCCCTATGATATATTCATCCAGAAAATTCTTGATAGCCTGTGGCTTCTTCAGTTGTAATTCTGAAGAAAGGTCACTCGACCCCTGCTGTTTGGATTCTTCCAGGACAATTCCGTGTGCCTGCTCTATACAGCGGTCGCAAATATGAGCATCCAGTCCCGCAATCAGCAGGTTGGTCTCAGGTTTTCTCCTTCCGCAGAAAGAGCATTCTAATTCTTCTTTCGCCATAATTCTTCTTTTCTCGTTCCGCCTAAAGCGGCTTCCTGTTTATTTCGGCTTTTCTATTTAAAATAGTCTAGCTCCGTACCAGTACTTCATCAATCATACCATACTCCACTGCCTTCTCGGCTTTCATCCAGTAATCCCTGTCACTGTCCTCGTGAACCTTCTCATACGTCTGACCCGAATGCCTTGCGATAATATCGTACAGCTCCTTTTTCAGGGTAAGGATCTCGCGGGCGGTGATCTCGATGTCACTTGCCTGGCCCTGGGCTCCTCCCATTGGCTGATGAATCATCACCCTGGAGTGTGGCAGGCCGCTTCGCTTTCCTTTTGCCCCTGCACAAAGCAGGACGGCGCCCATGGAAGCTGCCATTCCGGTACAGATGGTCGCCACATCAGGCTTGATGAACTGCATGGTATCATAGATACCCAAACCTGCATATACACTTCCCCCGGGGGAATTGATGTAGATCTGGATGTCCTTGGAAGCATCGGTGCTTTCCAAAAACAACATCTGTGCCTGAATGATGTTTGCAACCTGATCATTTATTCCAGTGCCCAGAAAAATGATCCGGTCCATCATCAAACGGGAAAAAACGTCGAAGATGGCGATGTTCATCTGTCGCTCCTCGATAATGTTGGGAGTCATGCCCACAGGATACATGCTGCTTACTATCTTGTCGTAGTAATTGCTGTTGATGCCATGATGTTTGGTGGCGTATTTTTCAAATTCTTTTCCGTAATCCATATAAAGTATTAGGTTTTTTGATCTTATTTCTTCGGCCTCAGTTACTTAAACCTCACCGAAGTACTGCTTCATTTTTGGCAAAAAAGGCGTTACCCATTCAATTGGTATAACGCCTTAAAGATAAGTATTAATTTGGAAAATGCTTATTGATAAACCTCTTTTGCAAATTCTTCAAATGTTACCTCTTTTGTTTCCAGGTTCACCTTCTCCTTATAAAGTTCCAGCAGTTTCTGGTTCATCATCTGCTCCTGAAGGCGTTTTACCTCCTCCTGGTTGGATAGTATCCTCATGGCGATCTCATCAAGATCCTTCTCAGCCGGGTCGGTTTGTCCGAACTGGGCCATCTGGACCTTTATTCTTTCTTTAGCGAAAGACTTCAGATCCTCGAAGGTAACCTGTAATCCATTTTCACTGATGATCTTTCCTTCGATCAGCTGGAAACGGAGACCTTTCTCGCTTTTTTCATATTCCTCACGCGCTTCCTCTTCGCTAAGCTGCTCTTCTCCTGCAGTCTGGATCCATTTCTGAAGAAATTCCTTCGGCAGGTCAAACTGCGTATTTTCGATAAGCATCTCGGTCACCTCGTTCAGCAACTGCTGGTCGCTTTGTTGCTCGAACTGTTTGGCGGCGTCTTCTTTTATCTTTTCCTTCAGCTCAGTTACTGAAGTTACCACTCCGGTTCCAAAAACCTTGTCAAAAAGCTCCTGGTCCAGATCCGCAAGTTCCTGTCTGTTGATCTCGCTGATGCTGAACTGCACCTCGATGTCCAGCCCGTGAGCGCGGTCGTGTTCCACGGCCAGGAAGTCCATCAACTGGTGGTCATCCTCAAAAAGACCCTTGGTATTTAGAGTGATCACGTCACCCACTTTGGCTCCAAGGAACAAGTCCTGATTTGCTTTTCCGTTGATCTTCTCCAGGGGAAGATTGGTCGTGTTATCGATCCCTTCCTCTTCGTTTTTAAAAGTACCTCTTACCTGGTCTTCTTCTTCCACCACTTCTTTGGAAACAAGTTTTCCGTATTGTTTCTGGATGGCTTTCACCTGGTTGTCGATCATCTGCTCGTCGGCAACGATCTTGTAATGAGTCAAAGGCTTTTCCGGCTGAAGATTTACTTCAAACTGAGGCGCAAGACCTAATTCAAATTCGAAAGAGTAGGTTTCCTTGTCCCAGTCGAAATTCTCCTGCTCCTTGGGAAGCGGGTTCCCCAGTACGTCCAGTTTTTCTTCGGTAAGATATTTATTAAGTCCGTCCTGAAGCAGTTTGTTCACTTCATCCACCAGCACGGCTTTTCCGTATTGTTTCTTCACCATTCCCATGGGTACGTGTCCTTTTCGGAACCCGGGGATATTGGCGTTCTTACGGTAATCCTTTAAGATCTTTTCTACTTTATCGCTGTAGTCTTCCTTGGCTATGTCCACCTTTACAACAGCATTCAGGTCATCAATGTTCTCTCTCGTAATATTCATTAGTATCTCGCATAAAAATTGGTGTGCAAAAGTACAACTTTTTTGAGAGCATCCAAAGTTTCAAATCACTGAATTTCAGCAGGCTTTTAATCTTTGTCGAGGAAAGAGAAGAGTATTGATTGAAAAAGCGACAGCAGCAGGCTGAAGAGCAGGGCGATCCAGAAACCTGAAACCTCGAAACCGCCTATAAGAGCATCGGTAAACAGGATGATGATGGCGTTGATGACCAGCAGAAAGAGTCCCAGAGTGACGACGGTGATGGGCAGAGTAAGCAGCACCAGGACTGGTTTCACGATTAAATTGAGCAGGGCGAGGATGATGGCTACCAGGATGGCGGACCAGTAACTTGACACCGCGACCCCCGGCAGGATCTCTGCCAGCAGGACCACCACAATGCCTGTCATGAAAATGCGGATAAGTAATCCCATTTGGGTTGAATTTAAATCTAAGTTAGGAAAAAGATCGCAGATTTCATTCTTCCTCCCGAATGAGAACGAAGAACCTGCTCCCAATCAAATAAGGGTTAAATAAGGGTTAAATAAGAGTCAAATAAGGGGTAAATAAGGGTTGAACCCTTATTTGGCTATAATTTG
>CAMPJY010000211.1 GCA_946887025.1 uncultured Salinimicrobium sp.
TATGAACGAACACTTGGATCCTTCCGGAGAAAGTTTTTCCCCTGAAGAAATGGATATCGAAAGAGCCTTGCGGCCCCTGCAGTTTGATGATTTCGCAGGGCAGGATCAGGTGTTGGACAACCTCAAGGTGTTCGTTGAAGCGGCCAATCTCAGGGGAGAAGCGCTTGACCATACTTTATTTCATGGACCTCCCGGACTGGGGAAAACCACCCTGGCCCACATCCTCGCCAATGAACTGAATGTCGGGATCAAAGTGACCTCAGGACCTGTACTGGATAAACCGGGGGATCTGGCGGGATTACTTACCAATCTCGATGAAAGGGATGTCCTGTTCATCGATGAGATACACAGATTAAGCCCGGTAGTGGAGGAATACCTGTATTCCGCCATGGAGGATTATAAGATCGATATCATGATCGAGACCGGACCCAATGCGCGGTCTGTACAAATAAATCTAAATCCATTTACCCTGATTGGTGCCACCACCCGTTCAGGCTTGCTTACGGCGCCTATGCGGGCGCGTTTCGGGATCTCCAGCCGTCTGCAGTATTACACCACCGAACTGTTGTCAGACATCCTGCAACGCAGCGCCAGCATCTTGAAAGTTCCCATTTCCATGGAAGCCGCCATTGAAATTGCGGGCAGGAGCAGGGGAACTCCAAGAATTGCCAACGCGCTCCTGCGCAGGGTAAGGGATTTTGCACAGATAAAGGGGAATGGGAAGATCGATATCGAGATCGCCAGATATGGATTGAAGGCGCTTAATGTGGATGCCCATGGCCTCGATGAAATGGATAACAAGATCCTGACCACCATCATCGACAAATTCAAGGGCGGCCCTGTTGGGATCACCACCCTGGCCACTGCGGTGAGCGAAAGTTCCGAAACCATTGAAGAGGTCTATGAACCTTTCCTGATCCAGCAGGGTTTCATCCAGCGTACTCCCCGAGGGCGGGAAGTCACCGAGGCGGCGTATAAGCATCTGGGGCGTATCCGGGGGAATATCCAGGGCGGTTTGTTTTAATAGCGGGCGCTTCACTTTCCGGAATCCGGTGCTTCGGAAAAGCTAATGCAGAAAATGAGTAATCATGGCACAGAAAGAAATCCCCTCCGTATCCATTCTTGATTTCTTTGCCAATGCAAGGCTCATCCTCCGTAACCCCCTGCCGTTCCACAGAAAGAACTTCGAAAGGCTGGGAGATACTTTCAGGATAAAGGTGAGTTTCAGGGATGCAGTGGTTATTTCCCGAAATGCCGAGCTCGCCCAGTATGCCCTTCAGAAAAACCATAAGAATTTCACCAAGTCCCCCATCCAGACCGAGGAGGTGGCAAAATATGTTGGTCATGGACTGCTCACTATTGAAGGGGAGCATTGGAAAAAACAAAGGCGACTGATCCAGCCAGCCTTTCACAAGGACCACATCATCCAGCTTCTGGGTACCATCCAGGCGGCAATTAATATGGAATTTGAAAAAGTAGAAACCGGAAAGCCACAGAACGTCTTTCCCATTTTCAATGACCTGGCTTTCCAGGTGGTGGTGAAGTCACTTTTCAGCAGTGCGGCAGGGGAGGAGGCCATAAACAGGTTACAGCACATTACCGAAGCCACCCAGCGGATGGTGGTAAGGGAATTGCGCCAGTTTTACCTGAAGTGGTGGTTCCATCTCAGCGGAAAAATATCCCATCATAAAGCCCTTACGGAAGAGGCACGGCAGATCTTGTTGGGAATCGTGGAGGACCGTCGAAAAAGCAATAAGAAAGAAGGCGATCTGCTGGACCTGCTGCTGGATGCCCGTTATGATGACGGCACTGCGATGGATGAAAAACAATTGCTTGACGAGATCCTCATCCTCTTTACCGCGGGTCATGAGACCACTTCCAACGCGCTCACGTTTACCTGCGAACTGCTGGCCCGCCACCCCCAAGTTCAGGAGGAAATAGTTCAGGAAGTTGCCAGGGCAAAAAACGAATCCTCTGATCTTTTTGAATTTCTTCAGCAGTGCGGTTACACCAAAAATGTAATTGAAGAGGCCATGCGATTATATCCACCGGCCTACTTTATCGATAGGGTGAACCTGACAGAAGATGAATTTCAGGAAATGAAGATCCCCAAAGGCTCCAGTCTGTTGTTCTCCATGTACGAGATCCACAGGCACAGGGACCATTGGGACGATCCTGAAGCTTTTAAGCCGGAACGTTTTTCGGGGGAAACTACCAAACATTACTACCCTTTTGGCGCAGGTCCCAGGAAATGTATCGGCAATAACTTTGCGATGTATGAGATGATCCTGGCGGTGGCGGAACTTATGAGCAGGTTCAGGATAGAAGCTGTTACGGGACCCATTGAAGTTGACCCTCTTATAACACTTAAACCCCGGAATGCAAGCCTGAAATTCCTTGCCCGAAAGCAGGAATAATTTGTTTCTTTGCATTTTATCAGACCAAACAGGGTTTTCAAAAACCTGGTTTGGCTTTGGCACGGATTCATGAATAGTCGCGAACAACATACCGCCCTCATAAAAGCAGAAGCCAAACGCCTCGGGTTCCTGTCCTGTGGCATCAGCAAGGCAGGATTTCTCGAAGAGGAAGCGCCGCGCCTGGAAAAGTGGCTGCAGGAAGGTCGGCATGGGAAGATGCAGTATATGGAAAATCATTTCGACAAACGTCTTGACCCGACCAAATTGGTTGAAGGATCGAAAAGCGTAATTTCCCTGCTGCTGAATTACTATCCCAGTCAGGTACAGAATCCGGAGTCCTATAAGATCAGCAAATACGCCTATGGCACCGATTATCACTTTGTTATCAAAGACAAACTGAAACAGCTGATGCAGTTCATCCATGAGGAGATTGGGGAGGTGGATGGCCGTGCCTTCACAGATTCTGCTCCTGTACTGGACAAGGCCTGGGCTGAAAGAAGCGGTCTGGGATGGAGGGGGAAGAACACAAATCTCATCTCCAAAAAGAAGGGTTCTTTCTTTTTTATAGCCGAACTGATCGTCGATCTGGAACTGGACTACGATACTCCCGTCACCGATCACTGCGGCAGTTGTACGGCCTGTATCGATGCCTGCCCCACCCAGGCAATCGTGGAGCCTTATAAAGTCGACGGCAGCAAGTGTATTTCCTATTTCACCATCGAGCTGAAAGAGGAACTGCCCAATGATGTCAAGGGGAAGTTCGATGACTGGATGTTCGGCTGCGATATCTGTCAGGACGTATGTCCCTGGAACCGCTTTTCAGAACCTCATAATGAACCTCTTTTTAATCCGCATCCCGAACTCCTGGATTTCTCCAGAAAGGACTGGGATGAAATAACCGAAGAAGTATTTCAAAAAGTCTTCAGGAAATCCGCAGTAAAGAGGACCAAATACAGCGGCCTTACGAGAAACCTGAAGTTTCTGAAAGATTAAATCCGTTATTGTTTTGCCACGAATCCACGAAAATAAATATAAATTCGTGAATTCGTGGCCTCCATCCAATTATCTGCCTGATAATTCTACCCCACATTTCCCATAAATTTTACTCTTAATCCTTTACCTTTGTACGTCCTGAAAAATACCGGGAATTATGAGTAACGAAAGAAAGAGGCGCGAAGCCTTAGTGTACCACGCCAAGCCCCAGCCTGGAAAGATCCAGGTAGTGCCTACCAAAAAAT
>CAMPJY010000212.1 GCA_946887025.1 uncultured Salinimicrobium sp.
ACGAGGTCAATCTCGTTCTTATGCTTGGTCCACTTATCGGCCAGCGGGCCTTGTGGTATTTTTGAATTCAATACTCCCATAGCTTAAATTTTGTCTAGTACGAAATAAATGTAGAATGGTATGATGGCGAAAAGCAACGGGATAAGAATTGCGAATACATAGACCCCAACTCTTCGTACAAATTTGTTATACTTCGGATGGTTGATCCCCAGGGACTGAAATCCACTTCCAAATCCGTGGTACAGGTGGAAACCTATCGCCAGCATGGAAATGGCATAAATGATCACCCAGAGCAGCCCGAATTCAGCATCCTGAAAGGTCCTGATGGTAAGGGTATAAAGGTCCTTGACCTCTTGCCCGTTGGCGGTGGTGTACACAGTATCGTCAAGTCCGCCGAATTTCATTTCCCCCCAGAAATTCACCAGGTGGATCACAATAAAAGCCAGGATCACGGTTCCAAGAATACCCATGTTTCTCGAAGGCCATTTGGTATTGGTGGAAGGCCTGTAATCCACATAGCCCTTAGGCCGGGCCTTTCGGTTATTGATGGTGAGTATGATCCCGTCGATAGCGTGGAACAGGATACTCGCAAAAGTTAAGATAGACAGGATGCGAACCACAGGATTGGTCGTCATGAACAGGGCATATTCGTTGAACTGATCCCTGGCACCTTCACCTGAAGCTAACAGTTGTAAATTCCCGGCCAGATGTCCCACCAGAAACATACACAGGAACAGGCCGGTGAAAGCCATCCAATACTTTTTCGCAAGAGATGACTTTAATAGCGCAGATTTTGCCATAAAATAAATGATTATTTGATAAGTGTAGCAAATTTACACCCCTTTGAAGTCATTAACAAACTTTGGCACTTGTTTTAAACATTATTTAGAATGGTTTTAAAAAACCTGTCACTTAGGAAAACCCTGCCTTGAAATAATTCCCCCCGCCTTTATTCTTGGGTCTCTCCAAATCTTTGTAAATTTGGGGCACACACTTAAATTATTACCCAAAATGAAATACGACCAGATTGACAGTTCCCTCTTCGTGAAGAACCGTAGAAATTTCATGGCTTCCATGGAACCCAACAGCATAGCCGTTTTTAATTCCAACGATATTTACCCCATCAGTGCCGACAGCACCATGCCGTTTCAACAGGCCCGGGATATCTTCTACCTCAGCGGGGTGGATCAGGAAAAGAGCATCCTCGTCCTTTTCCCCGATGCTCCCAATGAAAAGCACCGCGAAATGCTGTTCCTTATTGAAACCAATGAGCGCATAGCCGTTTGGGAAGGCGAAAAACTCACCAAGGAAAAAGCCTTTGAGGTTTCCGGAGTGAAGAATGTTTACTGGTTGGAAGAATTTGACAAGGTGTTTTTCGAAGTCATGACCCAGTGCGAGACCATCTACTTCAACACCAACGAACACTATCGCGCTACCATCGAAACAGAAACCCGGGAGGCACGCTTCGTAAAATGGTGCAAGGACAGATATCCGGCGCATAAAGTTGCAAAGAGCAATCCTATACTTCAGAAACTGCGTTCGGTAAAGGACCAGATCGAGCTGGACCTGATGCAGACTGCCTGCAATATCACCGAAAAAGGTTTCCGAAGGCTGCTGAACTTCCTTAAACCAGGGGTTTATGAATACAATCTCGAAGCCGAGCTGATGCATGAATTCCTGAACAACCGCTCGCGAGGATTCGCCTATACTCCCATCATTGCCAGCGGGAACAATGCCAATGTGCTGCATTACGTGGTGAACAACCAGGAATGCAAGGCAGGGGATCTGGTGTTGCTGGATGTGGGCGCTGAGTATGCCAATTATTCCAGCGATCTTACCCGAACCGTTCCTGTTTCAGGAAGGTTCACCAAAAGGCAGAGGGAAGTTTATGACGCGGTGAACAGGGTTAAAAAAGAAGCTACGAAAATGCTGGTACCGGGAACGGATTGGGCTCAGTATCACGTGGAAGTCGGGAAACTGATGACTTCAGAACTGCTTGGGCTAGGACTTCTCGACAAGGCCGATGTCCAGAACGAGAATCCGGACTGGCCCGCTTATAAAAAATATTTCATGCACGGGACTTCCCACAATATTGGGCTTGACACTCACGATTATGGGCTTCTCCAGCATCCTTTGGAAGCCAACATGGTATTCACTGTTGAACCGGGGATTTATATTCCTGCCGAAGGTTTCGGGATCCGTCTGGAAGATGATGTGGTGATCCAGGCAAAAGGGGAGCCATTCAATCTTATGAAGAATATTCCGATTGAACCGGAGGAGATAGAGGAAATCATGAATTCCTGATCCTCAGCCTTGTAAAACTATAGCAGATGCGGTACCACTCCATAACAAGGCCGTTTCATTTGCGGATTATTGCCGACTCATTTACGAGTCATCTGCGGGTTGTAGTCGCAGATGACTCGCAGATGACTCGCAAATGACTCGCGAATGAGTCGCAAATGACAGGGAGAAGAATCCTCCCTGAATGCTCTTAAGTATGCCCTGAAATGCCTATTATTTAATTTCTGAATAAAGCCATGACGACCACTTTTAAAGAAGCCTCTATTTATTACACCGTCGAAGGGGAAGGAAACCCAATTGTCCTGCTTCACGGATTTCTCGAATCGGGTAAAATCTGGGACTCTTTCAGTACGGAATTCGGCAAGCGCCGTCAGATTATCAATATCGATCTTCCGGGACATGGAGCTTCGGGAGTCATTGCCGAGGAGCATTCCATGGAACTAATGGCAGAAGCCGTACTACATGTGCTTAAGGAACTGAATCTGGAAAAAGTGGATCTTCTGGGACATTCCATGGGAGGTTATGTGGCCCTGGCCTTTCTGGAAAAAAATCCGGAAATGGTAAGGAAGATCATCCTGATGAACTCCACCACGGTGGCCGACACGGATGAGAAAAGCGAAAACCGCGAGCGTTCCATTGAACTGGTAAAGAAGAACAAGAAAGCTTATGTGAGCATGGCTATTTCCAATCTGCTGACCCCCATGAACAACGATCGATTCAAGGCGGAAACCCAGCTGCTCAAAGACGAGGCACTACAATTTCCTACAGAAGGCATCATAGCCGCATTAAAAGGAATGAAAAATCGTACAGACAGAACCGGGGTGCTGAAACACTTCCGAGGCCCCAAATTCATGTTGACAGGAGAGCAGGATCCGCTGCTTGAATACCAGGAAATAGAAGACATTGCTGAAGGTACGAGGAGCAAACTCTACGCCTTTCCCGGAGGGCACCTGAGCTACCTTGAAAACAAGATGCAGTTTCTCAAGATTGTGCATTTCATCGAATAATTTAGTACTTTTGTCGGGTGTATAAAAATTTTTATATAGTTTTAACACACCAACTAAAATAAATTATAATAATGAAAACCGGAAAAGCCCCCCTTTTGTTTTCAGTGGCTAGAATTTATTGCAACATTTTTGGCCACCGTTTTAGAGTATCCAATTTTATTACCGATCACATCAAAGAGTACCAATGCAGCTGCTGTGGTGAGGAAATCACCGACACCGCCAACGGCTCCATCACAAAACTTACCCAACAGTTCAAGGAAACCAATGCCTATCTGGCGCAGTTTCACCAGAGAAGGTCCAGGAAGTTTTCAGAAGCCTGAA
>CAMPJY010000213.1 GCA_946887025.1 uncultured Salinimicrobium sp.
CTCTGTATCAGGGCGGGGTGCTGGATCATAATTCTGATAAGTTCTCCATCGCTCAGGTCCTTGCCTTTGTAGTTTTCCTTCCAGACCTTCTCTTCCGTCCGCACCAGTTCTATGGGAGCCATCCCGAGTTTTTCCAGGAGTTTTTCCAGTTCCTCTTCGGAAAAAGGTTCTTTCAGATATTCCCTTAGCCCGAAATCTTTTCCTGATTGTTTTACTATTTCCAGGCCTTGCCTGGATTTACTGCATCGCGGATTGTGGTAGACAGTGATCAAAGTTGTAAGGTTTTGGAAATATAAAGTTACTAAAGTTTATTGGAAATTGCGTCCTCAGCAAATCCTATCCTACTCAGATGACGTAATGGGTTTCCCGCAGATATCGCAGATTTTTACGCAGATTTCGCAGAAATGAGCATTGGAATTTGGAGTTTGAACTTTTGGAATTTCCACCCCCTATTCCTCCGTCTTCTGTCCCATCAGCATCAGATAAGCCTTCAGGAACTGGTCGATCTCCCCATTCATCACATCATCCACATTTCCTGTTTCCTCCGCTGTGCGTACGTCTTTTACCAGCTTGTATGGATGCATTACGTAATTCCGGATCTGGGAACCCCATTCGATCTTCATTTTGGAAGCCTCTATCTCATCCCGCTGCGCCTGCTGCTTCTTGAGTTCTATCTCGTAGAGCTGACTTTTAAGCAACTGCATGGCCTTCTGTTTATTGTCAAGCTGGGAACGGGTCTCTGAATTCTCAATTACGATCCCTGAGGGATGGTGACGAAGTCGGACTGCGGTTTCCACCTTGTTCACATTCTGGCCTCCGGCTCCTGAGGAGCGCATGGTTTCCCAGGAAATATCCGCCGGACTTATCTCTATCTCTATGCTGTCATCGGCGAGTGGATAAACATATACCGAAGCAAAGGAAGTGTGACGTTTGGCATTGCTGTCGAAGGGGGAGATCCGCACCAGTCGGTGTACCCCGTTTTCCCCTTTAAGCCAGCCAAAGGCAAAATCCCCTTCCAGTTCCAGGGTCACGGTTTTGACTCCCGCCACGTCTCCGGCCTGGTAGTTCAGTTCCCGGATCTTGTATTTTTTGTTTTCCGCCCACATGAGATACATCCGCATGAGCATTTCTGCCCAGTCACAGCTTTCTGTTCCCCCGGCACCCGCAGTGATCTGCAGGACCGCACTCAGACTGTCCCCCTCATCGGATAGCATGTTTTTGAACTCCAGCTCTTCGATGACACTGACAGTGGCCTGATAGCGTTCTTCAACATCCTCAGCGGTGGCTTCTTTTTCTTTGTAAAATTCGTAGATCACCTCCAGATCCTCAAAAAGACTTTCGCCCTTAAAGTAATCCTCCACCCATTTCTTTTCGGCGTTGAGTTCCTTTACAAGCAGCTCCGCTTTTTTGGGGTCGTTCCAGAAGTCGGGTGACAGGGTCTTTTCCTGTAAGTTGGTAATCTCTATTTGTTTGGCATCAACGTCAAAGATACCTCCTTAACGCGGCAAGCCGGTCTCGGAGTTCTTTTAATTGTTCAGTACTGACCATTTGATCTGTTTTCAGCAAAATTAGAATTATAGGGCGTTTAAGAAAACTATTTTGCGATTATTTTATAGATTTAGATCCTGATGCATTAATAGAAAATCCAGTGATGACAATAGATTTAAGAAGTGATACGGTTACCAAGCCCACCAAAGGAATGTACAAGGCCATGTTGGAGGCAGAAGTTGGGGATGACGTATACCACGAAGATCCTACAGTAAATGAACTCGAGGCCCGGATGTGCGAGCTTTTCGGAAAAGAAAAAGCCATGTTCTTTCCTTCCGGCACCATGGCCAATCAGACTGCCATAAAGATACATACCCAGCCGGGAGAACAGCTGATCTGTGACAAATGGGCGCATGTATATAATTTTGAAGCCGGAGGCGCTTCCTTCAACAGCGGAGTCTCCTGTAAACTGGTGGATGGGCATCTTGGGATGATCACCGCGGAACAGGTAAAGGAAAATATCAATCCCCCGGAATTCTACCACAATCCGCTAACCACGCTGGTATGCCTTGAAAACACTACCAATAAAGGTGGTGGGGCCTGTTATGATATAGAAGAAATTAAAAAGATACGCCAGGTTTGTGAGGAACATAAACTCGGATTCCATCTGGACGGGGCCCGTCTGTTCAACGCCCTGGTAGCCAAAAATGAGAAGCCGAAACAGTACGGCGAACTGTTTCACACTATCAGCATCTGCTTATCCAAAGGTTTGGGTGCTCCCGTGGGGACCGTGCTGGTGGGGGATGAGGTTTACATGAAAAAGGCTTTGAGGATTCGCAAGATCTTCGGGGGAGGCATGAGACAGGCAGGTTTTCTTGCAGCCGCCGGACTATACGCCCTGGACCATCACGTGGAACGCCTTTCAGAAGACCATGAGCGGGCAAGGGAAATTGGAAAGGTACTGAGGGAGCAGGAATACATCCGGGAAGTGGAACCGGTGGAGACCAATATTGTGATTTTTTATTTAAAGGATGCTTCCAGAGAACCAGAATTCCTGGCCCAACTGGCAAAGAACAACGTAAAGATCAGTAACATGGGGCAGGGGAAATTGCGGATAGTGACGCACCTGGATTATACGCAGGACATGCATAAGACATTCCTTAAAATTTTGAAAGGGATCTAAACCTTACAGGTCGTATATACCTGTAAGGTTTTTAAGTATCCAATATTCCCCATACGCCACTTTATTTTTATTAATTTTGTGGTTCTTAATGAAATTCACAATACAAAATTACATAGTATGAGCACATATGATGTTGCTGTTATAGGTTCTGGCCCGGGAGGATACGTTGCGGCTATCCGCTGCGCACAATTAGGTTTGAAGACTGCAATTATTGAAAAATACCCATCCCTGGGAGGTACCTGCCTTAATGTTGGCTGTATTCCCAGCAAAGCCCTGCTTGATTCTTCCCACCACTTCGACGATGCAGTACGTCATTTTGAAGAGCATGGAATTGAGATCTCCGGTGAAGTGAAAGCAAACCTTCAGAAGATGATCGAGAGGAAGGCTGCCGTGGTAAACCAGACGGTGGACGGGATTAAATTCCTTATGAATAAGAACAAGATCGATGTTTTTGAAGGAGTAGGATCTTTTAAGGATGCCACCCATATCAATATCGCCAAAGGCGATGGCGCCAACGAAACCATCGAGGCAAAGAATACCATTATCGCCACAGGTTCCAAGCCATCCACTTTACCTTTTATAGAAATTGACAAGGAACGCATCATTACCTCTACCGAAGCTCTTGAGCTTAAGGAGGTGCCAAAACATCTGGTGATCATCGGAGGCGGGGTTATCGGTCTGGAGCTGGGACAGGTGTATCTGCGGCTCGGGGCTGAGGTTTCCGTGGTGGAATACATGGACCGCATCATTCCTACAATGGACAGCGCCCTTTCAAAGGAACTTCAGAAGGTGCTGAAGAAGCAGGGAATGAAATTCTATGTTTCTCATAAAGTAGG
>CAMPJY010000214.1 GCA_946887025.1 uncultured Salinimicrobium sp.
ACTTTGCTCCCCTCTTTTACCCAGCCTACCTGCCCTTCATAAAGATCGAACAGCACCCAGACCTCAGAAAGATCAGCGATCTGGTAGATCGGCATTCCACGTTCAACATAATCCCCTAAATTGACCAGCTTTTCAGTGACTATTCCACTTACATCTGCCGTTATCGGAAAACGCTCAAGAGGTTTTCCACTCGTTAAAATCTGGTTGATCTGACTTTCACCGATCCTCCAATTGCGAAGTTTTTCCTTGGCAGCCTCAAATAACTCTGGTTGGCTTTCCCGAATCCTTGCCGCCTGGAGGAGTTCCTCCTGCGCCGTTACAAGTTCTGGCGAATAGACGGTGGCAAGGGTTTGACCTCGTCGAACCTGCTCCCCCGTAAAATTTACCTTCAGGCTTTCAATCCGTCCTGGAATGTGGCTGGACTGCGTAACCGTATTAGTCTCATTCAGTTCTACTTTCCCATTCAAACGAAGCGTTCTTGCAGCTGCACTTTTGCCCACCTGCATAGTACTTACATTGGCCAGCTTCATCGCATTCTCACTCATCTGGAAAGTAGCGGGATTATCCGTTTCCGCCCCTGCATTCACAGCAGGAATCAGCTCCATACCACAAATGGGACAGTCTCCTGGACCATTTTGTCTTATTTGTGGGTGCATTGAGCAAGTCCAGATCTGATTTTCCTCAGCTTCTGTATGCGCATGCTCACTTTCAACTAACCTGGCTGCGTTATTGCCCCCGAAGATCAGCCAGCCTATGAGAAATCCGAGAATGAGGACTCCTCCAATTTTCACTATATTCTTATACTTTGTGTTCATTTTATTCTGTTTTAGAGGATAAATAATCCATTCGTGCTTGTGCCGTCACCCCGCTTCTTATTGCATTTAGGCGCTGGGTCTTGAGCATTATTATATCTTGATTCATTCTAAGTACTTCATCAAAATTCCCGGTCGCGGTACTGTAAGCGGAAATCAAAAGGCTTCTTGCCTGTTCTGAACTCTCAATTTGCCTGTTGTACAGATCTATTAAGGTCTCAGCTTTTTTTAGTTCGAAAAGAGAAAGCTCATACTGTGACCGCAGTTCATTCTGTTGCCGCTGACCTTCCTGTTCCATGGCCGTGGTCATAAATTCAGCCTCTTTCCTTATGGCTTTGTACTTTTTCCGGAAGATGGGCAGACTCACAGACAACATCGGCATAAAAGCATCATCCCCGTTCATTTCAGGCATTCCCATAGGTGTCTTTGACATAATGGTATAATCCAGGCCTAAGCCAAGCATCGGCATCCCTTCTTTTCTTGCCAGCTCCTGTTGTGCTTCATAAGCTCTTTTCTGACTCTCAAACTGCTGTACAGCCGGGTGATCCTTCAGTACTGGATCCAGCTGGCTCTCATTCCAGTTAAAAACAAGGGTATCAGCAATCTGAACAGGCAGCTCCGGGCTCCGGTTGAGCATAAGATTAAAATCGGCTTCTAAAGGTTCCAACTGATCCCTTAAAACTTCAATGGCGGTGAGAGCCCCCTCCTTCTGAATATCTATTCTCACCACGTCTACCATCTGTCCGCCTCCGCTGCTGAACCTGCTCAATGAAAGATCCTTGTATGAATCCAGGATCTCCAGATTTTCCTCCTGTAACTCTATGGTTTTCTCCACTTCGTACAGCTGAGCGTAGGCTGATTTAACCTCAAAAAACAACTTGTTGCGCACATCCAGATAATTCTGAAACTGAGCCTCGGCCATTAGGTTGGCAACGTTCCCCCTGGCTTCCAGGGTGCCAAACCAGGGAAACATCTGCATCAAACTGAATACGGCTTCCTCTGCTCCCATACTACTTTCCATCATCCGCCCAAAGGCACTGACGGTAAGCGTTGGGTCGGGCAGACTGGAAACCTGAGGCGACTTTTGAAGGGCAGCCTCAAATTGGGCATAAGCTGCCTGTACCCCAGGATTGTTTGATGCTGCCACCTGGAGGTAATCCTCCAAATCTTCCTGAGCTGTTATAGGCAGACTTAAGAAGCCAGCCAACAGAAAGAGCAGTTTATATTTGATATATATATTCATCATTTACTTTTTTTGTTCTTAATTAGTAAGGCCCATTAAACCGGATTCTTTTTCACCACAGTTTCACGCCAATAAGCCTGTAACACCGGTACCACAAATATTGTCATGACCTGTATGACCATACCACCGACTATGGGAATGGCCATTGGAACCATAATATCAGAACCTTTACCTGTAGAGGTCAAGACCGGAAAAAAAGCAATAACCGTAACGGCTGTGGTCATCATTGCCGGGCGGACCCTCTTTAGACCGGCCTCCAAAACTGCCGCACGAACTTCAGGAACCGTCTTAGGATCCTTTTCCTCAAAGATCTGGTGAATGTAAGTTCCCATAAGTACCCCGTCATCGGTGGCAATTCCAAATAAAGCTATAAAACCTACCCAGACGGCCACACTGAGATTTACCGTCCCCATTTGGAAGAGGTCTCGCATATTTACCCCTGCTACGGCAAAATCCATAAACCAGGGCTGCCCGTACAGCCAGATCATGATAAAACCTCCTGAAAGGGCTACAAAAACTCCCGAGAAATGAATAGAAGAAGCTATGACAGTTTTAAATTGGAAGTACAGCAACATAAAAATGATGATCAGTGCTATTGGGATTACAATGGAAAGGCGTTTCATAGCCCGTACCTGATTCTCATAGTTCCCTGAGAACTTGTAGCTCACTCCCGCAGGAACTACCAGTTCTCCGCTATCTATCTTCTTTTCGATCATCTCCTGTGCATCATTTACCACATCAACTTCGGCATAATCGTCTCTTTTATCGAAAAGAACATAACCAGTCAGGAAAGTATCTTCACTCTTGATCATTTGAGGACCCCTCACGTAATTCAGGTCCGCCAGATTGCCTAAAGGAATTTGTGCTCCACTACTGGTAGGAATCAGAATGTTTTTAATGCTGGCGGGATCATCGCGGAGCTCCCTGGGGTAGCGCACCCTCACCGGAAACCGTTGCCTGCCTTCGACGGTAGAAGTGATCTGCATTCCGCCTACAGCGGTTTCTATTGTCTGTTGCACATCTTCAATGCTTAAACCATAACGTGCAATGGCATCACGATCTATATCAATTTCCAAATAAGGTTTTCCCACGATCCTGTCGGCAAACACAGCTTCAGCCTTAACTGAAGGAACAGTTTTAAGGATCGTTTCCAGTTCCATTCCAAATTCCTGAATGGTTTGCAAATCGGGTCCATAAACCTTTATTCCCATAGGAGCCCGCATTCCAGTTTGCAACATCACCAGTCGCGTCTCAATAGGCTGTAATTTGGGTGCAGATGTGACTCCGGGCAGTTGAGTGGCATTTACTATTTCAGTCCAAATGTCATCTGGACTCTCTATATGCTCCCTCCAGTTCCTGAAGTAAGTTCCGTCTTCATCCAAAACCAGATCTTCTGCAGTATATCCCTGCTC
>CAMPJY010000215.1 GCA_946887025.1 uncultured Salinimicrobium sp.
TTCTAGCTCTCCACACTCAGCGCAATATCAATACGGGCAATAAGATCATTCCAGTGGTAGCGGGTCAGGCTGTCCCTGGTCCTGTTCTTCCTCGCATTGAGATCACGGCGCAGCTGCTCCAGCTCCCCACGCATCAGGGCCACTATATCTGACTTAATAATTTCGTCCTTTTCCTCCGCCTTCAGCTCCTGTACATAAGCCGCCGCGGCATCAACATAGGAGCGCTGAAGGTTTCTTCTGTAAGCATCTGTTTCTTCTGAATTATACAGCTCGGAGAAGATCCCCTTCCTCAGGGCATCCATCAGTTCGACTGCCGAATAAGCTTCCTTCCCGTTCATTTGCTCATTCTCCACCATCCTGTTCAGGCGGTCCTCATCGAGCAGGTTTTCCAGAGAGCGGGTCTGGAGACTCTGGATCCTTTCAATTGCTCCCGAAGCCTCGATCCTGTCCAGAATATTCTGGTCCAGCAACCAGTCGGGCGTAGTAAAGGCATGTTTATTTAAGAATTCCACGGCATCGGCCTGAATATTTTCAGGCACGGGAGTATAGACGACTCCATTCTGATCAGCCGTCTTTCTGGTCTCATAAACCCCGCCGACATTGGTGATGACATGGCTGATATAGCCCCTCCACATGCCGGTGAGTTCGCGGTAGACTTCCTCCAGCTCCTCGTATCCGTAACCATCCCTGGAGGTCCACTCTACAAGATTTGGTACTACTTTCTTAAGGTTTGCCAGCCCATATTCACTTGCTTTGATCTGGTCGTCCCCCAGGCTCTCGCGCTGTGACTGCGGATCGATTCCGCCATATCCGTTTCCGAATTCATAGACCGGATCCCCCGCCTTTTCCAGGATCCATTTATCCAGGATGGCTTTCTCCTCTTCAGCACTATCCGCCTCGGGAAGATAGCGGTAGCCCCAGTTGATGGCATAAAGGTCATAGGGCCCCATCATCCTGATGAATCGCACCCCTTCATCTTCAGGCTGGGCCACATAATTAACCCTCGCATAATCCATTATGGAAGGGGTCAGGCCATATTTCTGGGTGAATTCTGCGCTTCGGAGGGAATCCGTCGGATAGGCCGAGCTGGATTTCATATTGTGGGGCAGCCCCAGGGCATGACCCACCTCGTGAGCGATCACCATCCGCATCATTTCCCCTATCTCCTCTTCCGGGGTTTCCAGAGTCCTGGCGGATTCCAATTGTGCGCCCGCCTCGATCATGTATCGGTTTCGGTAGGAACGCAGATGGTTGTGATACCAGATGATATCACTTTCGATGATCTCCCCCGTGCGAGGGTCGGTGACCGAAGGCCCCATCGCATTTCGGGTGGTGCTGGCTACGTACCTCACCACAGAATAACGCACATCTTCAGGGCTGAATTCCGGGTCCTCCTCTTTGGTCGGTGGATCCTTGGCGATGATGGCATTCTTAAATCCTGCTTTCTCAAAGGCCACATTCCAGTCTTCGATCCCTTGTTTGAAATACGGCCTCCATTTCTCAGGAGTTGCAGGGTCCAGGTAATAAACTATAGGCTCTATCGGTTCTACCAGTTCCCCTCTTTTGTAAGCTTCCACATCCTTTGGCACCAGCCTCCATCTCCGGATGAGCTCATAGTCATCAGATTTCAGGGCTTCAGAATCATAATTATATTTATCTACGGTGAACCAGCCAACTCTATGGTCGGCGATCCTTGGTTGCATCAGGTCTTCTGGCAGCAGGATCATGGACTGGTTCATCAGAAGGGTCAGGGTTCCCGCCTGATCCCTTTCCGGCGGTTCCTCGGCTTCATAGGTCATTACATGCTTCACCTCCACGTTTTTGGGATAGGCATGCGCCGATTCGATGTAAGAACGGCTCTGGTCGAGTTTCTTGATCTTATACTGCTTCTTCAGTTCCGGAGAAACAGCATTAATTGCGGCTATGTCCTCTTCAAAAAGCTTCCCCGCTTCAATAACAGCCGTATTGGCGTCCTTGTTATAGGCAACTACTTTGGAGCTGAAAAGTATAGGATAAAAATTATTGGCCCTGACGGATCTGTAGATCGGGGATTCCTCTGAACTCTGGTCTTCAAAACTGATCACCTTCATGTCTATGATATCCCCGCGCCTGGTCCAGCGGACCACCTGCTCATTTACCTTGGAGCCGGCATTCACATATCCTCCTCCAAATCCTGAAGGCACACCGGCGATCCGGCTTACCAGGAGCATATCCTTATTTAGAAGGTCCAGCGGGATCTCAAAATAAAGCTTGTCCCCCACGAAATGCGTGGTGAAGAGGCCTTCATCGCTTCTGGCTTCCGAGGTGATGACCTCTCCGTATTCTTTGATATCTCCCTTCTCTTTAACTGAATCTTTTTCAGCAGTTCCGTCCTTGCTGCCCGGGATCTGTTTCTGGGTCTGACACCCGATACTTACCGCCAGCAACAGGCCGTACATTGGTAATCGTCTGATCATTTTATCTGGTTTATTTGAGCTCCCCAAGATAGTAAAATAGGGGAAAGTACTAAACCTTCAAAAAAATCATAGGACATTGGACTAACAATCCGGGTGGTCCTTTAGGAATATTCAAAAATATAAATGTAATTTTAGGAAAAGAATTTCCCCTAAATGAACCTAACTGAAGCGGTATTAGTCTTTTTCAGCCTTCTCAGCTTTATTCCCACGCTAGCCTCCATTTCCAGGTTTGATGAATGGTGGGTGCGGGGATTCGATTTTCCAAGGGTACAGACCTGTGTGCTGATCCTGCTGATCTATCTCGTGGTCCTTTTCACGGTGAGTCTGGATAGTCCATGGCATTATGTGATTCTCGGGCTTCTGGCTTTCAATTTTATTTACCAGGCGATAAAAATCTATCCTTACACCATCTTTGCCAAAAAGCAGGTTCTGAAATTCAAGGGCCACGACCCTCAGAATACCATTTCTGTACTGGTGAGCAATGTGCTTACCACCAACAAAAAGTACAATCTTCTTCTGGAGCAGGTTCATAGAAAGAAACCCGATCTGCTCCTTACCCTGGAAACCGACCAACAATGGGAGAAACAGCTGTCGGTCCTCGAGGAGGAGTATCCACATACGGTGAAGATTCCAAAGGACAACCTTTATGGTATGCACCTCTACTCGCGGCTGGAGCTGGAGGAAGTGGAGGTGAAATATATTATTTCAGAAGAGATCCCATCCATTCACGGTTTTGTAAAACTGAGGAACGGGGAAAGGGTTAAGATCCATTGCCTCCATCCGAAACCCCCGAGCCCCACAGAGGACGAGACCTCCACCAATCGCGATGCCGAGCTGCTGGTGGTTGGGAAAGATGCCGATGCCGGGCAGCATTCCGTCATGGTCTTCGGGGACCTGAACGACGTGGCCTGGTCCCGGACCACCAGATTATTCCAGAAGATCAGTGGTTTGCTGGATCCGCGGATCGGGAGAGGCTTTTACAGCACCTTTCACGCCTC
>CAMPJY010000216.1 GCA_946887025.1 uncultured Salinimicrobium sp.
ATTTGGGATTTGGAATTTGGAATTTGCTATTTGGTTTATTGGAATTTTTATTTAGATTTGCGCCCCTTGGGGGAGATACTCAAGCGGCCAACGAGGACAGACTGTAAATCTGTTGGTTTTACCTTCGCAGGTTCGAATCCTGCTCTCCCCACTTCTTTCCTTCTACAGCTTAAATCCTAATTTTTCCTGAATTCCGCCCATTTCTTTACAGAATTGGCTTATATTTTTGTGTCCAAACTTTGCATCATGAAAATTCTCATCATCGAAGATGAAGCGGAAATGCTGAACAATATGCGCCAGACCCTGGAAATGGAGAATTTTGTGGTGGAAAGTGCCGGGAACCTGGAGCAGGCCATGGCAAAACTGGGGGTCTACAATTACGACTGTATCCTGCTAGACATCGGCCTGCCCGACGGGAACGGGCTGGAGCTGCTGGAGGAGATCAAAAGCAGAGGCTTCCAGGACGGGGTCATCATCGTCTCCGCAAAAGATTCCCTGGACGACAAGATAACAGGCCTGGACCTGGGAGCGGACGATTACCTGCCCAAGCCCTTCCACATGGCGGAACTCAATGCCAGGGTGAAGGCGGTGCTGCGAAGGAAGAAGTTCGACGGGGCAAAGACCCTGGACCTGGCCAACCTGGTCATCGACATGGACGCACATGAGGTCCTGGTGGATGGAAAGGAACTGGAGCTGAACCGCAAGGAATTTGACGTGCTGCTGTACCTGTGTACCAACGAGGAAAGGCTGGTGAGCAAATCGGCCCTGGCAGAACATGTGTGGGGGGACCATATCGACCAGGCAGACAGCTTCGAATTCATCTATTCCCAGATCAAGAACCTGCGGAAGAAACTCAGCAGCAGCGGTGCGGGGGTAGAAATAAAGGCGATCTACGGGATAGGATATAAGCTGTTGCGCCTATGAAGCTGCTGAACTATACCACCTCCATCTTTTCGGCCATCCTTCTCCTGCTGCTGAGCCTCTGGGCGGTCATCTTCTACTTCGAAATGCTGGACGAGATCTACGACAGCCTGGACGACGGCCTGGAGAACAACAAGATCCAGATCATCCAGCGGGCCGGGGAGGATGCCTCCCTGCTGCAGGAAACGGACTTTGCCGACGGCTTCAGCATTCAGCAGGTGCAGGAACCGCGGGTGCTGGAATTCACTGACAGCTACCGCGATACCCTGATGTATATGCAGAACGAAAAGGATTACGAGCCGGTGCGCCTGCTGGAAAGTTATTTTGAACAGGACGGGAACTTTTACCGGGTCAAGGTGATTACCTCCATGGTGGAGGAGGACGACCTGGTGAAGGAGCTGTTTTTCTCGCTGTTATGGCTGTATATCGGGCTTATCCTGAGCATTATTGTGCTGAACAACGTGCTTCACAGGAGGGTCTGGAAACCTTTCTACAAGCTGCTTTCGCGGCTGGGGAACTTCAATATTGAAAAAGATACGCAGATCAAAACCGAACCCACCGGCATAGATGAATTCCGGCTGCTGAACTCCCGGGTAGAAAAGCTGCTGCGGAAGTGGACGGATACTTATAAGAGTCAGAAGCAGTTCATAGAGAACACCTCGCATGAGCTGCAGACGCCCCTGGCCATCAGCATCAATAAGCTGGAGCTGCTGGTGGAAAAGGACGGGCTGAATGAACAACAGGTAGCGGAGGTGGCAGGGGTGATCAGCAATCTGGAGCGGCTTACGCGATTCAACAGGTCCCTGCTCCTGCTTTCGAAAATAGAGAACCAGCAGTATCCGGAAATGGAGCCGGTGGAGTTCAATCAGCTGGTTAAACAGGTGGCAGCGGAGCTGGAGGATCTGGCCGCCCACCGCAACATGAGGCTGGAGATCCACGATCCGGTGCTGCTGCAGCACCGCATGAACAGGGATCTGGCGACCATCCTGCTCTCCAATCTCCTGAAGAACGCCCTGCTTCACGGCGAAAAGGGCGGGTTGGTGAGCGTTGAGTTTCAGCAGAAAGAGATCCTGATTTCCAATCCCGGGACGCAGCCCCTGGATCAGGAGAGCCTCACCTCCCGCTTCCAGACTTCCGGGAAATCCTCCGGTTCCACAGGTCTGGGGCTGGCCATTTCCAAAGCCATCGCAGACAGGTTTGGGATCAGGCTCAGCTACAGCTACACCGGGAACCACGTTTTCAGTCTGAATTTCGGCAGAAAATAAGGTCTTATTTCCCTAATTCCCAGTTTTTTCCAGTTTCAGCTCGGAACTTTACCTCAAGAAACCCTGCATCATGAAACAGTACTTGCTAATGAGCCTGCTTTTTGCCTTGCTCTTCTCCTGTGATTCGGATGACAATGTACATACGGAGATCCCTTCGGTGGTGCTGAATGCTTTTCACCAGGAATATCCGAAAGCCCTGGAGGAGGGATGGCGGCAGAAGGATTCGCTGTATGAGGTGGATTTTGAGATCGGCGATCGCGATCACAGTGCCCGGCTTAACGCAGAAGGCAGGATAATCGGCGAAAAGCGGGAAATCGCCATGAAGGAAATTCCCCAGGCAGTGCTCAGCGGGCTTAACCGAAATTTTGAGCGCTCCGATCTGGGCGATCCCGAACTGGTGGAATTGCGGGGCCGCAGCCTTTATCAGCTGGAGCTGGATAAGATCCTCTTCGATGAGAAAATAGTGCTGGACGAAACAGGAAAAATCATTACTAACATCCCTTACTGGGATTAATTCTATAGCTATGAAAAAAACGATTACAGGAACCCTGATCATCATGTCGAGCCTGGTACTGGCCCTGCTCTTCTATTCATTTGAAAAGGACGACCAACGTTTTCAAGAACGGGCCATCAATTACGAGATAGTACAGAAATGGGAGCTTCCGGAGGAGCTGGATGAGGTCTCCGCCATCGAATGGTTGGGGAATGAGAGGTTCGCTGCTGTTCAGGATGAGGATGGGATCATCTACATCTATGATCTGAATTCTGAAAGAATTGAAAAACAGATACGATTTGGCGAAGGCGGCGATTATGAAGGCCTGAGGATCTCCGGCAACACCGCCTATGTGCTGCGCAGCGACGGAACCGTATTCGAGATTCAGGAATATATGGGTCCTGAACCTAAGACCCGCCCTTTGAAAACCAGTCTTTCAAAAATAAAAGGAATCGATGTGGAAGGGCTGAGTCTGGATAAAAACAATAACAGGCTGCTGCTGGCGGTCAAGGAAACCAGGAAGGACAATGGCTCCCGAGGGGTCTACTCCCTAAACCTTGATGACAGGAGTTCCGACAGAGTATTTGAAATAAAGCTTTCTGACCCTGTACTTCAGAAGGGCGAGGGCAAATTCAATCCTTCTGAAATTGAGATCCATCCCAAGTCCGGGGAATATTACATCCTTGACGCCCGGAATCCCAAACTGGTGATCCTGGGAACAGACGCAAAACCCAAGTCTTTGGATCCGCTTGCAGAAGAGGATTTCTCCAAACC
>CAMPJY010000217.1 GCA_946887025.1 uncultured Salinimicrobium sp.
CTGGTCCAAATCTCCAGATTTGGACCCACCGGGTGGCGATCTCCAGATCGCCGTAGTTTGTGGCTGGTTATCAAAAAAAGCCAAGGGGTATCCCGGTCAATCCTCCTTGAATTGCCTCCAGCTTCAGCTGGAGGACCAGCAATGCATTTCATGATCCGGGCTTTAGCCCCAATTATAATCTGCTCAGTGCAGCCCTTCGCTGGTCCAAATCTCCAGATTTTGGACCCCCCGGGTGGCGATCTCCAGATCGCCGTGAAAGCGGGGAGGGCAGTGGGGAGACGCAATGAATTGCGCCTGTACATTCACTTCAAATCCTCCCTAACAAAAAGCCTGCCCCCAGGGCGCCCAGCAGCCTTAGCGCCCAAAGCATCCAGCCATCCTCTTTTCTGATTTCCCTCTCAGCCTGCAACTGCACCTCCAGCAAGCTTATATTTTTTTCTGATAACTCCAGTTGTAGCAGGCGATTTCGATCCTTCTGTTCCAGCCCCTTTACAAGGTACACCAGGGTTTCTTTTTCCAGCCCTAACAACCGGACTTCGTTTTCCAACCTATCCTTCTCCTCCAGGTCCAGGGCGATGGCCTGCACCATCCAAAAGGGGAAGCTTACCGGGCGGAGGTCGGTGGTGTCTAGAGGGAAATCCCAATTTTTAAATTCCAAATTCCAATTATTGCTGGAGATAGTGTCTTGCGACTGCATTGCGCAGACTGTCAATATCGAATAATTGATATGCCAGGATGTAGTAAATGCGCAGCATTTACTAGATTTGAAAATGGTAATCGAATGTTTAATCCTGAAAAATCCTTGAAATGAAAAAACTACTACTATTCATATCCCTTATTTCCCTACCCCTGCTTTCAGGCTCCTGCAGCAACGAGCCTGATCTCAGTGATAGCAGGATAGAATACTACAGGTATGCCAACCCGACACACGACACGGAAACTCTTATTGAGAATGAAAGCATCCGTGTAGCTATTGGGAAACCGGTCTATCTGCAGATCAGGACCCAGTCTAATGACGGCAGTACTCCCAGATTTTTCGGGCAGGTGGATGATCAGCAAAAAGCTGAACTGATAGGGGGAGAGATCCCTGTTGTTGCTACCTATACGCATGACGATGGCAGCTACAGACAGATAAATGAACTGGAGGTCTTCCTGCTCCCGGATTTATATTCACCCGGGCAGGTTATTAGCTTCGAAACGCGGATAGGATCGAAATCAGGGGTGTTGTCAGAAAAAATTTACCTAGTCTTAAAATAAGTTAATCCCTTGGAAAAGGTTAAGTGCCTCCGGCTGAAGTGAGGGTTGGAAATGTGCAGCTCCTCCGGAGCTGGAGGATTGCGGAAGAATGTTTCTACAAAGATATATCTCCTCCGGAGGAGGGTATCACTGCTTTGGGGGTGAAAATGGCTCAGGCAGACACAAATATCCCTTCTCTGAAATCTGGAGATTGTTAAGCAATAGTCCTATTGTTCAGACCCCGGGGCTAAGGCTGCCTATTACAGCAAAATATTTCTTAATTTTTTTTTATTCAACTTTAACTTCAAAAAGATTTTTTTATAATTTTATCCCTCCGCCCCGGTTTTTGATCAACCTGCACCTTTTTTAAAGTTGTTCATCATGGAAACAGAGAAGAATCATCCTAAGCTGTACATCCGGGATATGGTATGCCAGAGATGCGTGATCAGCGTGGAGGCGATCCTGAAGGGGTTGGAGATCCCTTTCCACAAAGTGGCGCTGGGGGAGGTGGAAACCGCCACAGACTTATCCTATACTCAGTTAACCCTGCTGCAGGAGGAATTGCAGAAGGTGGGGTTTGACCTGGTTGAATCGAGGGTCAGGAAAATCGTGGAGGATGTAAAACGGAATGTTCGGGAATACCTGAGCCAGGACGTGCCTCAGCGATTGAATCTTTCGGCCTTCCTCACCGAACGCATCCCCTACGAGTACAGTTACCTGAGTGACCTTTTTTCTTCCATGGAGGCGGTTACCATTGAAAGGTTCCTGATCGACCAGCGCATAGAAAAGGTGAAGGAGCTTATCATCCATGACCAGCTGTCGCTTACAGAAATAGCCGATAAAACGGGTTTCAGCAGTATATATCACCTGTCAGGGCAGTTCAAGAAGATAACGGGCCTGACCCCTACCCAGTTCAGACGCCAGGGCGTGGTACAAAGGAATTTCGTAGACAGGATAAATCCAAAAATTTTATAAAATCCTCCCTTTTAGAAATAACAAAACAGCCATTCCTCTGGCTTAATTTTGCTTCGTTGATTATTAATAACTTAAATCATATAACGATGAAGTCAATCTTAGAAAAAGGAAATTGTGGCAATCTGAGCTGTACCTGTAACTCTTGTAACTGTGGTTCCACCTGCCCCCAGGGTGGTTGCACCTGTGGATGCTCCTGCTGCAATTAAGCGGAAAAGGAAAGGCAGGAATGTCTTTCCTTTTTTTTTAACCCAAGCTGAAATTAAACATATAAGACCATGAACAGAAAGCCCAGACTTTTGAATTCCTATCTGTCTGAAGAACTCCGGGCCAATATTGGGAAGAACATCTTTTCGGAGGATTTCGAGAATTCGGTAATGAGTCTCAGGATCACCGGGAAGTTACTGGAGGAGCTGCGGAACATCAGCCTGAACTATAAGCACCGGGTCCTGGAGGATCTGGTGAACAAGGTGATCAGGGAATTATGCAGGGTCAACCAGTATTACTATTTCGGGGAAAAGGAAAAGAAGGAGCTGAAGCTGCTCTACGCTTCCCTGCTTGACAGGCTGCTGGAGAACTCGGAGGACCTGGAGGCACGCCTGCCGGAGATCAGGAGTTCGCATGTCGGGAACCTGAGGGGCTGGTTGCTGAAGACCAATCCTTTTGCAGAGAAACTTTACGGCTCCCATCAGAAGACCCTGGAAATGACTCCCTGTGAGGAGTATTCGGCGGAATTCCAGCTGCAGCTCTTCGGGCTGGACCCGAAAGCGATCGCGGGCCCTGTGCTTGATGTTGGCTGTGGGGAGCAATCGAACCTGGTCTCGGTCCTGCGGAACCTGGGGATAGAGGCTTATGGGATCGACAGGTACAGGTCTGATTCCCCCTGGATCTATGAGACGGACTGGCTGGCGCTCAATTATGGAAAGAACAGCTGGGGAACCATCTTCAGCAACCTCGCCTTCTCCAATCATTTTCATCATCATCACCTGAGAAGCGACGGGCAATTTGAAGCTTATGCCCAATGTTATATGAGGCTCCTGGAATCCCTCAGGCCCGGCGGGGTCTTCTATTATGCCCCGGAACTTCCCTTTGTCGAGAAACACCTGGATAAGGATAAATATCTGGTGGAAACCATAGCCATCCCCAATCTGGAGATCCGGGCTTCCAAAGTAAAAAGGCTGTAGTGCGGGCTGCTTCAGAAGATTCATAAGAAATGGAAATAAAACAATATCAGCCGGAGCATA
>CAMPJY010000218.1 GCA_946887025.1 uncultured Salinimicrobium sp.
ATTCAATAATAGGAGATAAATGATAGATATATTGAAATATCCTGAAAACAAAAAAGCCTGACTAACTGTAATTCAGTTAATCAGACCTTTATCTTGGTGCGGACGAGAGGACTCGAACCTCCACGCCTTGCAGCACTAGAACCTGAATCTAGCATGTCTACCAATTCCACCACGCCCGCAGGAAAAAAGCCAACGGCTTTTTCGAGACTGCAAATATAAAACAATGAAAAGCAAATGAGGAAATAGAAATTGAAATATTTTTAAAGGATCACCTATACGCTCATAGTCAGTATCCAAAGCTTTCAGGACCGATTTTTAAATGATGGCACACTTAATTGAACATTCCCATTGAACATTCCCGGATGATTTCCCTCCCTGCCTTCTCCGTATAGAGTGCACACCTAGTGCACACCTAGTGCACACCTAGTGCACACCTGGTGCACATCTAATGCACATTTTATGTGCTCCAGGTATGCTCTTTTCCTGCCTTCTTCCATAATCTGGCAGGGGGAGTATACAGGGAGGCTTGCCGTACGGTATTCCGTTCTTACTAAATTAAAGGATAACACGAATGCCAGTTGTGAAAAAACAGGGCATTGCAAATCGATAATTTCCTTCCTGTCACTTTGTCACATCCCAACTAAAAATGTATCTTTGCCCACTCATTTACCATTAGGTAGTTTTTGAATTATGGAGAAGATAATAGACGAAAAACAACAAGGCAATTCCCTGGTCCTCGAGCCACAGTCGGGCAACGGCAGAAAGCTGATGATCGAGAGCTATGGCTGTCAGATGAATTTCAGCGACAGTGAGATCGTGGCGTCCATTCTTGCTAAAGAAGGATTCAACACCACCCAGAATCTGGAGGAGGCTGACCTTGTATTGATAAATACCTGCTCCATCCGAGAAAAGGCGGAGCAGACCATCAGAAAAAGACTTGAAAAATATAATGCAGTCAAGAAGATAAATCCCAAAATGAAGGTGGGAGTGCTGGGCTGTATGGCTGAACGCATCAAACACCAGTTCCTGGAGGAAGAGAAGATCGTGGATCTCGTAGTAGGCCCCGACGCTTATAAAGACCTGCCCAACCTCATCAATGAGGTGGAGGAAGGAAGGAATGCGGTGAACGTAATACTTTCAAAGGACGAGACCTATGGCGACATTTCCCCGGTCCGCCTTCAGAGCAATGGGGTTTCCGCCTTTGTTTCCATCACCCGCGGCTGCGACAATATGTGCACCTTCTGCGTGGTTCCTTTCACAAGAGGTCGCGAAAGGAGCCGCGATCCGCAGAGTATCATGGAGGAGGTCGATGATCTTGCTGCCAAAGGTTTCAAGGAGATCACCCTTCTGGGGCAGAACGTCGACAGTTACCTTTGGTACGGAGGCGGGCTGAAAAAAGATTTTAAGAACGCATCGGAAATCCAGCAGGCTACTGCCATCAATTTTTCAGACCTGCTGAGAATGGTTGCCGAGGCACATCCGAAGATGAGGATCCGTTTCTCCACCTCCAATCCGCAGGACATGACCCTGGACGTGATTGAGGTGATGGCGAAGTACGAAAACATCTGTAAATATATCCACCTGCCCGTGCAGAGCGGAAGCGACAGGATCCTGAAGGCCATGAACCGCCTGCATACCCGGGAGGAATATTTCGAGCTGATTGACAACATCAGGAAAATCATTCCAGACTGTGCCATTTCCCAGGACATGATCACAGGTTTCCCTACGGAAACTGAGGAAGATCACCAGGATACGCTTTCCCTCATGGAGTATGTGAAGTATGACTTCGGGTTTATGTTCGCCTATTCTGAAAGACCGGGAACCATGGCTGCCAGAAAACTGGAGGACGACGTTCCGGAAGAGGTCAAGAAAAGAAGGCTGACTGAAATCGTGAACCTTCAGCAGAAACATTCTCATTATCGTACACAGCAGAATCTCGGGAAGACCGTGGAGGTGCTGATAGAGAAGGAATCCAAGAAATCCTCAGCTCACTGGAGCGGAAGGACCACGCAGAACACGGTGGCCGTTTTCCCGAAGGAGCAGTATAAGGTGGGGGATTTTGTAAACGTGAGAATTACCGATTGCACCAGCGCTACCCTTATCGGGGAAGCGGTGGGATATAGTGCCAACAACTAAAAAAGAGCAGCGGGAATGGTCTGAGGGCCTTCTGCTGAAGGATTTATTCTTAAATACCCCCCAAGCGGGAAATTTGCATGGAATCAGTACAAGCTACCAAACAACGTTTTGGAATCCTGGGAAACGACCCTAAACTGAACCGGGCCATTGAAAAGGCCATTCAGGTGTCCCCTACCGATATTTCCGTCCTGGTTACCGGGGAAAGCGGGGTCGGGAAGGAAAGCATCCCAAAGATCATCCATTCCCTCTCCCACCGCAAGCACGGCAAGTATATTGCGGTGAACTGTGGCGCCATTCCTGAAGGCACCATTGACAGTGAACTCTTCGGGCACGAGAAAGGCTCCTTTACCGGGGCCACCCAGACGCGTAGTGGTTATTTCGAAGTGGCGGACGGAGGCACCATCTTCCTGGACGAGGTCGGGGAACTGCCGCTGACCACCCAGGTGAGGCTGTTACGGATCCTGGAAAACGGGGAATTCATTAAAGTGGGTTCTTCCAAAGTACAGAAGACCGATGTAAGGATCGTAGCTGCAACCAATGTCAACATGTTTGACGCCATCAAGAAAGGAAAGTTCAGGGAAGACCTGTATTACCGTCTCAGCACCGTCGAGATCTTCCTGCCTGCCCTGCGGGACAGACAGGAGGATATCCACCTGCTGTTCCGGAAATTCGCCTCGGATTTCGCCATGAAATACAAGATGCCCACAATTCGGCTGGAGGAGGACGCGGTACACCTGTTGCAGAACTATCGCTGGAACGGGAACGTAAGGCAGCTTCGCAACATCGCGGAGCAGATTTCGGTACTGGAAAAGGAAAGGGTCATCGACTCCAGCACCCTCAAACATTACTTACCCGGGTACGGCGACAATCTTCCGGCGGTAATTTCAGACAAAAAGAAGGAGAGCGATTTCAGTACGGAGAGGGAGATTCTTTACAAGGTGCTTTTCGACATGAAGAGTGACCTGAACGACCTGAAGAAACTCACCCTGGAGCTGATGCAGAACGGCAACAGCAAGAAGGTTCAGGAGGATAATGAAAGCCTGATCCAGAAGATCTATGGCGGGGAGGAAGAAAATGAAGCTGAAGAAACTGCAGACGAAAAACTGGAGGTGCTGCAAATTTCACAGAATAATGTGCCGGACAAGCAGGATAAATATTATTTTGCTGAAGAAATTGAGGAGGAGGAGACGCTTTCGCTGCAGGACAAGGAACTGGAACTGATAAAGAAATCCCTGGAACGCCACCACGGAAAGCGGAAGGCGGCAGCGGATGAGCTGGG
>CAMPJY010000219.1 GCA_946887025.1 uncultured Salinimicrobium sp.
TCCAGTGGAGTGCGACTTCCCCATCAGGGCTTTCTTTATCGTCAAAGGTCATGGTCACATAACTAGAAGGAGGACAGCTTTCGGGGAAGTATCCGCGCTGGAATTCATCCACATATACGCTTCCTACGCTGCACTGTACATCTTTTGGATGGGTAAGGCCGAGTACGCGATAAGGAGCTTCGATCAAATGGCAGCCCATATCGCCCAGGGCCCCGGTGCCATAATCCCACCAGCCACGCCAGTTGAAAGGTACCAATCCTTCAATGTAATTTTTATAGGGTGCAGTTCCAAGCCAAAGGTCCCAGTTCAATTCTTTTGGAATTGGTGCAGGGGTGGTAGGCCATGGGATCCCCTGAGGCCAAACCGGCCTGTTGGTCCAGCAGTAAACTGTATGGACTTTTCCGATAACTCCGGCGTTATACCACTCCCTCAAGGTGCGAACTCCGTCTCCGGAGGCTCCCTGATTTCCCATTTGGGTAACCACCTTGTTTTTTACCGCAGCTTCTGTAAGGCGACGGGCTTCATATATGTCATGGGTAAGCGGTTTTTGTACATAAACGTGTTTTCCCATTTCCATGGCTGCAAGAGCCTGAACTGCGTGGTTATGGTCGGGAGTCGACACGGAAACAGCGTCAAAATTCTTGGCTTCCTTGTCAAACATCTCCCTCCAGTCCTCATAGAATTTGGCCTTAGGGAATCTAGCTACAGAAGCAGCGGCCCTTCTCGTATCGACATCGCAAAGGAAGCCGATATCGGCTTTACCAGTCTGGGCGAAACTGTAAATATCACTTTCCCCTTTACCTCCAACTCCTATTCCGGCAATCACCAGTTTATCACTAGGTGCCAGGAAACCCGGACCTCCCATTACATGTCGCGGAATAATCATGAGGCCTAAAGTACCTATGGCTGTATTTTTTATAAAATCTCTTCGGGAATTTTCGGGGGAGTTGTTTTTCTGCTTCATAAGGGAAGAAAAATAAATTAGGTTGATTTAAAAGGGTTCCAATACTATTTACAAGTTTCTAAAGATATTTACTTAATCTAATATTTCCAATTTTAAATAAGGCTCCGCTGGAAATCTTTATTTTTTTGGCAGTTTTTCCTTCTTATAAAAGGCTGAAACTTCATTGTTAGCTGATTATTTTGCCATTCTTTCATATAAATGTACCTTTGCAGAATGAAATGCGGATTCTAATTCCGGCGCTGCTAAGGTTTCTCCTTCTTATCCCTGTTACTTTTTTCCATTTCATCTTTAATTTTAATTTATAAAAATAATTTCATGAGTCAGATTAAACAAAATGACACAGTAAGAGTACACTACACCGGTAAACTGGTAGATGGGCAGGTTTTTGACAGCTCTCTGGAAAGGGAACCCCTTGAGTTCACACTAGGACAGGGGCAGCTAATTCCAGGCTTCGAAAAAGGTTTACTGGATATGAAAGTAAGCGAAAAAAAGACCATCACTATACCTGCTGATGAGGCCTATGGGCAACCCAGAGCGGAATTGGTACAGGAAGTGGATAAAAGCCAGCTTCCGGCAGAAATAAAACCAGAAGTGGGAATGGGACTTGTTTCCACCAGTCCTGAAGGACAGGAGATGAACCTTTTGGTTACCGAAGTAAAGGAGAATTCCATAGTAGTTGATGGAAATCATCCCTTGGCCGGAAAGGATCTGGTATTTGATCTGGAGGTTGTCGAGATAAAATAATTGGGTCACCTATAATATTATTAAAGCCTGCAAGTTTTTCTGCAGGCTTTTTTAATATAAACATTTCCTTCAGGTAAGGATTGGTTAAGCTGGAGTAGTAGCTTCAATTCTACAGAGAAAATGGGAGTTGGTGATTGAGATTATCAAAAGGAAACTCAATATCAGAGCTATCAGGATGGAAATAGCCCTTTAACGTTTACTTTGAAAAATTTCTTGCCTTCTTTTGTATCTTCACTAAGATACCAAAGGCCGGATAATGATAAAAGCTAAAGCCATTCTCCTCCAAACCACTTTAGTGGTGGCCTTTTTATTTTTCTCCACAGTCTTACTGGTCAAGGCACAGACCATTCTTATACCCCTTACCACTGCTGTTATTCTGGCCCTTTTGGTACTGCCATTGTCTGGGTGGCTGGAATTGAAATTTATGAATAGGGCCACAGCCTCCCTATTGAACACCTTTCTATTGTTCCTAATCTCCCTCGGTTTTCTGGCCCTTATTTCCTTTCAGGCAAAGAATATAGTTGACGATTGGGGAAAGATCAGGCAAAGCATCGAGCCGAAAATCGAGCAGTTAAAAGAATTTATTCTGGATCACCTCCCAATAAGTGAAGACAGCCTGGAGCTGGATGAAGAAAATATTCCCGTGACTGGCAAAAATACCAAAGCGGATCCCACTGAGGAAGCAACATCATTTTATTATGCCATGCTGGAATTTTTAGGGGACTACCTCCTGACCTTCATTTATATCTTCTTCATTTTGACCTATCGCAGGCATTTTAAAGAATTTTTGATACGGCTGTTTCCTAAAGAAAAGGAAGCTGAGGTAAAAAAGGTAATCCATCGATCTGCCAGTGTTACTCGCCAATACCTCATTGGAAAAATCGTCCTTATCGCCATCCTCGCTGCTCTTTATGCCTTAGGTCTGGGGATTTCGGGAGTTGATAATTTCATACTGATAAGTATACTTGCTGCTACCCTGAGTCTGATCCCGTACCTTGGAAACGTGATAGGATTCGGGATTGCAATGACTTTTGGCTTTTTGACCTCGGGAGAGACCGGGGTTCTGATGGGAATAATTCTTACCTTTTCAGTAGCCCAGTTTGTTGAAAGCTACATACTGGAGCCTTATATCGTGGGAGATCGAGTGGATCTGCATCCATTTTTTGTCATTCTTGCTGTGGTTATAGGAAATTCTTTATGGGGAATGATGGGAATGATACTTTCCATTCCCATACTCGCCATTATCAACGTGGTCCTGCTTGACATCCCCAGCTTTAATCCTTTTGGATTTCTATTAAGTAACAAACCACCTTCTGAAAAAGTGTAGATGGGATCTATCAATAAACGACTCAACCTCCAGTTCCAGGGTTTTCTTGCCACTCCTCCTTTATGGAAGGATTCAGGCCCAATAAATATTCCCCAATTCTTAACCCATCCCCTTCCTGTGCCTCAGGAAATTGAGAACGATCTGCTGGTTCCCGACAATCTGATCCTCGGAAAAAGGGTGGAACATTTCTTTGCTTATTACGTGGAAAAATATACCTCCCACACCCTGCTTGCTCAGAATGTGGTAGTGACACACGGAAAAATAACCATTGGGGAAGTGGATTTTCTGCTCCTGAATAAAGAGAAAAATGATTATACTCATGTAGAACTTGTGTACAAATTCTATTTATATGATCCTCTGATTAAGG
>CAMPJY010000220.1 GCA_946887025.1 uncultured Salinimicrobium sp.
TTTTTGAAGATTTCGCTTTTGGACCTTTGAATTACCTGCGTGACCTGGAACTCGATAGCTGGTGGCTTGCCAATACATTGAACTGGATCTTCATGCTCATCGCCCTGGTTGCGTTTTTCTACTGGATGAAACAGTTAAAGATATTTAATGACAACAACGAAGAGGACCGCGATCTTTCTGCTCATTCCTTCCTAGGATAGGTCGAAACCGAGATCCTTTCTGTAATACATCCTATCGAAATGTAGTTTTTCTGCATTCTGGTAGGATTTTTTTAGTGCCTGCCGGTAATCATCCCCAAAGGAGGTAACGGCAATCACCCTTCCCCCATTGGTGACCGCTTTCCCGTTTTCCAGCTTCGTTCCTGCATGGAAAACAAGGGAGTCTTCAATATTTTCAAGTCCGGAAATCTCTTTTCCTTTCTCGTAAGCCTCCGGATAACCTCCAGAAACCAGCATTACGGTCACTGCACTTCGCTCATCCACCTCCAGCTTTACCTGGTCGAGCTTTCCTTCCCCTACTTTCCTGAACACCTCAACAAGATCGGATTTCAATCTGGGCAGTACCGCCTCGGTCTCAGGATCGCCCATTCTGACGTTGTATTCAATAACGTAAGGGTCGTCCCCTATCTTGATCAATCCTATGAAGATAAAACCTTTATAGGTGATCTTTTCCTTTTTTAATCCCTCTACCGTGGGTTTGATGATTCGGGTTTCCACCTTCTCCATAAACTCCGCATCGGCAAAGGGAACGGGGGAGATGGCTCCCATCCCTCCGGTGTTCAGGCCTGTATCTCCTTCTCCGATTCGCTTGTAATCCTTGGCAGTTGGCAGGGTGATATAATTCTCCCCATCGGTGAGAACAAAAACACTGAGTTCTATTCCGTCGAGGAATTCCTCTATGACAACCTTGGAGCTGGCTTTCCCAAACTTTTTATGGGCCAGCATCTTTTCCAGTTCTGATTTGGCTTCCTCCAGCTCCTTCAGGATAAGCACTCCTTTTCCTGCAGCCAGACCGTCGGCTTTAAGCACGTAGGGAGGCTTCAGCCCCTCCAGGAAACTTTTGCCTGCCTCCAGGCTTTTGGCTGTAAAACATTCATAGGCCGCGGTAGGAATATTGTGCATAGCCATGAATTGTTTCGCCCTTTCCTTACTTCCTTCTAGCAGCGCCCCACGTTTGGAAGGCCCGATTACGGTTACAGATTTCAGCTGCTCATCATTCGCAAAGAAATCCTGGATTCCGTGCACCAGCGGATCCTCAGGTCCAACTACCAGCATTTCCACAGACTCGCGGAGGACGAAATCTTTTATTGCGTCAAAATCTGTGACAGAAAGAGGAATGTTTTCGGCTATCTTTGAGGTACCGGCATTTCCGGGAGCTACAAAAAGTTTCGTGCAGCTTTTGCTCTTTGCAAGCTGGTGAGCAAATGCATGTTCCCTTCCTCCGGAACCCAGTACTAGAATATTCATGGTAGAAATTATTATAATTCTTGTGCCAAAAATAAATGTTTGTAAATTGAAGCACCAATTATTTGGGATAAAATAACAATAATAAACGCCGTTGAACTGGTTTAGCCTCTCCTTACAACTCAATAGGTTTCCCATTAAAAAAGCCCAGAAGGCCTTAAGGGAAATACAGAAAATTCCTGAAGAGGAATACCAGCAGTATGTGGAGCAGAAAAGGCAGGAGATCGTACAGCATCATCTGGACAGCAATTTGTTCTACCAGCTGTTCTTCGGAAAAAGGGAGTTTAAAAGTTGGGAGGAGGTGCCCATCATGCAGAAGGCGGATCTGCAAAGACCTTTAGAAGAAAGGATCTCAGGGGTTTTCTCACCTAATAAAGTCTACATCAGTAAAACCTCCGGCTCCAGCGGGCATCCCTTTATTTTTGCCAAGGATCGTTTCTGCCATGCCCTCACCTGGGCTGAATTCATTGACCGCTACCAGTGGTTCGGGATCGACCTCAACAAATCAATACAGGCACGGTTCTACGGGATTCCTTTGGATAAATTCGGCTACTTCAAGGAACGCATCAAGGACAGGATGGGGTACCGCTACCGATTTCCCATCTTCAACCTTAACGAGGAAAAAATGGAGGCTTTCCTCAATGATTTCCAGCGAAAGGATTTTGACTACATCAATGGCTATACCAGCTCCATAGTGCTGTTTGCCAAATTCCTTCAGAAGAGAGAGCTGATCCTGAAAGAGATCTGCCCCAGCCTGAAACTCTGTATAGTTACCAGTGAAATGTTCTTTGAGGAGGACAAGCTGCTGCTGGAGAAACAGTTCGGGGTGCCCGTGGTGAATGAGTACGGGGCCAGTGAACTAGGGTTGCTGGCTTTTGAGAACCAGCAGGGCGAGTGGATATTCAACTCCGAAACCATGTATGTCGAGATTGTCAACGACGACGGGGAACCTGTCCCTAACGGGGAGGAAGGAAGGATCATCATCACCTCCCTCCACAATAAGGCGCATCCGTTCATCAGGTACGATATTGGGGACACCGGAAGTCTGGATCCGCGCAGTACTGCCAAAAAGCCTATCCTCAAGAAACTCCTGGGGCGCACCAACGATGTGGCTTATCTCCCGAGCGGGAAGGTGGTGCCCGGACTTACTTTTTATTATGTGACCAAGAGCATCATTGAGAATGACGGCAGGGTGAAGGAATTTATCATAAAACAGACCCGGCCCACCAGTTTTACAGTGACCTATGTCTCCGAAGCGCCGCTTCCTTCTGAAAAATTAAGGGATATCGAAAAGGCCATGGCTACCTATCTGGAAGAGGGGTTGCAAATAAGTTTTGAACATGTGACCACGCTCAACAGAAGCAAACGGGGGAAACTGAAACAGTTTGAATCCCTGCTTTAAATATTTTTATGTGATTCCATGGAGGAATAGGACGGGAACTGTCTGCGCAGGTTTTGGTATGGGGTAAACCCATTCCCTACGGGCGCCGGGGCGGGGGTGGTGGTGCTACCTCGGTCTGTCTTGATTTTACGAAAAACTGCTCGAACAAAAACTGCATAAACAATACACTGCTCCTGAATCCTGAATAGCCCAGCACCTTTCGATAGACCGTGTAATTATACCTCAACATCTCCCATTTATTTCCTGACAGCGAATTCTTCCTCACCCGGTACTGCGCCAGCACCTCCTCCATGCCCATGGCTCCCTTGGCCTTCCTTATCGCCTGTATCCAAAGTGCCCAGTCCTGGCGTTTCCGGATGGGCGGGCAGTATACCTTTCCAAGGCTGGCGGCGTGGTATATTCCCGTGAGGTTGCCAACATAATTTGCCTTCAGGATCTTCTGTGGGCTCAGGCGTTTTAGCGCCTTCACCACCAGGTTAAGGGATTCACTCTGTTCGTCGATGAGCTCATAACTCGAATAGGTGACCTGCAGGT
>CAMPJY010000221.1 GCA_946887025.1 uncultured Salinimicrobium sp.
TGAAAGAACACCCCGGCCAGATTTATGTTTACTGTTTTATTCATGGTTTTTCTTTTTTTGAGTGGTTACAATGGCAACGGCCGTTTGAAGTTCATCCCAGGTGCTGGTGAGTTCTTTAAGGAAGATCTTTCCTGTTTCTGTGAGTCCATAGTATTTTCTAGGGGGTCCGCTGGTGGATTCTTCCCAGCGATAGTTCAGTAGTCCGGCATTCTTCAGCCGGGTGAGCAAGGGGTAGATGGTCCCCTCTACCACCAGGAGTTTTGCGTCCTTAAGGGTAGAGAGGATCTCTGCAACATAGGCATCCTCGTCTCTTAGCACAGAGAGGATGCAGTATTCCAGAACCCCTTTCCGCATCTGCGCTTTGGTGTTTTCAATCTTCATAAGGTTTCATTTTTCATGTTGTTGTTAAACTGTTCATTTTCTGATTGATTTGATGATCTTAAAAAAGGTATGGATAGTGGGTATTCATAAACAATATCTTCGGAAGCCTTCATTGTGGCGGTTATCGTGCTGATGATGTCCAGGATTAGTAATGCCAGGAGAAGTATCCCTCCAATGGACAGAATGACGAGAAAAGGCACGAACATTTCTCCGTGGGCGACGTAGAAGGTGTCTATTCCAATATTGAGTTCGGCATCCAGTGTGGAAGCCGTTATTATGGCTCCTGAGGCTGCTGCACCAATAATGAAAATGGAATATAGGAACAGGCTTATCTGAAAGTTGAGCGCCTGTCGGGCATTTCCATCGACGAACTTATCACCCCTTCCCACGGTCCACAGAATGAGTGGGAAAATGAAGTTCCCGAAGGGGATGAAATACTTGGAAAAGGTTGATAAATGTACCATGGCTGCCAGGGCGGTGTCGTTCTTTTTGTTGAGTAAGTCCATCAGTATAGTATTTTCTAAAACAAATATATGTCTTTTAACTGGTATCTTGCAAAACAAAGTACTAGAAATTTTATCTTCTGAAGCAAATTTTAACATTTGAGACATTTTCAATTTCAATACCTTTAAGAGTTCTAAACGGAAAAGATGGCAAGTGAACTCACTAAACTGAATGCCTTTATAATGTTTAAGGTCCCGGCTGCATGGCTATGCGGGGTGAGAATTCGAAGTCTTGAGAAACAATCCTGCACTGTTAGTGTCAGGCACCGCTGGATCAATCAGAACCCCTTCAATTCGCTTTATTTCGCCGTACAGGCCATGGCTGCGGAACTGAGTACGGGAGCGCTGGTGATGAAGCAGGTGAGGGAAAGCGGGAGACAGGTATCGATGCTTGTAAAAGCAAATAATTCGACTTTCACCAAAAAAGCCACCGGAAAGATCACTTTTGCCTGTCCTGATGGCCTGCTGGTGGAGGAAGCCATAACCAGGGCAATAGAGACCGGGGAAGGGCAGACGCTATGGATGAGCTCCAGGGGTGTCAATGAAGATGGGGTGGAGGTGTCAGCTTTTAATTTTGAATGGACACTGAAGCTGAAATAAAGAGACGCAATGCATTGCGTCTCTACCAGATGGAAAATAATCTATAACACTTAATATCATGACAACACACGAAATTGATTACACCATTTACGGGGAAGAGATGCAGTATGTGGAAGTGGAACTGGATCCACAGGAGGCGGTTATCGCAGAAGCAGGTAGTTTTATGATGATGGAGGATGGGATCAGGATGAACACCATTTTTGGCGATGGCTCCAAACAGAATGAAGGTTTCCTCGGAAAGGTGCTCGGGGCAGGAAAAAGATTGCTTACGGGGGAACGCCTTTTCATGACAATATTCAGCAATGAGAATTTCGGGAAGAAGAAGATCAGTTTTGCTGCGCCTTATCCCGGGAAGGTCATTCCTATCGACCTTACGGAATTCGGCGGGAAATTCGTCTGTCAGAAAGATGCTTTCTTGTGCGCTGCCAAAGGGGTGGCGATAGGAGTGGAATTCAGTCGTAAGCTAGGCCGGGGTCTTTTTGGCGGCGAAGGTTTTATTATGCAGAAACTGGAGGGAGATGGGATGGCCTTTGTACATTCGGGAGGCACTATGGCAAGAAAGACGCTTCAGCCGGGAGAAAAGTTAAAGGTCGACACGGGCTGTATCATCGGATTTACTAAAGAAATTAACTATGACATTGAGTTTGTCGGGGGTATAAAAAATTCCATATTTGGCGGGGAAGGGCTTTTTTATGCGAACCTGACTGGACCGGGAACTGTTTATATCCAATCCCTTCCATTCAGCCGGCTGGCCGGGCGGATACTTGCAGCTGCTCCACAAGGAGGGGGAAAGGACAGGGGAGAAGGCAGCATACTTGGGGGACTGGGTAACATAATTGATGGGGATAATAGGTTTTAACAATGTTAAAGTGGGATGAAGTTATTGTTTTAACATGAAATTTTTATAAATTTAAGAAGTAATCTAGAAGCTAATCTATGGCGATACCTCTACCTAATTCTTTATTAATTAAAAACTATTCCGAATTATGGCGCGAGCGATGTTTGAATACACCAAGACTGTGCTTAATAAAGTAAGTTTTGATGTAACGCTTTTCTGCAAAGAGGTCAAGAAAGCACTCCAACGTCTTTTACCTTATGAAATTGAGGAATTAAAGATCTGGATTGTTGCCTTGATACGGCAGAACCCTCAGTTAAGTCAGTGTCTAATTTATCTAAAATGAAAAAAAAAGCGGCCTTGGCCGCTTCTTTTATTTCTCATCCCTTTATTTCTTCGGAAGGGGGCTGATGATCTTTACATTCTGAAAGGCAATGGCCCCTTTGACCACTCCGGAAATGGTGGTGCGCAGCGCCTCTATGATCTGCATCTTCAATTCGCTTTTATTGTAAATAAGGCTGACTTCCCTGGCGGGAACAGGCTCGGTGAACATTCTCAGATTTTCCTGCTCGCGTTCATGAATATCCAGCGTATGTAAATAAGGCAGCAGGGTCATCCCCAGACCTTCATTGGCTAACTTTACCATGGTTTCAAAACTTCCGGTTTCCAGCTGAAATCGATCGTCCTCCAGCGCCTTACTGGTCTTGCAAATATTAAGCACGTTATCCTTGAAACAATGCCCGTCCTCCAGCAGTAGGATGTCGTCCACATCCAGATCTCCTGGTTCTATCTTTTCTTTTTGATTCAACCGGTGCCCCTGTGGGATGTACCCGACAAATGGTTCGTAAAAGAGCACCTGTTCCCTGATCCTTTCATCCAGGAGGGGGGTAGCGGCTATTCCGGCATCCAGGTGACCCTCTTTCAATTTTTCCACCATTGCTTCAGTGTGAAGTTCTTCTATTTTCAGCCTTACCTTTGGGTACTTCTTAATAAAGTTGTTCAGGAACATGGGCAGGAGGGTTGGCATTACTGTAGGAATCACTCCGAGGCGAAACGGGCCTCCAATAAATCC
>CAMPJY010000222.1 GCA_946887025.1 uncultured Salinimicrobium sp.
TCAAGAAAGGCGAAGAACTGGTTCAGGCCTTCAAAATATTTATTACCATTCCAGATCAGCTCCTTTTGCTCCTGGGAGAGTTCAAAATAGGGTTTATGGATAGGGAAATTGAATTTGTGGGAATTGTTTACCAGCTGATCTCTATACCAGCTCATACTTTCCCCACGCCAGGGGAAAATGGCATTTTCATAGACGGAAAGCGAGGTGTTTGGAATTACCAGATCTTCATCAATCCCGATAACATCCCCATAGCCTTCGCATTTGGGACATGCGCCATAAGGATTATTAAAACTGAATAGGTGAACGTTTGGTTCAAGAAAAGAAATCCCATCCAGTTCAAATTTATTGCTGAATTGTCTGGTCTTTTTCTCCGCCATAATCTCCACAAAAAGTTCCCCCTTTCCTTCAAAAAATGCCGCCTGGACCGCATCAGCCAGCCTGTTATAGAAATCCTCGTCATCTTTGGTTACTATCCTGTCGACCACCAGGAAAAGGTCTTTTTTATCAATTCCTGCCAAATCGCTCTCATCGATCCGCAATACCTCGTCTTTGGATTTGATCCTGCTATAGCCCTGCTGCAGCAGCACTTTAAGTTTTTCTTCGGTGGTTCTGCCTTCCTCCACGATTACCGGGGCCAACAGGAGTAGTTTTTCTCCCTCAGGGAAGGATTTTATAAAATCTATAACATCTGTGACGGTGTCCTTTTTAACTTCATTTCCCGAAATGGGGGAGATGGTCTTTCCGATTCGTGCAAAAAGCAATTTCAGATAATCATATATCTCGGTGGAAGTACCGACAGTGGAACGCGGGTTGGTGGAATTTACTTTCTGCTCGATTGCTATGGCAGGAGCAATTCCTTTGATGTAATCGACCTTTGGTTTATTCAGTCGCCCAAGAAATTGTCGCGCATAGGAGGAGAGGCTTTCCACATAGCGGCGCTGCCCTTCAGCGTATAAGGTATCGAAGGCAAGGGAGGATTTTCCGGAACCGGACAGCCCCGTGAGTACCACCAGTTTATTACGCGGGATAATGGCGTTTATATCCTTTAGGTTGTGGAGTTTGGCTCCCTTGATTATAATATTTTCTTTTGGATCGATTCCCGTAACGTCAACTGTCATATCCACTTTTATTAAAAAGGAATACAAAGATACTTAAAGTAAAATTTTAAAGCAGGTCAGGAGGAAGCAGGAAAAGGAAAAAGAAAAACTGGAGTTAAAAAGATTAACTTTTTTTTGTTCATGTGAAAATTTTCATGTTATATTTGTTCTCAACGTCAATCTTTAAAATTATTGCCTATAGCATAAAGTTACTTTTTTGAACTATAACTAACCTCCAGGTCGCCCCAATGACCTGCTAAAAGTAACTCTTATGGAAAATGTTGAGGCAACAGATGCTTTTTTAGTAAAAAAGTATATTAACGGAGACGAAAATTCCCTCTCCGTTTTGATCACCCGTCACCAGCAGCGCGTTTACAGTTTCATTTATTCCAAGGTCTATGATAAAGACGTCACGGAAGACATCTTCCAGGACACCTTCATCAAAGTAATTAAAACCCTCAAAAAGGGCAGGTACAACGAAGAAGGAAAGTTCCTGCCGTGGGTGATGCGCATTTCCCATAACCTGGTTATTGACCACTTCCGGAAGAACAAGAGGATGCCGAAATTCGAGAACAGCGGGGATTTCAATATCTTCTCTGTCCTGAGCGATTCTGGATTAAATGCTGAAAAGCAGATCATCAAGGACCAGATCGAAGCCGATCTTCAGGAGCTGATTAAGGAACTCCCGGCAGACCAGCTGGAAGTTTTGGTAATGAGGATCTATAAAGACATGAGCTTTAAAGAGATTTCTGAGAATACAGGGGTGAGTATAAACACTGCTTTAGGCCGGATGAGATATGCCCTTATCAACCTCAGAAAAGTTATTGAAAAACATAATTTAATTTTAACAAATTAGAACAATAATAGATTAATTGCCACGTTATTACTTTTATATCAACTAAAATAATAGCATGGCAAAACTCTACTCTAAAGATTCACCAAAACAGGCGAACAAACGAAACCCCAAAAAGGAAACAGTAATGTTTCTGCTGAATTATTCCAAGGCTCTAAAGGTTAGCAACTATAAAAACCTTCAGTTTGAGACCTTCTTAAACTAAATCAAAAGACCCGCTTAGCCACGGGTCTTTTTTTATTTCCAAGAAAAAGGGGAGCATATAACTATTTTTTTTGCTTCCTTTTCTGGTGATATTCGTCCAGGACACTCTTTCTGCCAACAGTTCTTGTTATAATATCTTTTTCCAGATCCCAGCCTCTGGCAGGAGAGTACTCCCGGCCGTACCAGATGATCTGGAGATGAAGATCATTCCAGATCTCCCGGGGGAATAACCTCTTTGCATCTCTTTCTGTCTGGACAACATTTTTTCCATTTGAAAGATTCCAACGGTACATCAATCGATGGATATGTGTATCTACAGGAAAGGCTGGGATTCCAAAAGCCTGGGACATTACAACGCTCGCTGTTTTGTGGCCTACTGCGGGTAGGCTTTCCAACGCCTCCATGTCTGCGGGAACCTGCCCGTTGTATCTTTCAATAAGTATTTTTGAAAGGCCATGGATCCCTTTGGCTTTCATCGGGGACAGACCTACCGGTTTGATTATCTCCCTTATCTCCTCTACAGACAGCTTAATCATGTCGTACGGGTTATCAGCCCTGGCAAAGAGCAGGGGAGTGATGATATTCACCCTTACATCGGTGGATTGGGCGGAAAGCAGTACTGCAATGAGTAGGGTATATGGATCTTTATGATCTAAGGGAAGGGGGACGGTGGGGTATATTTCCTTAAGCGTATCTATTATGAACTGAACTTTTTCCTGCTTGGTCATTATTGATTAACTTTGAAACAAAAGTAAGCATAATGACGACATTAAAGGCAGGGGACAAGGCTCCTGATTTTTTAGCTAAAGATCAGGACGGGAATATCAGGAAACTCGAGGATTACCGGGGAAAAAAGCTGGTGGTGTTCTTTTACCCGAAAGCCAGTACGCCGGGTTGTACCATGGAGGCCTGTAATTTACGCGACAACTGGGAAAGCTTTCAGGCCCAGGGGTATGAAATTCTGGGTGTAAGTACTGACAGCGAGAAGCGACAGACTAATTTCAGGACTAAATATAAGTTGCCATTCCCCTTATTAGCGGATGAGGATAAAAGTTTAATCGAAGCCTTCGGGGTCTGGGGGCCAAAGAAATTCATGGGACGTTCATATGAAGGCATTCACAGGACTACTTTTGTTATCGATGAGGAGGGGGTGATTAGTGATGTTATTGAGAAGGTGAAGACCAAGGATCATGCAAATCAGATCCTTTAAAGGGTAGATGATTTCCCGCAGATC
>CAMPJY010000223.1 GCA_946887025.1 uncultured Salinimicrobium sp.
AACTAATTAATATAATAACCCTACATAAAATTGATTCATGAAAAAGAACAGTATCATCACAGCCATTTTTGCCTTCCTTATAGTAGTTGGCTGTAAAAACGCCGAAGGAACGGCGGAACCGGGAGATGAAGTTGCCCAGGATACTCTGGCAGGACTTAGCGAAGAAGCCCTGCTGGACACCGTACAAAAGCAGACCCTGAAATATTTCTGGGATTACGCCGAACCCAATTCCGGAATGGCAAGGGAACGCTTTCATCCGGATGGTAATTATCCGAAGAATGATTCCAATGTAGTCACCACAGGAGGTTCTGGCTTTGGGCTGATGGCCATAGTGGCGGGAATGGAAAGAAATTTTATTCCCCGGGATTCTGCCGTTGCCCGATTAGATAAGATTGCAGACTTCCTTGCCGGTGCCGACAGGTATCACGGCGCCTGGGCCCATTGGATCTATGGAGATACAGGAAAGACAAGGGCCTTCAGCAAAAGGGATGATGGGGGAGACATAGTCGAAACCTCTTTCCTTGCCCAAGGATTCCTGGTAGTGAGGGAATACCTGCAGGACGGGACAGAAGAGGAGAAAGCCGTGGCTCGCAAATATGATGAGCTGTGGAAAGGGATCGAGTGGGACTGGTACACCAACAACCGGGACGGGCTCATCTGGCACTGGTCCCCTGAATATGAATTTGAAAAGAACTTCCTCATCGAGGGCTATAACGAATGCCTGATCACTTATGTAATGGCGGCTTCCTCTCCGGACCACGCCATAGAACCGGATGCCTATCACGACGGGTGGGCAAGGAGCGGGAATATTGTGACCGATAAGGAAGCCTATGATATCCCCTTGATATTGAAACACAATACCGTGGGAGACAAAGGAGGGCCGCTTTTTTGGGCGCACTATTCGTATTTAGGGCTAAATCCCACAGGTCTTAGCGACAGGTACGCCAATTATTGGGACCTGAACGTGAACCATAGCCTGATCAATTATCTGTACAGTGTGGAGAATCCAAAGGATTTTGAAACCTACAGTGAGCAATCCTGGGGACTTACTGCCAGCTATACCAGGAATGAAGATAATGGCGTAGGCTACAGCGCTCATTCTCCTGACAATGACAGAGGCGTGGTTTCCCCAACCGCTGCCTTAAGTTCCATAGTATATACTCCCGAAAAATCCCTTCGCGCGATGAGGTATTTCTACGAGGACCAGCATGAGCTGTTGTGGGGACCTGCAGGATTTTACGATGCCTTCAGCCTTGAAGGAGAGGATTGGGTAGCGCCTTATTATCTGGCCATCGACCAGGGACCTATTGTGGTGATGATTGAAAATTACCGTTCCGGACTCATCTGGGACCTTTTCATGGGAGCTCCTGAGGTACAGCAGGGATTAGAGAAACTTGGATTCAGCATCGAGAAATAAAAGTAAAACATATAGTTATGAAGAAAATAATATTATTTCAGCTTTTCGCCCTCTTCTGCGGAAGTATGGCAATAGCACAGGAATCACAAAGGATTCCCGAAGTGGAGGCCCTTTTGGAAAAAATGACTCTGGAAGAGAAGATAGGCCAGTTGAACCTGCTCACCCCGGGAGGGGGAGTAGCCACCGGATCGGTGGTAAGTGAAGATGTGGAGGCCAAAATTAAGGCCGGAAACGTAGGAGGCATCTTTGGCGTAAGCAGTCCTGAGAAGGTGCGCCAGGCGCAGGAAATCGCGGTGAAGAATTCCCGTCTGGGAATTCCCCTGCTTATCGGGAGCGATATCATCCACGGGTATAAGACTACCTATCCTATCCCGCTGGGAGTTTCTTCCAGCTGGGATCTGGAGCTGATTAAAAATCTTGCACAGATGGCTGCCAGGGAAGCTACAGCAGACGGGATCAACTGGAATTTTTCCCCTATGGTGGATATTTCCAGGGACCCACGCTGGGGCAGGATTGCAGAAGGCGCAGGGGAAGATGCTTTCCTCGGATCTCAGATTGCCAGGGCCATGGTGGAAGGTTACCAGGGAGAGGATCTCTCTCAGCCTCATACCATGATGGCTACCGTAAAACACCTTGCGCTTTATGGAGCCGCGGAAGGCGGAAGAGACTACAACAGGGTGGATATGAGCAAAACCAAAATGTTCAACGAATATCTGCCTCCCTATAAAGCCGCAGTGGACGCGGGAGTGGGAAGTGTCATGACTTCTTTTAACGATATAGACGGGGTGCCTGCCACGGGTAACAAATGGTTGCTCACCGACCTGCTGCGCGAGCGTTGGGGATTTGACGGATTTGTAGTATCCGATTATACCTCAGTCAATGAAATGATAGCCCATGGAATGGGGGATTTGCAGGCTGTTTCAGCCCTGGCGCTGAATGCCGGGCTGGATATGGATATGGTGGGGGAAGGTTTCCTTACCACCCTGAAGAAATCTGTTGAAGAAGGCAAAGTGACCGAAGAGCAGATCACCACTGCTGCGAGAAGGATTCTGGAAGCAAAGCACAAGCTGGGATTACTGGAAGACCCTTATTTATATTCTGATGTTTCCCGCCCGGAGAAAGATATACTTACGGACGAGAACAGGGAGCTGGCTCGCAAAGCTGCCACCAGATCTTTCGTTTTGCTGAAAAGAGAAGGAAACACGCTTCCGTTGAAAAAAGACGCTAAAATCGCTTTAATAGGCCCGCTGGCTGACAGCAGGAACAATATGCTGGGAACCTGGGCACCTACCGGGGATACTCAATTGGCAGTGACCATTCTGGAAGGTTTTAAAAATGTGGCCCCCGATGCGGAAATTGTTTATGCCAAAGGAGCCAATATCAGCGACAACCCTGAGTTTGCAGCAAAGGTGAATGTCTTTGGACCAAGAATCGAGATCTCTGAAAAATCCCCAGAAGAACTTCTAAAGGAAGCCATGGCAGCCGTGGAAGCATCGGATGTTGTTGTGGCAGTGGTAGGGGAAGCTACTGAAATGAGTGGAGAGGCTGCCAGCCGTACCGACATCAGTATTCCTGAAAGCCAGAAGAAACTAATCAGGGAATTAGCCGCCAGTGGTAAACCGGTGGTACTGGTCCTGATGAGCGGCCGACCTTTGACTATCTCTGAGGAAGCCGAGCTGCCTGTGAACATTCTGCAGGTATGGCACCCCGGAGTGGAAGCAGGAAACGCTGTGGCTGACGTAATTTTTGGAAATTATAATCCTTCCGGAAAACTTACCGCCACCTGGCCAAGAAATGTAGGGCAGATCCCTATCTATTACGGAATGAGGACTACAGGAAGACCGGGTCCCGGGGATGAATTTCAGAAGTTCAAGTCCAACTACCTGGATTCTCCCAACTCCCCGCTCTTCCCGTTCGGGTACGGATTGAGTT
>CAMPJY010000224.1 GCA_946887025.1 uncultured Salinimicrobium sp.
CCCCCAATTACTTCAGTACCTGCCATCTATTTCTTAAATTGGAGAGAATAACCGAAAAGTAACTCTTCATGAAGATAGGTTTTCACGCTTCACACGAACAATTTTCTCCCCGGGACCTTCTTTCCTTAATCCCAAAGGCCGAAAAGGCGGGTTTCAAACTAGTATTATCATCCGATCATTTTCACCCCTGGAGCGACCTTCAGGGGGAAAGCGGTTTTGCCTGGAGCTGGCTTGGGGCTGCCATGCAGGCTTCCACCATGGAATTTGGGGTCGTCAATGCTCCTGGGCAACGATATCACCCTGCAATTATCGCACAGGCTTACGCCACCCTTGATCAGATGTTCCCGGGAAGGTTCTGGATGGCAAATGGGAGCGGACAGGCGTTGAATGAAAATATAACGGGGGAGAAATGGCCTTCCAAGGAGGACAGAAATTCAAGGCTTCAGGAATCGGTGCAGCTAATGCGGGAACTATGGAAGGGCGATTACGTCACCCATCATGGCATGGTACAGGTGGAAAATGCCAAACTGTTTACGACTCCCAGTACCCCTCCATTTATTTACGGGGCCGCCCTGACAGAAAAAACCGCAGAATGGATCTCTTCCTGGGCTGATGGAATGATCACCATATCAAAGCCTCTCGAGGAACTGGAGAAAATGGTGAAAGCATTTAGAAGCCGTGGAGACCATGGGAAACCCATGGCATTAAAAGTTCAGATATCCTATGCCGCCACTGAAAATGAAGCCCTTGAAGGGGCCTGGGAGCAATGGAAGAATAACATCTTTCCCAGTAAACTGATTTCAGATATTAAAACTGCGGACCAGTTTGATGCTTTAGGATCCTCCGTAAGAAAGGAAGACGTAAAGAAACATGTCATTATTGGGACTGAACCAGAAGTTTTCATTGAAAAAATAAAGGCCTTTCATGAGCTGGGTTTTGAAAAGATCATCATCCACAATGTCAATAAGGAACAGGAACAGTATATAGATTTTTTTGGAAAGCAGGTCCTTCCGAATTTTCATCAAGAATAAACTTATTAAACCTGATCAATATGAACAATCTCTGGTACAAAAATGCCGTCATCTATTCCGTGGATGTAGAGGCCTTTAAAGACTCCGATAATGACGGAGTTGGTGATTTTAAAGGTTTGAAACACCGGTTGAATTACCTTTCCAGCCTTGGGGTCAATTGTATCTGGCTGCTGCCATTTTACGATACCCCTAACAAGGATAACGGATATGATGTACGGGATTATTACCAGATAGATAGACGCCTGGGGGATTTCGGGAATTTCGTCGAATTCCTGGATGCCGCAGAGGAGGTGGGAATCAGGGTACTGGTGGATCTGGTGGTAAACCATAGTTCAGATCAGCATATCTGGTTCAAGGAAGCCAGAAAAGATAAAAATTCTCCCTACAGGAACTATTATATCTGGTCAAAGACCAAGCCCAAGGATGATGGTAAACATGCCATTCTGGGAGCTGAGCAGGGCAATAGTAACTGGGAGAAGGATAAAACTTCGGGCGAGTATTATTATCACACATTTTATCCTAATCAACCGGATCTGAATGTCAGCAATCCTGCGGTGAGGAAAGAGATAAAAAAGATCATGCACTTCTGGCTTAAGCTCGGGATTTCGGGTTTCAGGATTGACGCTGCCCCCCATATGATACGACAGAAAGGGGAGGAGAAGTTCGATGGGGATCCCCATGAGGTCTTCCGGGATTTCAGGGAATTTGTGGAAAACCAGAAAAAGGATGCTATTCTCTTGGCCGAGGTAGATGTGGAGCCTAAGAAGTACAAAAAGTTTTTCGGAGAGGACGACCAGATGCATATGTTGTTCAATTTCTACCTGAACAATTATATTTTTCTGGCCCTTGCCACAGAAAAGGCCGCTCCCTTGGAAAAAGCATTGAAGAACCTCCATCACGATTCAGAAAAGGAACAGATGGCCAATTTCCTAAGGAATCACGATGAACTGGATCTGGAACGCCTGACGGATAAGGAACGGGAGGAGGTGTTCAAGGTGTACGCGCCCGAAGAGAATATGAGGATCTTTGACAGGGGCATCCGCCGAAGACTTGCCCCGATGCTCAAGAACAATCGACAGAAGATCGAGCTGGCTTATAGTCTGCTGTTTACCCTTCCGGGAACTCCGGTCCTGAGGTACGGCCAGGAAATAGGAATGGGAGAAGATCTGTCACTTAAGGGAAGGGATAGTGTACGTACCCTGATGCAATGGTCCGCCGAAGAAAACGGCGGATTTTCCAATGCTCCCAGAAAAAAACTAGTACGTAAGATCATTTCCAAAGGTCCTTACAGTTATGAAAAAGTAAATGTAAACGACCAGCACAGGGATCCGGGATCCCTGCTGAACTGGATGGATCGGGCAATCAATTTCAGAAAAGAATGCCCTGAATTCGGCTGGGGTGAATATGAATCCGTGGAGACGGATCATCCCCAGGTGTTTGCCCACATCAGGCGCTCTGACAAAGGAGTGATCCTCGCCTTACACAATTTCTCCCAGGAGGAGGTAAACGTGCAACTTAAACTGAAAGAAGAAATAGAGCTCCTGGATGTTTTCGGGGACAGGAAATATGACAGGATAGACCAAAAAACTTCAGAAATAAAGCTATCTCCGTACGGGTACAGGTGGCTGAAGAAAAAGAAGGAATTTTTATGAAAACGGAAGATAAGCATATATGGTGGCAGAAAGGAATAGTTTACCAGATCTATCCCAGGTCTTTTAAGGATACTACCGGGAATGGGATAGGAGATCTTCAGGGAATCATTAAAAAGCTGGATTATCTGAAGGAGCTGGGAATAAGTGCCATCTGGGTTTCTCCGATCTATCCTTCCCCTATGGCTGATTTTGGTTATGATGTCTCAGATTATACAGCTATACATCCATTGTTCGGGACCATGGAGGATTTTGATGAACTGCTGGAAGAAACCCATAAACGCGGATTAAAACTGATCCTTGATTTTGTTCCCAATCACACCTCTGAAGAACATCCCTGGTTTAAGGAATCCCGAAGTTCCCTGGACAATCCTAAGCGCGACTGGTACATCTGGAAGGATCCGGGTCCTGATGGAGGTACACCCAACAACTGGCTAAGCGAATTCGGAGGCCCTGGCTGGGAGTTTGATGAAAAAACCGGGCAGTACTATTACCATGCCTACTTAAAAGAACAACCCGACCTTAACTGGAGGAATCCCGAAGTGCAGATAGCCATGCTCAACAATATGAAATTCTGGCTGGAAAAAGGAGTGGATGGCTTCCGGGTCGATGTCATGTGGCATATGATAAAGGATGACCAGTTCCGGGATAATCCTCC
>CAMPJY010000225.1 GCA_946887025.1 uncultured Salinimicrobium sp.
GGATCAACGAGGGATAATTTATCACTTCTTGTTCCAAATGCATCCCAGCTTCCGCAGTTATCCAGAACTTTGGGTGGGTTTACTGTAATTGAAGTACCGCACTTTCCAGGGGTGCTGTCAACACTAATATTTTCAACAGGAGCTATTCCTGGCAATTCTGCATCTGCTACAGATACACTTTGATCCACAGCTTCCCCAATACCGGTAGTATCGATTCTCCAGGTGATGGTAGTCGTACCAACCGGGAAGGGATCAACAAGAGTTAAGTTATCACTCCTTGTTCCAATGGCATCCCAGCTTCCGCAGTTATCCAGAACTTTTGGAGCGATTATGGTAATTGAAGCACCACACTCTCCAGGGTCGCTATAGACACTTATAGGTTCAACAGAAGAGATTGTGGGAACTATATCATCAATTACTGTGATGAAGGTGGTACAGCTGACAAAATGTTCTCCGCTGTCTTTCAGTGTTAATGTCACTTTGACTGGGCCGATATCATTACAAGTGAAGACATTTGGTTCTACCTTTATTTCAGCGATTCCCATATCGTCACTACTTCCCCCATCGAGAGCCTCAGCATTAATCATTGCCTCTCCATCTGCGTTTAAAGTTACTGTAACTCCTTCTTTACAAATGACAACAGGAATCTCATCCACGTTAATCACGCTAACTGAAACTGTTTGAACAGCTAAATTCTCATCAGTTTCACCATCATCCGCAGTTAGTTCCAGTATATATTCATTGTTCGCATCACTGTCTAATGCCTCCTCATAATCCGGAGCAGAAATAAAGCTAAGACTTCCTGTAGTTGGATTAATTCGAAAAAGATCTTTATCCTCCCCTCCGGTTATGGAATAATTAATATTTTCATCCGGCAATCCTCCTTCCCCGTCAGAGGCATTAATATCGGTTATTTCCCCCGCTAGGTTTTCAGAAATCACCACGAAAGCCTCTGCATTTATAACCGGGGGAGAATTTAGACCCACTCCGGAGATATTAAAGCTAAAGGAAGGATTTTGCGGATCATTGCTGGTGATGCTGACCTTCGCATTTCTGCCTCCCAAACCAGAGGGAGAAAATTCCACTGTAAAATTCGCCATTTCACCAGGTAAAATGGGCAAGACCTCTGCTGTGATCAAAGAAAAATCCTCCCCATTCTCTCCGTAAAGAAGGATCTCTTCAATAATCAGATCAGCCTTGCCATTGTTACCCAGAGAAAAAGTTCTGGAAATGGTCCCAGACTTTCTAACCTCCCCAAAGCTTGTATGATTTTCTATGGAAGTTTCCTGGCTTCCATTATTTATTAAAATTAAATTACCTGAAACAAGAATTTTGGAAACAGGAACCATCACAGGACCGGACCATCCACTTTGTACGACTGGGCCAGTCAGACTGCCATCGCTGGGGGTAATCTCCAGACTTAAGAATTTCCCTTCATCCAATTCTGTAATTAAATATTTATTTTGAGTGGCGCCCGCTATTAAGACTTTATTTGTTCCTGCAACATCATCTGCACGATACCATTGGAAGCTGCTATGATCTTCTCCTTCTTCTTTATCCTGAAAGGAATAACTTCCTTCGAGTTCATAATTCACCAAAGTCTCCCCTCTCACTTCGACTGATGTTACTGACGGGGGCTCGTTCAATTCGATATTGTTAAACAATATTTTTGCTTTCTGCTTTTCTTCTCCGAAAAAAAGAAGGTCATAAAAACCTTTCCCATCGAAATTTCCCACTCCCGAACCCATAGAAGGGGTCACAGGCAAAGGGTAATCATTAATGCTGAAATTGCCCTCTCCGTCATTAAGGTAAAGGTGATTCTGGAGTACACTCCCATTTGATCCACTTATAAAAACGTCCAGATCTCCATCCAGATCAAAATCTTCGGCAGAAATTTCAGGACGCTTGGCACCATGAACGAAGGGCTGGTCCAAAACCTGAGTAAATTTTCCCGTTCCATCATTAAGGAAATACTCCACTTTTCTTACAACTTCATCCCCCCCTGTAATCATAAAGTCCAGATCGCCATCCCTGTCAAAATCCGCTAGTTCCGTATCCCCGCCATATATCCTCGTCAATTTGGATTTTTGTACAAACTTTCCATTCTCTTTATGGAACACATAAGCACCAATTTCCCAATAATTAAGTGGCAATCCCGAAATAATTATATCTTCATCCATATCCCCATCTATGTCTCCTATAACGGCACTGCTTCTGTTGAATACCGGAAGGCCGGTATCGGGTACTTCAACAAAACCTCCATTTCCATCACCTGTTAAAATCTTCGTCACTCTCAGATCCCCTTCTGTGCCTCCAGAACCGGAAACGAACAAATCCAGATGGGAATCCCCGTTGAAATCGAAGAATTCAGCGTCCGAATCCTGTACTGCAGGAATGGGATTTGGATCCGCAACAGTGAACCCACCCTCCCCATTATTAAAATATAATCTTCCCCTGGCAATACCTGACGGCAGGTAATTTCCAACTATGACAACGTCAAGATCCCCATCCGAATCGACATCCCCAAATTCGGCATCTCCGGCATGAGCACCATCAAAGGGCGTTTCCAGAACATTGAAATTTCCTGCGCCATCGTTGATAAGAAGCTTACTGACATTTATATAAGTCAATGCCTTTTCACTATAACTTCTTCCCATAACCAGCATATCAAGATCTCCGTCAAAATCAATGTCTATCGTTCTTATGCTTCCCTCATTTGGAAAAACAGAGTTGATTTCTCTCGTTTCCTGAAAATCGATTTGGGATATTCCACTTATAGGTGCTCCCAGCAGGCAAAAGAGCATTAGTCCCCATTGCGAAGACTGAATGCGAAAAGTTCGCTTCATCATATTAAAAATTTTCGAAAAAAATATGGAAGCTCAAGGGAGACACTGACCTTCCAATGGATCCAATCCATTAAAAAACATTCCTCAGAGTGGCCAGATGCCACAAAAAATCACCTGCAATAAATTGCAGTAAACCTTCGTTTCAAATTGGAGAGAGTGTGCCGTTAATATGGTTATAAAGATCGGGAGACTCTGAGAGGAAGTCGACCCGAAATTCTATTAACAGTACATTGTAAAAGTATTAAAGGCTTAGATACCAAACAAGGGGTGTTTTTCGATTTTAGACGAAAATGAAATTAAATTCGTTATAATACATATTTTACCTCGTAAAAATCGACTATAACTTCATTTTAACAATCAACTTCTTGCTGGTTTTCTTAAAATTCCTTCTAGAAAATCTACCTTTTAAATGATTTTTTAACAATTAAAAAAGCCCCACCTTCCGGTAGGGCTTTTTAACAGATTAATTCTATTTTATTTTATTATCAATTG
>CAMPJY010000226.1 GCA_946887025.1 uncultured Salinimicrobium sp.
CTGAAAATTCTTTTCAAAGCCTTTTCTAATATCGTAATATTGCAATGAATAAACAGAAGGACCATGACACCTCATCCGGAAAAGATATACGCAAAAATAGAAAAGGAGATCAATTACCTGGCAAAACAGCAGATTCCCGAAGAACGCCGGAAATTACTGGATCCACTGCTGGAATTTGTGCAGGCTAAAGTAAATTCCGGGGAAGATATCCGGCTGACGTTTATCTGTACCCACAACTCGAGAAGGAGCCATCTTGCCCAGGTGTGGGCCCAGACCCTGGCCGCCTGGTTTGGGATTCCCAGACTTCAAAGTTATTCGGCAGGAACCGAGGCGACGGCACTTTATCCGATGATAGTCGAGACGCTTTGGAATTCCGGTTTTGAGATAGATTCTCTAAGTGAGGGGAAAAATCCCATATACGCCATCAAATACGGCAGGAATATGCCACCGGTACTCGGGTTTTCCAAAACCCTGGAGACGAAATTCAACCCCGAAACGCAATTTGCGGCCATCATGACCTGTACGCAGGCAGACGAAGGCTGCCCTTTCGTCCCCGGGGCAGAGAAACGCTTCTCCCTCCCGTTTGAAGATCCCAAAGCTTTTGACAATACGCCCCAAAAACCAGAAAAATACCGGGAGAGAAGTCTGCAGATAGCCGTGGAACTGTTCTATGTTCTTTCAAAAATCAAACTGTAAAATGCCATCCAACAAAAAACTCGGATTCCTCGAAATTATATAACGCTTTGGATCTTCCTGGCTATGCTGCTGGGGGTGGGAATCGGTTATTTCTTTCCCGGGGTTCCGCTGCGCATAAATTCCTTCAGCAGTGGCAGCACCAATATCCTCCTTGCCATTGGGCTGATCCTGATGATGTACCCGCCTTTGGCAAAGGTCAATTTCGCCATGTTGCCAAAGGTCTTCAGAAACACCCGAATCCTCTCGATATCCTTGCTGCTGAACTGGGTAATAGGGCCGGTGCTCATGTTCTTTCTTGCCATCATATTTCTACGCGACAATCCTGAATATATGGAGTGGGCCTGATCCTGATTGGGCTGGCACGCTGTATTGCGATGGTCCTTGTGTGGAACGATCTGGCTGAAGGCAGCAGGGATTACGGGGCAGGACTCGTCGCCCTGAACAGCATCTTTCAGGTATTTGCCTATAGCTTTTACGCCTGGATCTTCATCACCGTACTTCCGCCCTATTTCGGTTTCGAGGGAGCCATAGTCGACATCTCGATCGGCACCATTGCCGAAAGTGTGGCCATCTATCTCGGAATCCCCTTTCTGATGGGTATCCTGAGCCGGGTGATCCTCGTAAGGGCAAAAGGGGAGGAATGGTATGCCAACAGATTCATTCCCGCCATTTCACCCATTACCCTGATCGCTCTGCTCTTCACCATAGTGCTGATGTTTTCCCTCAAAGGGGAATTGATCGTTCAGATTCCGATGGATGTGCTCATTATAGCCGTTCCGCTACTGATTTACTTCGTACTGATGTTTGGCATTGGTTTCTTCATCTCGCGCGCTACAGGAGTGACCTACGACAAGACCGCCTCGGTGGCCTTCACAGCGGCAGGAAACAACTTTGAACTGGCCATTGCTGTGGCGATCGCTGTTTTCGGATTGAACTCCGGACAGGCCTTTGCAGGGGTAATAGGACCGCTTGTAGAGGTTCCTGCACTGATTTTGCTGGTTAGGGTTTCCTTCTGGCTGCGGAAAAGGTACTACGGGAAAACAATGGAAGCATAGCCGGATAAATGCCTTGAAAGGATTCCAGAGGGATCAGTCCAAAGCTTTCTGCGAAGTAATGGCGATCCTGTTCCAGGCATTGATCGTCACTATGGCCATCATAACAGCCGCAAACTCTTTATCGTCCAGATGTTCCCTGGCAGCCTCATAGATCTTGTCAGAAACAGGAGCATCTGCAATCCGCGTCATGGCTTCGGTAAGTGCCAGCACCGCCCTTTCCTTTTCCGTAAAAAGGCTGGTTTCCCGCCAGGCATCGAGTAAGAACAGCCGCTGCGCTGTTTCCCCCCGTTTCATGGCATCCCGGGTATGCATATTGATACAGTAGGCACAGCCGTTGATCTGGGAAGACCTGGTTTTGATGAGTTCATACAGGTTTTTGTCCAGGCCGCTGGCGGCTATGTATTTTTCCAGGCCCAGCATAGCGTCATAGGCTTTGGAGTCGGCTTCTGACAAATTGAAACGTTCTTTCATTTTAGTATACTTTCGGTTTTTTTTATTCAATAGAATTCCAATAGAAGACTCTACCCGCTAATTTAGCAATTTTTCACCTGCCCTTTCAGAATTTACATAGGGGACTGGGAGGGATTTGTAACCTTTCCTCATCGAGCTGACTCTAATCTATAAATAAACCAAAACCCCTGAAAATGAGCAGCCCGGTAAGAATTCTGTCCATGGAGAAGATCACGCATAATGTGCTTCAGATCAAAACTGAAAAGCCTTCTGACCTCAGTTTCATCCCCGGGCAGGCCACAGAAATTTCCATAAATAAAGAAGGCTGGAAGGATGAGAAACGCCCTTTTACCTTCACCTCCCTGCCCGGGGAGGAGCTGCTGGAATTCACCATCAAAACCTATCCTTCACATAAGGGTGTTACCAATCAGCTTCTGGAACTCCGGAACGGCGACGAATTGCTCCTGCACGATGTGTTTGGGGACATTGCATATAAAGGCGAAGGGGTATTTATTGCCGGAGGCGCAGGGGTGACTCCTTTTATATCGATAATTCGCAATCTGGAAGCCAGGGGGGAGATTGGAAGCAATAAACTCATCTTTGCTAACGACACGGAGGCGGATATCATCCTCAAGGAGGAGTTCGAGCGGCTACTGAACGGGAACTTCATCAATATCCTGTCAGGGGAGGAGAAGCCGGGCTATGAAACGGGATATATCACCAGGGAATTTCTGGAAAAGCACCTGCCCGGAAACAAGGTCCCTATCTACCTATGCGGCCCTCCACCAATGATGGACGCCGTGGAGGAGCAACTGGATGAGCTGCAGGTGAGCAGGAAACAAATTGTGAAAGAGCCATTTTAAGCTAGGCTGCGCCGGATCTCCAGATCGGAGCGCAACCGGGCGGGAATCTCCAGATTCCCGTAAATGCTGCCACTGTCACGGCAATCTGAAGATCGCCACCCGGGGGGTCCAAATCTTCAGATTTGGACCAGCAGAACTGCACTGCGCCTCCATCCCTTCCCCCTACCCGCTCCGTATTTAACAGGGACCTCACCTGCCCAA
>CAMPJY010000227.1 GCA_946887025.1 uncultured Salinimicrobium sp.
GAGACGTAAAGCAGGAAGATCTTTCTCTTTACAAGCCCAAAAACAGCCATCATGGCGGGAAGGGTGGTGGCCGGGCCCGCGATCAGGAAGCTGAGAGCTGCTCCCGGGTTCATCCCCAGATCCAGCAATCCGCTTACCAATGGCAGGGCAGTGAGATTACTGGTGTAAGCGGGGATACCTATAAACGCGGCGGTCACCACGGAAGAAGCCTTATCTCCTCCCAGAAAGCTGCTGATGTATTCCGGGGGAGCGTAAAAGTGAATAAGAGCATTTACAAAAAAGGCAAGGAACATGAATTTGATCACCATCAGGGAAGCTGTGGAGGTTTCCCTCAGCAGGCCTGCCAGCGTAATTTTTCTGACGGGAGCCGGGGAAGCTGAGCTGCAGCCGGAACCGCCTGTTCCTGGTGTTCCGCACTGTGATTCTTCTGCAGGGGCGCAGCAGTTCAAGGCGGAAGGCTGCGGCGCATTTCCGGGGACTGCAGGTTGTAAGTCGGGGCCAGGAACCAAAACTGATTTCAGGTTGTTCATGATCCGGGCAGCTGCGAAGCCTGAAGATTTCTGAGGGGAAGAAAGCTTTGTCCGCAGGATTTCCTTACCGAGAAGACCCTTCTGAAAAGCGAACAGCGTGAAATACCCCGCAAACAGACTGATGGCGAAAGTGGCTGCCAGGCGCCATATGGATAACTCCCAGCCAATGCTGGCGGTGCTCAGGAAAAAGATCTCGGGATCCATGGAGGGCGAGGCGATCCAGAACGACATCACAGGCGCCAGCGGCACCCCGCCAAGTAACAGGGCGGCTATAACGGGTACCACGCCACAGGAGCAAAAAGGACTGAAGGCACCTACGATCGTCGCCAGGAGCACGGAGACTACAGGCTTGCTGCTGAAAGCCCTGTTGATATATTTAGCCGCTCCCGAGAGCTTTACTGCAACTGCTATGGGAATGCTGATCAGCAGGTAAGGCCAGATATGAAGGAAAGAGTCGATAATGAATTCGGAGATTTTTAGTAGTTGGTCCATGGTGATAGTTTTTGATTAAACCTTCTTTATCATCAGGACGTAATACCCCGGGAAAGGATTCAGAATTTTTTAATTTATTTGCGTCTCTATCGTTAACGCGGATGTTCTTATAGTATTTATACCTTTGATACTAGCCTTCTCGGTGTAAATTACGGCGATCCGGAGATCGCCACCCGGTGGGTCCAAATCTGGAGATTTGGACCAGCGAAGCATTGCGCCAAGCATGTCGTAGAAATGCGTTGCGTCTCCACGTTTGTGTTTTCAACAAATCTTCCTATATTTCAGCAGAAAACTCCCACAAAAGAAACCTTAACAGAAAATCCTATGAAAAAACTGTACGTAAGTCTGCTTTCCCTGGGGCTGCTTCTGGGCTGCAAAACCCAGAATGAAGATTCCAATAGGAAGGCGCAGCTTTCTGAAAGCAAAACAGAGGCCTCTGAGCAAGAAATCGAAGGGGAATGGCAGGATCTCCTCAGCGAGGAGAATGCAGGCGGCTGGAGGGCTTATAATGAGCCGGGAGGCTTGCCGGACGGCTGGGTGATGGAGGGTGAAACTCTGAAGTCCCTGGGAAAGGGAGCCGACATAGGTGGGGATATAGTTTATGGCAAAGAGGAATTCGGGGAATTTGAATTGTCCCTGGACTGGAAGATTTCTCCGGAAGGCAACTCCGGGATATTCTATCACGTGAAGGAAGGCGAGGCTTATGCGGCGCCTTATTTCACCGGGCCTGAGTTTCAGTTAAGGGATCATCAGGCATCTTCCGGACAGGCCAATCCCGTGCAGTCCCTGGGCGCGGACTATGGTATGTATGCGCCCCGGCAGTCGGAAGCGGCTGTAAAGAAGGCGGGGGAGTGGAACAGCAGCCGCATTGTTGTTACAGAAGATAAGGTCTCCTACTGGCTGAACGGCGAGAAGACCGTGGAATTCGAACCCTGGTCGGAAGACTGGAAACAGCGAAAAGCAGAGGGAAAATGGAAAGACTACCCGGATTACGGGGAAGCCCGGCAGGGGCTGATAGGCCTGCAGGACCACGGCAGTGAGATCTGGTTCAGAAACATTAAGATCAGGGAGCTGGGTGACTAAAGCCACTTCTTCCGGAACCATAAAAGGAATACAATCATATAACCACAAGCATATCTTATGAATAAATTAAACCGACGTACGTTCATTTCCCAGACCGCCCTTACCGGGATCGGGCTGAGTGTCATCCCCTCTCATGTGCTGGGAGGCAATCTCTTCACCGCAGCCAATGACAAGATAAATGTGGCCCTGATAGGGGTCGGCACCCAGGCCATAAAGATGCTGCCGGAATGGCTGGAGCGGGATGAGCTGCAGTTCGTGAGTGTGTGTGATCCCAACAAGGAAAGCTACGACTATCCTCAGTGGGGGGCGCCGAGCGGGGAGACCAGGGGCGCAGCCGGAGGACGGGAAGTCGGCCGCAGATTCATCAACGACTATTACGCCAAAAAATCCGGGAAATCCTCCTATGATGGCGTCTCTACCTATGCGGATTTCCGGGAGCTCCTGGAAAAGGAAAAGGACCTGGATGCGGTGTTCATCATGACCCCGGATCACCTGCACGCCAGCATCGCCATGGAGGCCATGAAAAAAGGGCTTTTTGTGGCTACGCATAAACCGGTATCGAATTTTATGAACGAGACCCGGCTTACCTGCGACATGGCCCGGGAAACCGGCCTGCCCACGCATTGCTTCGCGTTCAAGAACCCGAAAGAATTCTACCACATGCAGCAGCTGATCAACAGCGGTGCAATAGGGGAGGTTTCTGAATTCCATCGCTGGACCAACCGTCCGATGTGGCCACAGGGCTCGCCTTACCTGCCTGAACCGGCTGCAATCCCCGCAGATTTCGACTGGCAGCTGTGGCTGGGCCCTTCCACCGATCGCCCCTATTCCCCGGACTACACCCACACCGTCTTCCGTGGCTGGTATGAGTTCGGCGCCGGCTGTATGGCGGATATGGGCTACTATGGTTTCTGGAAAGACTGGCGTATCCTGAACCTCGGAAAACCGGACAACGCGGAAGGAAACAAGAACAAGGTGTGCCAGGTGAAGGATTTCAGAAGTTCCTGGGTGGAAAACAATGTGTCTTATCCGCATGCGGGGATGGCAAACTTTGAAATTCCCGTGGAAAATGAGGACAGGAACATGGATGTATACTGGTATGAAGGGGGAATGCGGCCGAGAACGCCCAAAGGCCTGGTGAGAAATAACAA
>CAMPJY010000228.1 GCA_946887025.1 uncultured Salinimicrobium sp.
GTTGCAGGGATTGGCGCAGGATGGGGTTTTTACGAACCCAGCATTAAATGGATAGAATTCATGCTTGACAGGAATGAGGGCGTACGTCTGGAGACCAGCGTATTGTTTACCGACAGAGGTATCGCACAGCTGGAAGCTGATGGATATACAAACCTTCCGGATTTCGTGTCCAACACCACCAGAAGTGGGGATGTCATCAATGATTTTGCCCGTGCCAGCTTTTCCAGTGGAAAACATTATATCCCAAGTAACCAGTTTATCCCCGGAAGAACGGAGTGGGCCAGTAACAAGAACTATCCTATTATCCGATACGCAGAAATCCTGCTGATCTATGCCGAAGCGCTGACTCAGGGAGCTTCAGGTTCGGCCATGACAGCGACCGAGGCAGTGAACATTGTGAGGGATAGAGCGGGATTAAACGCATTGTCCAACGTAACCCATGAAGATGTTCTGGACGAAAAATTCGCGGAACTAGCCATGGAATGGGGGAAACGCTATTACGATATGATACGACTAGAGCGTACCGAGGAATTGAGCTATGGAGGAAGAGTTTTCACCATGGATAAGGAATTCCTTCCTTACCCTCAGGCACAGGTAGACCAGTTCCCTCAGTTATCGGGATCAGCGAATTAATATTGGTAATTTAAAATTTTAAGTGATGAAAAAAACTATAAAATCCTTTCTGGGAATCCTGCTTACTGCACTGGTATTCACTTCCTGTTCGTACGACGGCATTGATCCCCTTACCGAGGTAGACCCGGGAGCTGATGCCGGCGCGCCACAGGTTACAATCAAATATCCTTTAGAAGGTACTACTCTGAAGGTGGTGGATGCGGTTGCCTCCGTAAATGTTGAGTTTGAGGTGATTGACGACATAGAAGTGGAGAATGTAACTGTTGCCATCGATGGGAACCAGATCGGGGAATTTTCCGAGTTTATGGATTATCGAATCGTCAGAGAGGAAGTCCTTTTTGACAATGTAACCAATGGAGAACATACACTGACCATTACTGCGACTGATATTTCAGGTAATGTCACCACCAAAACTGTGAATTTCAGCAAGGAACCTCCATACACCCCAAGATTTGCAGGGGAAATACTGTACATGCCCTTCGACGGTGATTTTATGGACCTTGTAGATATAGGAACTCCCGTGGAAACCGGATCACCTGGTTTTACTGACGAATCCTATTTAGGTACAAGTGCTTACCTGGGAGCAACGGATTCCTATTTGACGCTTCCTCTGGATGATGATTTGGGAAGTTCCTTCAGTGCCGCCTTCTGGTACAAACCAAGCGGGACTCCTGATCGTGCAGGAATCTTGGTAGCAGGGGACGATGAAGTGGACAGGTTCCAGGGATTCAGGTTGTTCAGAGAAGGAAATGCCGAGGAACAGACCATTAAATTAAACGTTGGTACAGGTGCCGGTGAAAGCTGGAACGACGGTGGTAAAGTGCCAACAGGGGAGTGGGTGCATATCGCCTTCACGGTTTCTCCGACTGAGACAGTGCTTTATTTCAATGGTGTTCCTGTAAATACCGGAACCATGTCCAGCGATATAGACTGGACCGGGGTTGAGGAATTGACAATTGGTGCAGGAGGGGAAACTTTCAGCTACTGGGATCACCTTTCTGATAACAGCCCAATGGATGAGTTGCGAATGTTCGAAACCGCTCTTTCTCAGGAAGAGATTCAGAACCTGATCAATTCTTCCTCTGAGACCTTATTTATTCCTTTTGAATCTGAATTCAAGGATATCATTGCAAACCGCGAGATAACTGTGGTGGGAAATCCTGGATTTACAGAAGGAAAAGAAGGCAGCAATGCCTATGCCGGAGCTGAGGGAGCCTATTTGACCATGCCGGCTGCCGGACTTCAGGGTGAGGAATTCAGTGCCACTTTCTGGTACAAGGTCAACGCCAGTCCGGACCGTGCGGGAATTATTACCGTCAGCCCAGAGAATACTGAGAATGCCGGTTATCCGGATGTACAGAATAAGAGAACCAGTGGATTCCGTCTGTTCAGGGAAGGAAATGCCACCGAGCAGCGTATCAAGCTTAACGTAGGTACGGGAGCTACCGATGTCTGGAATGACGGAGGAGTCATTGACGTGGCTGCTGGTGAATGGGTTCACGTAGCCTTTACCATTTCCCCTACCGGAACAGTATTATATCTAAACGGGGAAGCGGTAAATACGAGCACGCTCGCTGCGCCGATTGACTGGACAGGTGCCGATCTAGTATCTGTAATGTCTGGTGCTCCAAGATTTACAGAATGGAACCACTTATCTGACCAGAGCGCAATGGATGCCTTGAAGTTTTACAACAAGGCCCTTACTCAGGAGGATATACAGGCTGCCATGGCAGAATAATAAAAGGAAACAGGCTTCGGGACGAAGATCAAACCGAAGCCTGTTCTTTTTTTGTTTGGCAGGAAAGGAGGAAGTCCTTTCCAAAAACCCCAAAACTGGTGATTTTCCTGGATAAACAGGAAAGGCCATTCCATTTTTCCATGATTGGAAGTTGCGACCCGGAAGGATAACTTCCATGGTCCGGAAAAGTATTGGGATATTTTTTATTTCAGATATATAAACCAATGATACGAATTCCATATTTAGCGTGCATTTTGTTTTTTCTGGTTTCCTGTTCCAGTGATGACGGGCCTGGATATCAGGAGCCCTATATTCCGGGAACCGATCCTGAAGAACCCGAGGAGGTAACTCCGCTCCCGGACGATGAACTGCTGGAGCTGGTACAGAAGCAGACCTTTAAATATTTCTGGGATTTTGCAGAACCCAATTCAGGCCTGGCAAGGGAGCGCTCGCAGGAGGATGCTTATGGCGGGCAAAGCCGAAATATAGTCGCAATAGGAGGTTCAGGCCTTGGACTTGCGTCCTTCCCGGCGGCTGTGGAGCGAGGCTGGATCAGCAGGGAGGAGGCCATTCAACGTATGGACAAAATCCTGGATTTCCTTGAAAAAGTTCCCACCTACCACGGCGCCTTTTCGCACTGGTACAGGGGGGATACCGCGCAGACTCTTCCTTTCGGAAATATGGATGACGGCGGGGATCTGGTGGAGACCGCGCTCCTGTTTCAGGGGCTATTGATAAACCGACAGTATTTTTCAGGAAGTGATGAGGCGGAAACCTCCATAAG
>CAMPJY010000229.1 GCA_946887025.1 uncultured Salinimicrobium sp.
TGATCTGCCTCTCCCTTCAACCGGAGAGTCAGCCCTCTTTTAATTCTAATGTCTTTTGACATAGGATGGGGTGTTAAAATTTCGTTTAAAATCGTGCAAATTTACTCAATTTAGAACCACACTTCCCAATTAAAACCGATTAATTTTCCCCCTCTCATTTGTTAAAGTAAGAAAAACTGACCTTCTTCAGGAAGTGTAATCAGCGAAAGAGAAGATTATAATTTTTCTTCTCATTTTAAACCTGCTCTTATTATTATTTCTTCCCTGGAAATATGTAAGGCCCAAGGTGCAAGTTAGAAGTTAACTTCATGCTATTCAAACATTTGTTCATTTTTCAAAACCCCTACATGAACCAGATCAGCTTTTGGAATTTTTGAACAGCCTGATTACTACCATGTTTTTTATTTATATTTAACCCATACTTGTGTGCTATGAGATTTCCTTTGTTCCTGATTTCCATACTTTTCCTGCTCCCGGCTGTAACAAAGGCTCAGGGGATCGAGGAAACTGCTCCCCCGGTCTTCATCCGCAGTGTCATCTTTAATGGCGACTCCGAATTCAGCGGAACACCTGTAATTCCCCTGGGGCATCCCCTGCGTCTTGAATTTGACGACATCATAGGAGATGAGGCCAATTATTATTATACCATTGAACATTTTAATTACGACTGGACGCCTTCTGACCTGGTCGAATCGGAATATCTTGAGGGTTTTGATGAAGTTCGCATTACAGAATACGAAAATTCATACAACACCCTGTTGCTATATTCCCATTACAGCCTTCAGATCCCAAACCAGGATACCCGTGGTGTGAAGGTCAGCGGCAATTATTTGCTCAGTATTTTCAATGAGAACGACGAACTTGTTTTCTCCAGAAAATTCATGGTATATGAACCCATAACCCTGGTGGAGGTGGAAGTAAAGCGCGCAAGGGATGTGAAATTCATTCACACGCATCAGGTGGTCAATTTTTCCGTAAACCCCCAGGAATTCATCCTGAAAAATCCTGAAGAAAATGTAAAGGCCGTCATCCTTCAGAATAACAACCTGAAGACCGGGATTTATGGCATCTCCCCGCAGTATACCTTAGGAAACGAACTGGTATACAAGTATGACCAGGAAACTTCCTTCTGGGCCGGCAACGAATATCTGGGCTATGACAGCAAGGATCTGAGGGCGGCTACGATCAATGTGCAACGCATTGAGGTGCAGGACCTGTATCATCATTTCTTATATACCAATGATGTACGGGCCTTTGAACCTTACACCTACAACCCCGACATCAACGGGAATTTTGTGGTAAGGACCATGCAGGGTACCAATCCCGACATTGAAGCTGAATACATCTGGACCCACTTCAGCCTCAAACTCTTCGAACCTTTGGAAGGGGGCGAGCTGCACTTGTATGGAAATTTCAACAACTACAACCTCGACGACAGCACCAAGTTGACCTACAATCCGGCTACTGGTTTGTATGAGGTGGCAAGACTTTTCAAACAAGGCTTCTACAATTACAAATATGTTCTTCTAAGACCTGATGGGATCCTCGACGAAGGTTTTGTAAGCGGAAACTTTGATGAAACCGAGAACGAGTACACTGTTATCATTTATTATCGTCCGGTGGGAGGCCGTTATGACAGGATCATTGGAAAGGGATCTGCCAATTCGATTGATATTACAAATTAACATATATTTGGCCTTATCAATCGGTCAGGATGAAAAACAAGAGGCAACTTCGCAAATTCAGGGGTACCAGCTGCCTGAACTGTGGTCAACCTTTAGATGCCAGTGAAATTTATTGCCATCACTGCGGGCAGGTGAACAGCACCAAAAGGCTTACTTTCGAGGATTTTTTTGAAGAATTCTTCTCCGGGATCTTTGCTTATGATTCCCGACTATACCGTACACTGCGGGCGCTTCTTTTTAAACCCGGAAAAATTTCCAAGGATTATATTGAGGGCAAACGGCAGCGCTATGCCAACCCGTACAAATTTTACCTGAGTGTTTCGATCATCTTTTTCATTCTCTGGGGAATGACCTTTGAATTTGGCGGGAATGAAACCCTTCCAACGACTAAAAGTCTCACCGAAAAAGCCATTGATCAGGATTCGGTGACTACCTATATGGTCATGGATCTGCTGAATGAGGATCTTCGGGAAAAGAGCATTGAGGAAGTATATATTCCGGAAGCCCATCTGGATACCCAGGGGTTCTGGCAAAGGTCACGCAAAAAAGCAGAGATTTTCGCCAAATATTACAGCCTTACCGAAAATGCCAATCCCACTTCTGCCCTGGCAAGTCTTGAATACAGGAATTCTTTCTACAATTCCTGGCTATATGAAAAAGTGACGGATGCCATGCATTTTGATTCGGCTGTATTTGGAAGTTACGTGCTTGGTAAACTGCCATTCATCATCTTTTTCTTCCTTCCCATATTCGCTCTTTTCATCTGGCTGCTCTACGTGCGGCGCTCCTACACCTATATGGAGCACCTCATTTTCACCTTTCATAACCAGACGGTACTCTTTGTGGTGTTTGGGGCTGGATGGCTGTTTGATTATTTTACCAATTCCAATTGGGGGATGACCCTTGCGGGACTGGGATTTCTGGTTTATCTATACAAGGCCATGCGGCATTTTTATAGGCAAGGCAGAGTTAAAACATTTTTAAAATTTCTCATACTGAACGGATTATTCTTTATTTTAGCAATGGTGGCTCTAGGCTTTTCAATTTTGGCTTCATTCGCAATTTTCTAATTATGGTACAGCAAGTTACACGCGGCATTAAGATTTCTATTGAGACGGATTTTGAAGGAACACTCCAGAAAAATTACAAACTTCATTTTGCCTTTGGGTACCGTATTACCATTGAAAACCAGAGCAAGGAATCGGTGCAGCTGACCTCCCGTTTCTGGAAGATCAAGGACTCGCTGAACATTACAAAGACCGTAGAGGGGGAAGGGGTTGTTGGGAAGAAGCCTGTACTGAAGCCCGGAGATTCCCACACCTATAAAAGCGGATGTCTGCTGAGTTCGCCCTTCGGCTCGATGAGCGGATTCTTCAATATGGTGAGTTTTACCTCCACCCGCCGGTTCCGCGTGGCTATTCCATCCTTTAAATTAAGTGCCCCTTTTGCGCTGAATTAATTTTTTATTA
>CAMPJY010000230.1 GCA_946887025.1 uncultured Salinimicrobium sp.
GACATTAAGGAGGCCAACACAATACCTAAAAGTACAATAACAAAAATGTAATTTGAGAACAGAGAATTTTTATATCCCAAGGGCAACCATTCCTCAGCAAGAAGGAATAAAGTAACAGCCAGAATAATGAATAACATTATCTCATTTGAGTACCTCCCTAAAAATTGTGGGTTTTTATCCTCAACCAGTTTCAGAATACCGATTAAGGTAAGGGCAAGAGCGAGCCAGAAACTAAAGTATACAGACAGGAACAAACCAGCAACGATCAGGATACCATTCCATATCTTCGCTACTTTGCCTCTCTCTGTTCTTAAGGAGAACATAAAATAGGTAAGAGTTGGCAGCACCACGAAGCCGAGAACAAAGGATGCCGTCAAAGCGAAGGTCTTCGTAAAAGCAAGAGGTCTGAAAAGTTTTCCTTCCGCGTTTTCCATAAAAAAAATAGGAAGGAAGCTTACTATGGTGGTGGCCAGAGCAGTAAAAACAGCGGGGCCCACTTCTGTAGTAGCATTCTGAATTACCAACAGAAGTTTTTTCCCTTTGGCCCCTTTGTTTTCATCCATTTCCAGATGCCGAATGGTATTTTCGACAAAGACGATTCCAACATCAATCATCACCCCAATGGAAATCGCTATTCCTGAAAGTGCCACTACGTTGGCATCTACTCCAAAATACCGCATTACAATAAAGGTCATCAGCACCGCAATGGGCAGTAAACTCGAAATTAAAATCGATGCTCTTAAATTAAGTACCAGCACCACAATTACAATGATACTAATCAATATCTCGTGGGAAAGTGCCGTCTCCAAAGTTTGGAGAGTTTCATTAATAAGCCCGGTACGATCATAAAAAGGGACTACGGTCAATTGACTAATGGTACCATCTGCCAGTGTCTTTTTAGGCATTCCAGGCGCAATCTCTTCAATTTTGTCTTTGACGTTTTCAATGACTTCTTTGGGGTTGGAACCATACCTGGCGAGAACCACGCCTCCGACTACCTCGGCACCACCTTTGTCCAGCATTCCACGCCTTTGGGCAGGCCCAAGACTTACAACCCCTAGATCCTTTACCAGAACTGGTACGTTATCGACTTCGGCAACTACGGTATTCTCTATATCTTCAATGGATTCAATGAAACCAAGGCCGCGTACAAGATATTCCACCTTGTTTATCTCCAGGGTTTTGGCCCCAATATCGCGGTTGGAATTCTTGACCGCCATCATTACCTTATCAATTCCGATATTGTAGGCTTTTAAGGCATCGGGGTTGACGTCTATCTGGTACTCCTGTACATATCCTCCAACAGAGGCCACTTCAGAAACGCCCTGGACCCCGCTCAAACCTAATTTGACATAGTAATCCTGAACCTTTCTTATCTCGTGGAGGTCCCATCCTCCGGTAACATTACCAGCCGAATCTCTTCCTTCAAGGGTATACCAGTAAACCTGCCCCAATCCGGTAGCATCGGGACCTAATGTGGGGGTTACCCCTTCGGGCAGTAATTCCGGTGGAAGGGAATTAAGTTTCTCCAGTACCCGTGTGCGCGACCAGTAAAAATCCACATCTTCTTCAAAAATGATGGCGATACTGGAAAACCCGAACATAGAGGTACTGCGGATGGATTTGACCCCAGAAATTCCCAGAAGAGAAGACGTCAAAGGATACGTAATCTGATCTTCTATATCCTGTGGAGATCGGCCGGGCCAGTCGGTAAAAACGATTTGCTGATTTTCCCCAATATCAGGGATGGCATCAACAGGTACCGGATCACTGGGAAGAAACCCGGTGTTCCAGTCAAAGGGTGCGGTAACAAGCCCCCAGGCTGTCATCGCTATTAACAATAGGATGGTTACCAGCCTATTGTGCAAAAAATATTTAATTATTCTATTGAACATTATTTTGATTATTTACAATTAGGATCATAAATGAATTTTCCGGCCCGCTATAAAGTCCTGAGACTGTACAGAAGCCGTTATCTATGAGAATTGCAAAAGATCAAATAAGGAAGACCTGGTCAAGGATCTGAATATCCGTGACCAGAATAGGGGGAGTGTAATGTTTAAACGGCACCACCTGCTGTGGCAGCCCTTCAAAAAGATTAAGATAAGAGTAGGTAAAACTGTTGAGGAACAGCTGTTGATCAAAACTAAGGGAATCAAAGGAGACTTTTAATTCGTCCTGCCCTTCCACCGCAGTGGTCTGATCGCTGCAACACGGATCCACTTCAAGGGAGCAGCTATCTCCGTCAGAATGGGAGTGCATTTCCATGCCACAGCTTTCCGCTTCCGAGAAGATTGCAAGATCCATCAGCATTTTTCCACAAAAGTGCTTATCAACTGTAAAAGACGTAGTTGAAGCCAACACAAGGATAGCCATGCTAAAAGAAACAATATTTCGAAATGCTGCTTTCATCGTCGACAAATTTACGACTTTTTTTATTTTTCCTGAGACTGAGGTTTATACTTTCATAGGAAATAGTTTCAACTTTTGGGAATCCAGCGAAAACAGCGGCCAAATTTATTGTTTTTTTAAGGCAGGACCCTTCCTCGAATCTCTAATTTTATACTCCCCCTAACTTTTCACTTTTTGATTTTTTAGAAATGAAACATAAACAAAAGATTCTTCCATGGGTATTCATTCTGTCGGGGCTGTTCTTCGGAAAGAAGATGTCTGCCCAGAACGATACGGTACAATACCGTATCACCATTGATCAGGAACTGGTGCGGATAGCGGGGGAAGAGAAAATGGGGATGACCATCAATGGCAGTATTCCCGGTCCCACGTTTCGTTTTACCAAGGGAGACTATGCGATGATCCACGTTACAAACGAAATGGATGTGGAAACCTCCATTCACTGGCACGGGATCCTATTGCCTAATTTTTTTGATGGAGTGCCCTATCTTACCACTCCTCCCATAGAGCCAGGAGAAAGCTTCACCTATGAATTCGAACTTATACAGGCCGGCACCTACTGGTACCATTCCCACACGAGGTTGCAGGAACAAGACGGGGTTTTTGGCTCGATAGTCATCGAGGATCCCGAGGAAGACCAGGAATATGACAGCGATCTGGTGCTGGTGGTTTCCGACTGGACCTTTGAAGATCCCAAAGATGTATTAAGAACCCTTAAGCGAG
>CAMPJY010000231.1 GCA_946887025.1 uncultured Salinimicrobium sp.
TATTTACATTCTCGGACACCTCATACCTGTCACGCATCAGTCTGATGACCAGGCCCTCCCGGATAAAGAGCTTCAGAATCCGATAGCCGGTGGCATGGGTGATTTCAAAACTCAGGGCTTTTTTCTTGAATTCCGCGGCAGTGAATTTTTGTGGCAGACTGCGCAGCAGCAACACCCGATTATTTGGCTTTTCAACCACTTCCTTCTTGTACGGAAGATGGCTGAAGGTATAATTACTGTGGCGTAGCAAAGTCTGAATGATATCAAGGGCTGCCTGAAAATCATCATCCCTGCAGGTGATCTTGTAAGGGAATTCCCCCTTCTCCAGGTAGCGTAGAGCGCTGAACACCATGATGATCCGGTAACAGATAAGGCCCATCCTCCTGACCGTGGCCACAAAACCGTCCTCCAACAGCGTCAGGTAACGGCTCTGAATGTTGCTGAAGTAGTGGAAGAAGCGGTCCTGCTGGGCTTCGGTGAGGTTCACCGGGATAGGCGGCTGCTTGCACAGGAGTTCGTGAAACTGGCAGAAGTCCTGACCCAGATGATGATAATAATCCAGCAGCTCCCCCTTGTTCTTGTTGCGAAAGGTGTCCTTCCAGGTGGGGTCCAGTTCCAGATGATAGAAGAGGAAGCGGCTGAAAAGTCCATTCTCGGCACTGGGGATCAGCCCCGCCACCTGCCCGGGGGTACCGGAAAGAACCGTGGAAAGGCAGGGTTGCTGCAGGTCCACGTATTCCCTGTCGGTACGGCGGTAAAAGGAAATGGTCTCGTGATGAAAGGCTTTTCTCAGGCCATCACTGTAATTGCCATACTCACTTTTTATAATGGTGTTCAAAGTATCCCCTTCACTTTCAAAGATAAGGCCTCTGCCACTGTTGTCTGCCAGCAGCTGAAAAACCCCGGTAGCACTGCTATTGGCGGGCATAAGCAGCATTTTCTCCTTTGGTTTTTGTGGCTTTTCGCCCCCCTTTTCTGCTATGGCGGTGGCTTCATCATACAGGATCTTCATCTCCTCGGCCTCCTTGCGTTTCTTGAAATGAATGGGCAGCACCAGGCGCTTGCACAGGTTGAGTTTCCCCTTCCCCGAGGAGGCAGGGGCAGTGATGTACAGATACAGGTTCGGGAAGACTTCGTAGCCATCATAAACCCCGGTAATATTGGGAAGACAGGCACTTATGACGGTTACGGCTCCTAAAAGCAGCACATCCCGTTCCTGCGGACTTTCGGCAGGGGCTACCGCTTTTTTCAGGAAAGGGGGCAGGCTCTCATAAAGAGGATCGGGAAGTCTGGGAAGCTTTTCAGGCTCCTTTTCTTCTTCCTGACCTTCTTCCTGAAATCCTACTTCCGGGCTGTTTTTATCAGAAAATGAAGCTCCGGCTGCTGCAGTGGGGGAGATCGGAATGCCTGCTTTTTTGGCCAGATGAAAGAAGGTGCCCAGGCTAATGCCGGAGCCGGAGGATTCCAGGCAGCGGGTGTACTGCAGATCGCATTCGGCCGGATCGTATTCCGGATGAAAGCGGCTCAGGCGATGGTAATAGGAGCGGCCGCTCTCGCCAAGGGAGCTTAGGGCAAAGGCCAGTTCTACCCATTGGGAATAGGGGGTGGTGAGGTCCAGGGAATTGCTTTCAATGTGTTGAAGAATACGCTCGATGGCCTCGTGGCGGTTGGTAAAGTTTTTCATGGGTTTTTATTTAAAGGGTTTAAAAAGGTTTTTTGTTTAATGTTTATTGTTTGCTGTAACTTTCGCTGCGCCCGATCTCCAGATCGGAGCGCAACCGGGCGGGAATCTCCAGATTCCCGTGGACCGTGTCCCTTCTGCCCTCTGCCCTCTGCCCACTGCCCTCTACCCACTCACATATCTCCTATGAATAAACGCCTCCTCATCCCGACAAAGAAAGCAGGCCCTGCTGATATCTTTCCCACTCTCATCCGGGTGCAGGCCGTACATGGCTTCCAGGTGACTGCACAGCAGCCGGAAGTATTCCAGGTGACTGATCTGCTGAGGAGGATAGGAGGTTACCCACTTGAGTCCGCGGCCGGAGGGGGAGACGAACAGCAGTTCTGTCTCGTATTCGGTCTCGGCGATCAAGGCTTCCCGGATGGGCCGGATTTCAGGCAGCTCGTCGAGATCGATCACCATCAGGCCCGAGGGGGTCAGTAGGTGTTTGTCTCCACGTTTTGAAAAAATGCCCCCGAAGGTCACATAAGGGAAATGGGTTGCCTTATATTGCCGGGCTTCTTTGGCGCCCTCCAGGTTCCTCAACTGTTCCGTGACCGGCTGATATTCTGTCCCGGTGATCCTGCGATACAGCCGGGGCAGGGAGAGGGTCTCTGAAGGCCGGATATTACTGACAGGCGGCTCAAAGTAGCTGAATCCGGGCAGGGAGTCCAGGGTTTCGTTTCGCCTCAGCTGTTCCAGGAGTTCTTCTGCGGGAATTCTCAGTCCCAGTCGCAGCTGCTGGTTAAGCAGGAAATAAAGTTCATTTTTGGTGGCTGTTTTCAGGTAGTGCCCGGCAAAATCCAGTGCGTTTCCTTTAAAGACAGGCAGGTGAAGGTCCCGATGTTCAAAGAATTCCCCTGTGTATTCTATCAACAGCTGCCCGCCCGCCACAAAGGGGTTGGGCAGGCAGCGGCCCTGTTCCAGATACTGGCTTATATCCTTTTTCGGGAAGAGGTTCCTGAATACATATTTGTAGATTTCGAGGCCCATCTTAGTGCGGGCGAGCAGGTTTTGTGGTGTGAGAAGCATGGTGGTTTTTAGTTAAGAGTTAAGAGTTAAGAGTTATGAGATATGCTTTGCTTCCGACTTCGGACTTCGGACTTCGGACTTCGGACTTCGGACTTCCAACTTTTTTTTCATCTCCTAGAGTGCTCGTCCAGGAACCTCTGCACTTCCGAGAGCCTGTAAAAGACCTTTGCCTCTATAACTAAGGAGGCTATAAGATTTTTTCGGCGCCAGTTGTAGGCCGTTCGGCGGCAAATTTTAAATCGCCGGATGAAGTCGAAATTGTCCAGGAGAACCTGCTCGGGATCCACATCTTTCAGGGTCTTTAACCCTTCCCGAATTTTTTTTAATTCCTCCTGACTGTAATTAGGTGTAGTGGGTTTC
>CAMPJY010000232.1 GCA_946887025.1 uncultured Salinimicrobium sp.
GGTTAATCATTATCAGGAATTAAGATCAAAACAGCCACTTTATTTAAAGACTCCTTTGAAATTTTAAAATTTAGTTTAAATTTGTCTTAACTAATAAACTAATCTAACATGAAAAAATTATTTTTAGGACTAACCCTTGCGGCCTTTACTTTATCCATCTACTCTTGTAGAGAAACTACTGAAGAAAACACCGAAACCACCATCGAGGAGGTTGAAGCTGATGTAGAAAGCACTTACGACGAAGCTGAATCAGAAGTTGAAGAGGCTGCTGAGGAAGTGGAGGTAGAAGTTGAAGAAGTAGATACTGAAGTTGAAGGTACTGACGGAGTTTAATTCTCAATGCTGAAATAACCTAAAGCCATAAGATCTCTTATGGCTTTTTTTAACCTTAAAAACCAATATCATGAAAAAACTATTTTTAAGCTTATTCTTAGCCGGAATGACCATAAGCCTGTATTCCTGTAGGGAAACCACCGAGGAGAAGACCCAGGACGCCCTGGAGGCCATTGGGGAGGATATTGAAGAAAACACTGAGGAAGCAGCCCAGGAGATTGAGGAAGCCGCAGAAGAGGCAGGCCAGGAAATCGAACAGGGCGCAGAGCAGGTGGAACAGGAAATTGACCAGGAAATCCACGAGGACGAGGTAAATTAATCCATGTAAAACATGTTGCAATGTCAGGCAGGCCGAAATCTGGAGATTTCGGCCCACCGGGCGGCGATCTCCAGATCGTCACAAGTTTGTATTGTCTGTAACGACAACTTTTTTCCGCTAGCCGAAAAGGGCTCTAGCCGATGATATTTGTATAAAATATTGGGCTAAAGCCCTATATTAAAAAATACTTCAAGAACCCCAGGCATAAAAGCCCGGGCAATTGAAAGATACAAACCTTTTAGGTAATTCTGAATTGTCCCGCCTTTTAAGGCGGGTTTTGGTTTCGGCTATTCTTATAGGGCTTCAGCCCTATTATTCCCTGCAAAAAACCACCGATGTAATTTATTTTAGAAATAATCGTTATAAGTTTATAAATTAGTTGGAGTTAATACAAAATCTGTTTTATTTGCAATCATAATTGAAGCCAATCCAAATCCTATGAAAAATATACTTTTAGCCCTCCTTTTTCTTTTTGGCAGTATCACTTTCGGTTTTTCCCAGGAGTTAAGTTACGGTCTTAAAGCAGGGGTTAATTATACCTTGGGCGGCCAGATCACAGGAAATAATTCAAATCTCCCTGACCGCTATACTTCAGACACTTTCGAGGGTAACGGACAGATAGGCTATCATGGAGGGGTTTTCCTTCAGGTGAACTTCGGAAAGTTCTTTTTAAGGCCTGAGGTGGTTTATACTTCCATTGAAACCGAATTCGAATTTCCCGACGATCCATCCGCTTTTTCTGTGGAAAAATTTGACGTTCCCTTTCTGGTGGGATACAACATTTATGGGCCCCTGGATATTTTTGCAGGTCCGATCTATTCCAATATCCTTAACTCTACAATTGAGGGGGATGAGTCGGGGAACCCTGTTGTAGCTCAAAATTCCCCCATTAATTTCCAGGCTGGGGCGAAAGTGGAATTTGGACGCTTCGGAATTGACGTTCGCTATGAGCGCATTTTATCACCCGCAGAACCTCAGGAACTGGATCTCGAAAATCACGGGATCATAGGAGGGATCAACAGGGCGACTTTTGATGACGCCCGTCTCCACCAGGTTATTGTGGGAGTCATATTCAAACTCGGAGGTCCGGGATTGAACGAAAGAAGACGTAGAGCCTGTTACTAACAAAATAGCAGCTAAAGAAAAAAAGGGCCGGATCATCAGATCCCGGCCCTTTTTTTAATACACCGGTTTATTTACCTGTGATTCAAAAGACTCTGGATCTTTTCCAGCAGGTCATCCATATCAAAAGGTTTGGCTATAAAATCATTGGCCCCGGCATTTTTACACTTTTCCCCCGCCTCATGAAGGGCGGACATCATGAGGATAGGGACATCTGCAGTAGCCTCGTTATTCTTAAGCCTGCCACATACTTCAATCCCATTGACCCCGGAGATAAGCTTATCAAGCAATACCAGGTCGATGTCATTCTTGTCAATTAAGCTTTCTGCCTCATCGGGTTTTTCGGTAACAGTAACTGAATACCCGTTGAGTTCAAGTAAGATCTGCAACATTTCCCCGATACCTGAATCATCATCTACGACAAGAATGTTTTTTTCCATTGTACTTTCTGTTTGTTGACAAGAGGTAAGAAACCTATTTTATGAGGAAATTTCCGCTAAGGAAAAGTTAAAATTGAAAAAGCTATCCTGGTCAGCACTAGTCAAAAAAACGGGGAAAATAGTGGAAATTAAAAATTTATGAATTAAATTTAAACTCCCTCCGTCCCTCCACCCATTATCGTAACCATTAATTCTGATAATATGAGAACGTTACACTGCAAAGATGCCGGTTTTGATTGCGAAGGAGTGATCAGGGCCGAAACCGATGATCAGGTCCTTCAGGGGGCTGCCCAGCACGCCAGGGAAGTCCATGGGGTAGAAGCCACCCCGGAGATGGCGACCCAGTTAAAAGGTCTTATCAGGGACGAATGAACGGGATAAATGAGAATTGGAAGAGCTGTCTACTTTAGGAAAAATTAATCCAGTTCTTTAAGCAGATCCTTTAGGTCCAGGGGGCGCGTATACATCTCTAAAGATCCATCGGGTTTTTGGGGCCATAACTCTTTCGGCCTGTCATAATAAAGCTCTACCCCATTATGATCAGGATCATCGAGATAGATGGCCTCGGAAACCCCGTGGTCAGAAGCTCCTGTGAGCGGATAACCAACTTTCCTGAGGCGTTGGAAAATTACCGCCAGATCCCTTCTGGTCGGATACACTATGGCGGTGTGGAATAGTCCCACCCCATTGGGGGTAGCAGGGGAAGCATTTTTGCTGTACCAGGAATTCAGACCGATATGATGGTGATAACCTCCCGCTGAAATAAAAACCGCCTCAGGCCCGTAGGTGGTGGTGATCTGGAAGCCAAGAATCCCACAGTAAAAATCCAGGGAGCGCTGTACATCCGCCACCTTCAGGTGGACGTGACCAATTCTGGT
>CAMPJY010000233.1 GCA_946887025.1 uncultured Salinimicrobium sp.
CCGGTGGATTTGGATGATGAGGGCCAGGAATTCCGCCGCTGGTGGGAGGAAATGTAGGGACAGGTTGGGACGGAATTTACCGCGTTCTAAGCCATGTGTAATTAGGCTGGGCGCGATGAAGGACCAGCCGATAAGATATTATCAGCTCATCTCATACAATTCAGCAGCAGAAAGTAACTCCCCCTGGAGCTTCGTTAACTCAGATTTAGCTACCTCCTTAGTGTCATATAAGCCGAGAATAACCTCTTTCCCCCACCAAGGCGCATTAGCAACATTACCGACTATGGCGCTCTTTTTTTTGCCTCCCCAATTTTTTTGTATTGAGAATGAGGTACATCTAACTAGTTGTTTTTTATTCTGACTTCGTATCCACATGCTGTTTTCTTCTGAATTTATATCTATTCCTGGGATAAATATAACATTTTAAACAGAAGCAGAAAGTAAACAGATGGGTAGTTGTCGCCCCTCCATGGCTGTATTGTGTGGAATGTTATTACCGGATTTTAAAGCTTAAAATATATTCTGCGCAATCTGCGAGAAAATCAGCGCCATCTGCGTAAAATCTGCGAGATCTGCGGGAAACCTTTTCTACTGCTTCTCAGCCAACTTCTTCTCCTCAAATTTATCACTGAAGAATTGCAGGTGATATTTCACCGTATCCGCCCAGAATTCGAGGGTATGCCCCCCGGGCGCAGAGATAAACGTATGGGGAATATTGCGGTACAGCAACTTCTCGTGCAGCCTCACATTGGCCTCATAAAAGAAATCATCCGTCCCGCAGGAGAAGATGATGTCCAAAGATCCCGGCCTCAGTTTATGCGTCAGATTGATCACACTGTGCTTTTCCCAGTTTTCAGGATTTTCAGCATAACTGCCCAACAGTTTCTCCAGATCCCAGTTCTTGGGAAAAGGCCTCAGATCCACTCCCCCACTCATGCTGCCCGCCATCCCGAACACCTCCTGGTGCTTAAACGCCAGATAAAAAGCCCCGTGGCCTCCCATACTCAAACCGCTGATGGCCCGCCCATTCCTGCTCTTCAAGGTACTGTAGCGTTCATCGATCCAGCTGACCAGCTCCGTAGCTACATAGGTCTCATATTTGGATTCCTCCAGCTTCGGACTGTCCAGGTACCAGCTCCCAAAATTCCCGTCAGGACATACGATAATAAGGTCAAACCGGTCCGCATACTCCTGCAGCTCGGGTACCCCCTCTATCCAGTTTCCGTAATTCCCCGAATATCCGTGAAGCAGGTATACCACCGGGAATTGCTCCTTCTCATTATAGGCATCCGGAGTGATCACCACCGCCTTGATGTCCTTCTGCATGGAGGGGCTGTAGGTGCTGACGGTATCGACTTTGGCGCTGAAGGCAGAGAAACTGACGAACAGGAAACTGAGAAAAATAAATTTTGATTTCATGCAGGGGTAGGTTTTTATGTGCTCAATTTAACAACTTTTCTCTAATACCCCAATTGGCCTCCTTTTACTGATAAGCTCTTTTAAATTCAAGAGGGGTCATCCCTGTTTTTAACTTAAACACCTTTGAAAAATAGGCATAATCAGAATAGCCAAGCATTTCCCCCAGCTCAGAAAGAGTGTTTGTGGAATGAACGATAAGCCGCCTGGCTTCCAGGATTACTCTTTCGGTAATGAGATCTGTAGTTGTTTTGTTCAATGTTTCCCTGGTCACCCGATTCAGGTGCTTGTTGGTAATGTTCAGTTTATCTGCATAGAATTTAGCTGATTTTTCCACCCGGTAAAATTCCTCAACCAGGGTCTCGAGGCCCCTCAGTATCTTTATATAAGCAGGAGAGGTGGATCCTGAACTCAATTCAGTTGATGAGTATTCCCTGCTCAATTCAACGTACACCAGATTCAGTAAATTAACCAGTTTGATTCTTTTAAAAGCTTCCTCTTTAGCATATTCAGAATTTATCTCTTCAAATAACGGCTCGATCTTTTTGATCTTTTCAGGATGCAAAACCATTATGGGCGGGTTATTTATGGAAAACCAGAAGGGAAAGGAACTGAGCTTGTGGTTGAGGAAGTAAAAATCATGGAAATCCTGGGTATGAAAAAAGATAAAGCCTTCGGGGATCTCCTCGAATTCCCAAAAATGAGTCTGCCCCGGTTTCAGGAAAAAGATGGCACCCGGCCCAATAGGATAGGTATTGAAATCAATTTCATGTTTTCCGGTTCCCCTGGTAAAAAATACACAGAGGAAAAAGTCGTGGCTATGGGGTTTATTAACCTGGTCCCGATTCTCCACTATATGATTATAGAAGCTATTGCTATAGAAGTCGTTTAGCAGTTCTTCCTTCTCAAATTTGCGGATATTAAGGATGGGGATCTTCATAGATTAAGAATGTCTTAAAGATACAAATAATCAGGTAAAATCAGCTGAACCTGATAAACCATAGGAATAAGCCTAACCATCAGATCAGATTGTCTTAATTGTACAAAACATTGAGAAAATTGTATAAGATTAACTGGGAAAGGAGGTCGTAAATTTGCAAAAAACACTGTTATGTTTCAGATCGTACCTATACTAAAAGAAAAATGCCCCAACTGCCATAAGGGAGATGTCTTTCATTCTTCGGGAAACATTTTCAAATTTAAGATGCCAGGAATGAACGATTCCTGTCCGAATTGCGGATATAAGTTCGAGAGGGAAATCGGTTTCTTCTTTGGGGCGATGTTCGTGAGTTACGCCCTTGCCGCAGGTGAAATGATAGCCGTGCTGGTGGTGCTGTGGGCTCTCCTGGGGCTATCCCCGTTACACGTCTTTTTTACAGTTGTTGTAGTTGCTTTCCTGGCCAGTACGCTCAACTTCCGGCTCTCCAGGATGATATGGATGTATATTTTTTACAGAAAGGAATAGGTCCTGAATTAAGTAGGTACGCGATTTATCGCGTTCTCCCACTGGGCAGAGTCTCCAGACTCCGGCCCCCTGAGCCTGGAAGTCTCCAGACTGCCGTATCCCTTAGCGCCACAAGCTTGGGCACTGCCCCGACCTAACAGGTGTAAAAAACTCTTAGGTCATTGCGTCATCTGCAGATAGATCTGCGAAATCTGCGGGAAATACCACAT
>CAMPJY010000234.1 GCA_946887025.1 uncultured Salinimicrobium sp.
ATCTCATACTTCAGCAATTTTGATTCCAGGGAACCATTGAAAAGCTTGATCTTCCTGGACGGCCTGAGCCCGACATGCTTAATGGCTTCCAGATTGGAGGTAATAAACCAGGCATCCGTGTCGGGATAATTCTGTTTTAAGGTATCCCCTATGGCTTTATAGAACACCGGCATATCAATCGTCAGCCGCTCTCCATAAGGCGGATTGAAAACCATATGAAGATGCCGTTCCTTTTCTTTTTCGGTCTTGAAAAAATCCTGCCCCTCTACACTTATGAATTCGGAAAGCTGGGCATTGTCAATGTTATCCTGCGCCTTCATTACTGCGGAAGGGGCTTTGTCATATCCTTTGATGGTGAAATGGAAGTCCCTTATCTTCTTTAGTAAGGATGCCTCGATCTGCTCAAATAATTTCTCATCCCAGTCTTTCCATTTTTCAAAAGCAAACTCCTTTCGGTTCAGGTTAGGAGGAATATTGCAGGCTATCATGGCGGCCTCTATCAATAAAGTTCCACTTCCACACATCGGATCCAGGAAATCGCATTGCCCCTCCCAGCCCGAATGAAGCAGCATTCCTGCAGCCAGGACTTCGTTTATCGGAGCTATGTTGGTAGCTGATTTATACCCGCGTTTATGCAGGGACTGTCCTGAACTATCCAGGGAAACCGTACAGAATTCCTTTTCAATATGGATATTCACTCTCAGGGTGGGGTAATCCAGATCCACATCAGGCCGGCTCCCGAATTTATCCCGGAACCTGTCTACGATGGCATCCTTGGTTTTTTGCGCAATGTATTTGGAATGGGTGAATTTTTCTGAATGAATGGTGGCATCTATCGCTAAAGTATCTGAAGCCGACATGAATTCTTCCCACGCGATGGCATAAATCTCTTTGTACAGTTCATCTTCCGAGGAGACCTTGAAGCTCTTGAATGGCTTCAGGATCTTGATGGCAGTCCTCAGGGCCAGATTGGCTTTATACATAAACCCGGTGTCTCCGTAAAAAGTTACGGAACGCACACCTTCTTTGATATCCATCGCCCCTAAACTCCTCAGTTCCTTAGCCAGCAGAGGTTCAAACCCATAAAGCGTCTTCGCCAGCATCTTAAAATTATTTCCCATGTAGTCTCTTCTAAAAGATGCAAAAATACGCTAATTTTACGCGATATGGCAATTACAGTACAAAACTGGTTCTCCTCCTGGTTCGACACCCCTTACTATCATATTCTTTACAAGGATCGAGGCTATGCCGAAGCGCAGCTGTTCATGAAAAACCTTACGTCTTTCCTGAACCTGAAACCCGGTGCCCGTATCCTGGATCTTGCCTGCGGAAAGGGCCGCCATTCTGTTTACCTGAACAAGTTGGGATTTGATGTTACCGGAGTGGACCTTTCCCCCAGCAGCATTGAATACGCCAGCCAATTCGAAAATGATTCCCTGCATTTTAAGGTCCAGTGTATGTGCAAGGCCATGCCTGAAGAGTTTGATGCCGTATTTAATCTCTTTACGAGTTTTGGCTACTTCGAGAGAGATGAGGACAACTTCAGAACAATTGCATCCATAAAAGAGGAATTAGCTCCGGGAGGTTATGGGGTCATAGATTTCATGAATGTGAAGAAAGTGATTTCCAATCTGGTACCGGAGGAGTTAAAGACTGTCAAGGGAATTGAGTTTCATCTCACCCGGGCTCACGTCAATGGATATATACTTAAGAATATTAATTTTGAAGATGAAGGCACGCTCTATCACTTTACGGAAAGGGTCAAGAGCCTTACCTTAAATGATTTTCAGGAATATTTCTCCAGGGCGGGAATCACTTTAAAACATGTCTTCGGCAACTATCATCTGGAGGAGTTTGATGAAGCCTCCTCGGATCGCCTAATCCTTATTTTCCAATAATGATCTTTATTCTACCGATACTTGCCGTAGTTATAGGCTTCCTGGTTGCCCAGTTCCTGAAGCCCTCAGAAGCCCTGGGGTTAAAACTATTATTATCCTTCAGCGGCGCCTACCTGCTCTCAGTAACAGTTTTTGAATTTCTTCCAGAAGTCTACGGAACAGGAAACGATTCAGTCGGGATTTTCATCATGCTGGGTATCCTGCTTCAGATTTTCCTGGAATTCTTCTCCAGGGGCGCAGAACACGGGCACCTGCACCACGACGAGAAAACTACCGTTTTCCCATGGCTGTTATTTATCAGTCTTTGTATTCACGCTCTCCTGGAAGGTCTGCCCCTTAACGACAGGGAGCATTTGTTACACGGGGTGGTGCTGCACAAGATCCCTGTAGCTATCATCCTTGCCAGCTTTCTGCTGAATTCCAACATCGGAAAACCCAAAGCCCTGCTTTTTCTGCTCCTGTTTGCAGCCATGACCCCTCTGGGAAGCTGGCTTTCCTCCAATTTTTCTTTTCTGAAGGAATACGACGTATATCTGAATTCCCTGGTCATTGGGATCTTTCTTCATATATCTACAACCATCCTGTTTGAAGCATCAAAAAACCACAGGTTCAATGCCTCCAAAATGGCAGCTATTGTAGCAGGAATCCTGATAGCTTACTTTTTCTGATGTTCAGCCGGGAAGAATCAAAAAGAATCAGGGAAGAGTTCTGGACGGAATTCGGACAAAAGTATCCGCGGAAATGGATCCTTTACAATACCAAAATAAAGGAAATCCAGCTGAAATTTACCTTTACGACAGAGAGAGCCCAGGTTTCCCTGGATATAAGTTCAGCTGACGAACTTGTTCAAGAGTATTATACAGAGAAGCTACAGAGTTTGGAAGCTGTCCTGAAATCAGATTATCTACCGGAGGCCCTTCTGGAAGAAAATTACCTGCTCCCCGAGGGAAAAACAGTGACAAGGATTTATGTTCAGCGGGAAGGAGTTAACATCCATAACAGAAAACATTGGCCGGAAGTGTTTGAATTTCTGTATAGAAACATGAATCAGCTCGAAGAGTTCTTCACCGATTTCAAGGATTTCATTCAGGATTAAAATCATAGACATTTCCCAAGCCGTCTCCAACCCAGCGAAAATCTCCAGATTCCCCTCACTCCTAATCAGCCACGAATCCACGAATAATAATAAAA
>CAMPJY010000235.1 GCA_946887025.1 uncultured Salinimicrobium sp.
TAATATGTTTTTGGGTTGTGTTATCATGATGCTCAGTTTTTTTCTCGCAGATCTCGCAGATTTCCTGCAGATATTTTACTTCGGTCTTCGGACTTCGGACTTCGGACCCATTTCACCCCACTAGAACGCGATAAATCGCGTCCCTACTTGAGGTGGGTAAAAGCAAGAGTCATGAGCCAGAAACTCTTAACTCATAACTCTTAACTCTTAACTAACCCCCCTAGGAGATCACCACACTATCCACATGAGTACTGTTAGACACCATGCTGCCATCGGCTGACTGGAAGGCGAGGTACACCTCCAGGGTGTCGCCTACGTAGGACGCGGGGATGCTCAGCACGCCCGGACTGGCGCTCCTGGTGGAAGCTTCCAGATCGATGACGGATTCCTGCTTGGTAGCATTGTAGGCTACCAGCATGGCCACATCGTCGGGGCGGGCGTTGCCCTCGGCCTGGTTGTCGGTCCAGTTCACGGTCAGCTCGTCGTCCAGGAAGGTCGCACTGGTGCCTGTGGCGGCGGTCAGTTTCCCACGGCTCAACAGCGCAGTGGCAGGGTCCACGCTGAAATTGGGCGCGGTGCCGGTGATCGCGTTCTGGATCACGTAGGACATGGCGGCGTTGAAGGCGCTCTGCTTGCTGGCGTAGTACTTGTAACCCTGCTTGATGAACGCAAGGCTAGGCTGTAAGAATGCCAGGGTGGCAGAGAACTTGTTCCGCTGATTCACCTGTCCCTCGGTGCGCGGATTGGCTACGCTCACCGGTTTGATGCGGATGTAACTGATGCCTTTCCAGGTGGCACCGATCACGTTTCCGACTTTTCCTGAGAATCCTCCTAGGATTCCTTGAGAAATTATTCCCATCTTGTTCAGATTTAAAGTTAATACCTGGCCGTTTCCCCGTTTACCCTCTAGAACCGAAACAGAGCTTCCGACCTTTGAGACCAAAATTATTGCGGATAGCAAGGCCAAGGGAAAACCTGTACTCTTTTGCACCCGTTTGCACTCTTTTGCACAGGCAGCGCTTCAGAAACACAAAAGTTTTTCTGAAATTAATAACTAAATGTTTAGTTCAACTTAATTATTAGTTATATATTAGCGATAATTAAAACCCGTAATTCCCCGGAATATGAAACAACTCACCAAAGCCGAAGAGGAGATCATGCAGATCCTATGGGAGCTGAAAGAAGCTAATGTGGCGGCCATCATCGACGAGATGCCGGAGCCTAAACCCGCCTACAACACCGTCTCCACCATTGTCCGTATTCTGGAAAGCAAGGATTTTGTGGACCACCGCAAACTGGGGAAAGGATATATCTATTTTCCGCTGGTGGAGAAGGAGACCTACACCAGTCAAAGCATGAACCGGCTGATTGACGGATATTTCAACGGGTCCTTCAAGAGTCTGGTGTCATTTTTTGTCAAGGAGAATAAAATGGATACCAAAGAACTCGAGTCCATCCTAAAGGAGATCAACAAAAAAGAATAGCCATGCTACAGTATATATTTCAACTCATCCTGTTTCAGCTCCTGTTTCTGCTCGTCTTCGAGCTGTTTCTGAAGAAGGAGACCTTTTTCAGCTATAATCGCATATATCTGCTGCTAAGCCCGGTGCTGGCCATGCTCCTGCCTTTGCTGAAGCTCCCGTTCCTGCAGGCGGCAATCCCTCCGGAAAGTCTTGTACTCCTGCCGGAGGTATTCATAGGGCAGAATGTGGAGGCGGTGACTGCCGAAGCTCAGACTTCCGCCGCTTCCGAAGGCATACAGACGCTCACCTGGTGGTTTTTGGTGTATGCTGTCGGATTTCTGTTCAGTCTCGGGCTCTTCCTCAGAAAATTCAGGTTTCTGAAGCAGCTTTTTTCCTATCAACCCGTGCTTCAGAATCAGGATATGAGGCTGGTGGAGGTACCGCGGTCGAAAATGGCCTGTACCTTCTACAACACCATTTTTCTGGGCTCCGAGCTTTCAGAAAAAGAGCGGGAACAGATCCTTTCCCACGAGCTGGTCCACCTGCAGCAGCGGCATTCCCTCGACCTGCTGTTTTTCGAATTCCTGAAGATCATTTTATGGTTCAATCCGCTGGTGTACATCTACCAGGCCCGGATTTCTGCCTGCCACGAATTCCTGGCAGATCAGGGGGTGGTCAGGAACCTGGGCAAACTCGACTATTTTGAGCAGTTACTCAATTCCGCATTCAATACCAGGGACATTTCCTTTATCAATCAATTTTTCAATCAATCATTAATCAAAAAACGAATCGTTATGTTACAAAAAACCAAATCAGGAACGGCTTCAAAACTCAAATTCCTAATCGTACTGCCACTCATGCTGGCCATGCTCGTCTATGTGTCCTGTTCCGAAGAACCTGCAGTAAATCCGGAAAAACAGGAGGCCAGCGCCCAGCAAAAGCTGGAGGAGATAAAAGCCATAGTCAATGACGGCAGCGAAGTTACTTCCGAGGATTATGAGGAGATAAAGGGCATTCTCGGCTCCATGGATAAGCAGGAACTGGACGCGGCGCTGCTGTCGGATAAGCAAAAAGTAGAGGTGCAGGAGTTAAAAACCGGAACCTCAGGAACAGGGGACGTGCCTTTTGTACTGATAGAAAAGGTCCCCGTCTTCCCGGGTTGCGAATCCCTGGGCTCCAATAAGGAACGCAAAGCCTGTTTTACCGAAAAGCTCACCTATTTTGTTGCCGAGAATTTCGACACCTCCCTGGGCAAAACCCTGAATCTTACCGGCACACAAAAGATTTACGTCCAGTTTAAAGTAAACGCGGAGGGTAAGGTTGAAGTGATGGGAGTAAGAGCCATTCATCCTTCCCTGGAGGAGGAGGCAGCGCGGGTGGTCAATCTCCTTCCACAGATGACCCCCGGCATGCACGATGGAGAGAAAGTGGGGGTGTTATACTCCTTGCCAATAACCTTCAATATTGCTGAGTAAGAGTCCTTGAGGGTGGACCTTTAAAGGCTGTAGAGTGAATTAGCTCATCATTTAAAACGGTTCCGGGATCCTGTATTCCGGGGCCGTTTTTT
>CAMPJY010000236.1 GCA_946887025.1 uncultured Salinimicrobium sp.
ATATCTTCACGGATAAGGAGTCGGAGGTATTGAAGTACGGGGTGCTGTCGGATTCCAAGGAGCTGAGGTATCCGTCGGATCATTTTCCGGTGCTGGTGGAGGTGAAATTCAAGGATTCTAAATAAGGGTTCCCGCAGATTTCGCAGATTATAGAGCAGATACCGCAGATTTTTTTTGTGGCCGCTGCGCCCGATCTCCAAAGAATTGCCTCTGGCTTTTAGCCAGAGGACAGCAATCACACACTCCCAGGGCTTTAGCCTAATTATCAACCTCAAATTGGGCTAAAGCCCGAAACATTTCAGGAATCATATCCGGGGCTTAAAAGCCCCGGCAATTGAGAATTCCTAATGGAATCTGGAGAGACCTGAGCAACCACGCGGGCTTCTCTTTTATGCCATTTTTCAAAAAAAATATTGGAATATTTTTCAACAACACTTCGTTAATAACAACTTCATTTTTACCTGTGTAAACGTTTAAAATCGAATAACTTTACTTCTCTTTCAGATTAATTTTAAAATAGCTGCCATGGTTGAAGAACTGTTTAGTACCCAAACGTATACCTATGAAGAGGTATTGAGGGAAACCCTCAAATATTTCAAGAATGATGAACTTGCCGCCACCACCTGGATCAATAAATATGCGATCAAGGATAAGGAGGGGAATTTTCTGGAGCTTACCCCAAACGATATGCACCAGCGAATGGCAAAGGAGTTTGCCAGAATGGAGGCAAAATATGCCGACAGGACGGCTGAAAGTGAAAATCTTTCAGAATACGGTAAGACCAGGGAGCCTTTGACCGAAGAGCGGATCTTCCAGCTTTTCAAGGATTTTAAATACAGCATTCCGCAGGGAAGCGTCATGGCAGCGCTGGGGAATGACCAGATGATCGCCTCGCTCTCCAATTGTGTGGTAGTGCCACCCGTCTACGATTCCTACGGCGGGATCCTGTTCACCGATCAGCAGCTGGTACAGCTGTTCAAGCGTCGCTGCGGGGTAGGGGTGGACCTTTCAGAATTAAGACCCAAGAACGCTCTAGTATCAAACGCCGCAGGAACCACCACCGGTGCGGTTTCCTTTATGGAACGTTTCTCCAACACCACCAGGGAAGTTGCCCAGAACGGCAGAAGGGGCGCCCTGATGCTGACCATTGATATCGCCCATCCCGATGTGGAGGATTTCATTACCGTGAAGCAGGACCTGAAGAAGGTGACCGGAGCCAACATCTCCCTGCGTCTTTCCGATGAGTTCATGCAGGCGGTTGTGGAAGACACCGATTTCATGCTTCGCTGGCCTGTGGACAGCCCAAACCCTACCTATAAGAAATATGTAAGAGCTAAAGAGCTGTGGGATACCATTATCAAATGTGCCCACAATACTGCAGAACCGGGATTAATTTTCTGGGACAAGCAGCACACCTATTCCACTTCCTCATTCTATCCCGGCTTCAAAAACTCCTCGACCAACCCTTGTTCCGAGATCGCAATGCAGGGCGGGGATTCCTGTCGCCTGATCGCTGTGAACCTGTACAGCTTCGTCGACAATCCGTTCACTGAAAACGCGAGCTTCAATCATGAGAAGTTCTATAAGGTGATCTACGAGACCCAGCGCCTGATGGATGACCTGGTGGACCTGGAACTGGAGGCTGTGGAACGCATCCTTGAAAAAGTTTCCGCTGACAAGGAACCTGATTTCATCAAGAAGAATGAAATAGACACCTGGAAACTGCTAGCCGAGAATGGGAAGAACGGAAGAAGGACAGGACTTGGATTCACTGCGCTTGCTGATGCGGTTGCTGCGCTTGGACTTAAATTCGACACCGCAGAAGCCCTGACAGAGATCGACAAGATCATGCAGACCAAGCTGAAGGGAGAATTCGACAGCAGCATCGACATGGCGATCACCAGAGAACCATTTAAAGTATTCGATCCTGCCATCGAGGAGCAGTCAGATTTCGTACAGATGATGAAGGTTGAATTCCCGGATATCTACAACAGAATGATGACCCACGGCCGAAGGAACATCTCCATCAGTACCGTGGCGCCAACAGGAAGCTTGAGTATGCTGGCCCAGACCTCTTCAGGGATCGAGCCGGTGTTCATGCTGTCCTATAAGAGAAGAAGAAAGGTCAACGCCTCTACCAGCAATGCCCAGATCGCTTTCGTCGATGATACAGGCGATGCTTTCGAGGAATTCACCGTTTACCATCCGAAGGTGAAGACCTGGATGAATGCTTCAGGAAAAGAAGAAATTGCAGCCAGTCCTTACGCAGGGGCTACGGCTTCGGAAATTGACTGGCAGAAACGCGTGGAGATGCAGGCGCTGGTGCAGAAATATACCACCCACTCCATCAGCTCCACCATTAACCTGCCTACGGATGTGAGTCAGGAAAAAGTGAGCGATATCTATATCGAGTCCTGGAAGAAAGGCCTGAAAGGGATCACCGTATACCGCGATGGTTCGCGTAGCGGGATCCTGGTTTCTTCTGAAGAGAAGAAGGACAAAAAACAGGCAACCAATGAGGAGAAATTTGCAGAGACCTTCGCTCCTAAGCGTCCGAAGAAAATTGAAGCAAAGATCGTCCGATTCAACAACGAGAACGAGAAGTGGATTGCCGTGGTAGGGCTGCTGCACAACCGCCCTTACGAAATATTCACCGGGAAAATGGAAGATGTGTTCAACCTGCCCAACTGGGTTTCCGATGGCTGGGTGATCAAGGACAGGAATGAGGACGGGACCTCCCGTTACGATTTCCAGTTCAGCGACAAGCACGGGTATCGGGTGACCATCGAAGGGCTGTCGAGATCCTTTAATGAGGAGTTCTGGAACTATGCGAAGCTAATCTCCGGAGTATTACGTCACGGGATGCCGATCCCTTATGTGGTGGACCTGATCGAGAACCTGAACCTGTTTGACGAGAACATCAACACCTGGAAAGCGGGGGTGGTACGTGCCCTGAAACAGTTCGTGCCCAACGGAACGGCTGCTGCCGACAAGAAATG
>CAMPJY010000237.1 GCA_946887025.1 uncultured Salinimicrobium sp.
TCCAGGGACAGTTTCAGCTGCTCTCCGGAAACCATATTCTTAAAAGTGAACAATTCCTCCCGGATCTCTTCCGCCCCGGCGAGCACCACATAGGGAATTTCCCTGCGATGGGCATAGGTCATCTGTTTCTTCATCTTGGCAGTGTCAGGATATAGTTCTGCAGAAATACCGGCGGCCCTTAATTTCCTGATGGTCTTGAGAGCATACAGGCTCTCCTCCTCCCCGAAATTCAGAAAGAGGATTCTGGTGTTCTCCGTCACCGTTTCAGGAAACAGCTGTAACTCCTCCAGGACCAGATAGATCCGGTCGAGACCGAAGGAAATTCCCACCCCACTAATTCCTTTCAATCCGAAAATCCCTGTAAGGTCGTCATATCTTCCTCCCCCACCTATTGAGCCCATGGCCACGGTCTCTGGAGCTGCCACTTCAAGGATGGCCCCGGTATAATAGTTCAGACCACGGGCAAGGGTCACATCCAGATCAAGATTTGCGGACTCCAGTCCCACGGCTTCTATCGCCCTGCTAATGAATTCCAGTTCCTCAATGCCTTCTTTTCCCACAGTCGAAGTGGAAAGGATCTCCTTAAGCCCCTCAATTTTTTCTGAAAAGTTCCCTTTCAGGCGGAAAATAGGCCGTATAATTTCTATGGCTTCTGAAGATATGCCTTTAGAAAGCATTTCATTGGTGACTCCTTCCTCCCCTATTTTATCAAGCTTATCCAGAGCAACAGTAAAATCAATTAATTTATCCGATTCCCCGATAACCTCAGCGAAACCTGATAATACTTTCCTGTTATTGATTTTGATCTTTACGCCTTGGAGGTTCAGGGCAGAAAACACTGCATCATACAGTTGTACAAACTCCACTTCCTGCCAGAGGCTGTTGCTGCCCACAACATCGGCATCGCATTGGAAGAATTCCCTGAACCTTCCTTTCTGCGGCCTGTCGGCACGCCATACGGGCTGGATCTGATAGCGTTTGAACGGAAGTTCAATTTCATTTTGATGTTGGACCACATATCTGGCAAAAGGCACCGTCAGATCGTATCTGAGGGCCTTTTCACTAATGGAAGGGGTGAGTTTGAGGCTGTCTCCCTCTGCCAGGGCTTTGACGTCAGCCTTATTCAGGAAATCGCCTGAATTAAGAATTTTAAAGATAAGCCGGTCGCCTTCTTCCCCATATTTCCCCATCAGGGTTTCGGAATTCTCAAAACTCGGGGTTTCAATAGGCTGAAATCCAAATCTCTGAAATTGCTGCTGAATGTTCCTGATGATATAGTTCCTTTTTGCCACCTCTGCAGGGGAAAAGTCACGGGTTCCTTTGGGAATGGAAGGTTTCTGGGCCATGGGTGTTTTTATCTTAGCGCAAATATCGGAAAAACCAGGGAGGAAACAAGGCGTGCAGGCAGGAGTACGTTGTTTGGGGTTTTCAGTTTATTGTTCCTGTTTTTTTTACTTTCTACTCTACTTTACTCTACTCTCCCCACTTTCCACTTAAAGGGTTTCCCGCAGATTACGCAGATTTATTCGCAGATTACGCAGAAAAATAAAAAACCCGCCTTCTTGCGGGTATGTAGAGCAATTATTTCTTTATGACAATCCGTTCCAGGTGGCCAGGGTCATTCCCCACACGATCAGACAGGAAAGGAAGATCCCAATGGTATTGGCAACGAAGGCGCGCTTTCTCTCAAGCACAAATAAATAGGTCGCAATGGAACCCGCATAGACTCCGGTTCCGGGAATAGGCAGCATCACAAAAACTATGAGGCCCCAGAATCCGTACTTCTGAACATTTTTCTTGGCTCCCAGTTTTGCCTTACGGGCCACATAAATAGCGGATTTCTTGTAAAACCTGTAACGCAGGAAATAATGATTCACGGAGTCCAGAAAAAACATCATCACCGGGAACACCAGCACATTTGCCGCGAAACAAAACAGAAGCGCCAGGTAAATATTCACATCATTGAAAATGGCGTAAGGAATACCCACTTTAGCCTCTCCAAAAGGAGAGATGCTCCACAACATAGCTATTATTATATCAAGAATCACGACTTACAATTTAATTTTGCAAAAATATATCTTTAAAGGCTTACAGGGAAGTATTTACTTCAGGAAAATTTGCACTTGCCTTTCCCATGAAGCAACCTGTTTCCGGACTCGTTCCTGAGCGAATACCGTGCCGAAAAATCACAAAAAAGGACAGATCAAAAGACCTGTCCTTTTTTCATGTATTGTTAAATGCACTCCCTTAGAAATGCAGGGCTCGCTTATCAGTTGCATCCAAAGCCGCTTCTTTCATTGCTTCAGCATATGTTGGGTGCGCATGACTCATTCTGGAGATATCCTCGGCAGAAGCGCGGAATTCCATGGCGGTCACTGCTTCAGCGATCAGATCGGCTACCCTTGCCCCTATCATGTGGATCCCAAGAACTTCGTCGGTCTCTGCATCGGCAAGGATCTTCACAAATCCATCGGTATCGCCACTGGCCCTGGAACGACCCAGTGCCCTCATTGGGAATTTACCTTCCTTGTAATTGACACCTTCTTCCTTCAACTGCTCTTCAGTCTTCCCTACGGCTGCTACTTCAGGCCAGGTATATACTACTCCTGGAATCAGGTTGTAGTTGATATGAGGTTTCTGTCCCGCAAGAGTCTCGGCCACAAAAACGCCTTCTTCCTCGGCTTTGTGCGCCAGCATGGCGCCCTTGATCACATCCCCAATGGCGTATATGTTTTTTACGCTGGTCTGTAAATGATCATTGACCTCCACCCTGTTCCTGTCATCGAGCTTCACTCCGGCTTCCGGGGCATTCAAACCATCAGTATAAGGTCTTCTTCCTACTGCAACAAGACAATAGTCGGACTTGAATTCCACCTGCTTGCCTTTTTTATCTTCTGCGGAAACGATCACCTCGTCGCCTTTGCGTTCCACAGCCCCTACTTTATGAGAAACATAGAATTTCATTCCCTGCTTCTTCAGCACCTTCTGAA
>CAMPJY010000238.1 GCA_946887025.1 uncultured Salinimicrobium sp.
AAGTGATCTGGCTGGGGCTCGAACCCAGGACCCTCTCCTTAAAAGGGAGATGCTCTACCAACTGAGCTACCAGATCTAACGCTGCATGCACTTTTGCTAATGCGGGTGCAAATATACCATGATTAATTTATTTTTCAAGAACAAAATGACATAAATTTGTAAATCATTTAAAGGGGGTGCTTAAACCCTTTATAAATCACAGCTTTAAGGTATGAAAATAATTCTTCTCGGGTACATGGGTTCAGGGAAAACAGGCGTTGGAAGGCTTTTAGCCGAAAAACTCGGACTTCCTTTTCTGGACCTGGATCATGAGATTATTCAGAAAGAAAACAGGGAAATACCGGAGATTTTTGAGGCTTCAGGAGAAATTTATTTCAGGAAAAAGGAGACGGAAATCCTTAAGCAGATCCTGGAAACCGGCCCTGCCGGATTTGTGCTTTCCACAGGTGGCGGCACTCCCTGTTACGGGAATAACCTGCAGCTGATGAAATCCCGGGAAGATATACGTTCCGTATACCTGAAAACCTCCCTGGGAACGCTTACAGAACGACTTCTGCGCGAAAAGGATTCCAGACCCCTTATCAGCCATCTTGGCTCAGAAGAGGCTCTAAATGATTTTATCCGAAAACATCTGTTTGAACGCACTTTCTACTATAATCAGAGTGACTTGAAAGTGGAAACCGACCAGGGGACTCCTGAAGAAATTGCGGAAGAGATAATTCGGAAGCTTTCCCTCCGGCAGCAGTAAGCCTGGAAGTGCAGGGCTAGAATAATTCCACCCGATTTTCCCTGGGGGCAAACCTTACCTTGACTGTTTCATTCAGTGAAGTGGAAAGGGAAATACCTTTAAAATCGGCCTTTACCGGGTATTTCTTATGACTTCTGTCTACCAGCACTGCTGTCTGAAACTGCTTTAATGGCACGTCCAGGAAATGCCTTACCCCGTAAATCAGGGTGGTTCCCGAATTCAGGACATCATCCACCAGCACCACCGACTGGTTCTCATACTCAGAAGCAAGCAGGGAGGTGCTGATCTGCTCCAGGGGATTCTTCTTGTTTATTTTCACCTCGCAGAGGACCACGGAAAACTCTGAAATAATTTCCAGCTCGGCCTTCAGTTTTTTAGCAAGTTCAAACCCGTTCTTTGCTATCCCGGCCAGGATCACCGAATGTTCGTTCACATTGTTCTCGTAGATCTGATATGCGATCCTCTTTATCTTGTGCGCAATCTGCTCGTGGTTCAGGATCAGGGTGGCGGTTTTGCTCATGGGATACTTTTTTGATAAATATAAAAACTGTTTTTCTTCTTCAGTTGTTTAAGATGACTATTCTTCCGGCTTTTCAGCGTCCTGCTTGTCATTTGGGGATTCTTTCCAATCCTCGATGTCCCTGCGGTCCTTTTTCGTGGGCCTCCCGGTCCCTTTCTTCCGATAATAGTCCTGGGAATATTTCAGCAGCTCCAGTTTCTCAAAAGCTTCTTTGGGAGTAGTGTCGGTAATATACAGGTTGACCAGTTTGGCACCCACCCGGCTTGGGGGCAGATCCAGAACGGCCAGTTCGTAATCGATCTGATTCTTGCGCACCACCAGCTTATCCCCCGGATATACCTCCCGGGAAGCTTTTACGGAAGAGCCGTTAACCCTGACTTTTCCCTGCCTGCAGGCTTCGGTAGCTATACTTCTGGTCTTGAAATACCGGACACTCCATAAAAATTTGTCTACTCTCATATTTTTGCCACTAAAACTCCGTATAGGTTAAGCAAAAATACAAGATTATTGTATCTTGCGGCCTTAAAATTACCTATTGATGAGATTGAATAAACTTTTTATTGCCAGCCTGTTCTTAGCAGTTTTTGCCATTTCCTGTGACAAGGATGACGATGGAGGGAATGAGGTGATTCCGGACCGCGACCGTGGGGAACAGGAGATCGCCGATCAGGAGGCACTTGAAGCATATTTAAGTACGCATTTCTATAATTACGAAGAATTCGAAACTCCGGCCAGCGATTTCGATTATGTGGTACGCCTTGATACCATCGACGCTGAAAATGCCGATAAAATTCCCCTGATCGACTCCGATCTGCTGGAGAAGAAAGTCGTGACCCGCGGGGAAGTGGATTATACCATCTATATCCTGAAAGTTCGGGAAGGGGCAGGAGAGAAGGCAAAATTCTCCGACTCCACTTTCGTGAGCTACAGGGGGCAACTGCTCAACGGCAGCAGCTTTGACGGAAGCAATACCCCGGTATGGTTTGACCTGCCGAATACCATCATCGGCTTTGGACAGTCCCTGAATGAATTCGGGGGTGCCACAGGTTTTGAGGTGAATCCTGACAACACGATTTCCTGGACCAACGACTTCGGAATAGGAACGGTGTTCATTCCTTCGGGATTGGGCTATTTTTCCACCACCAGGGCCGGCATCCCTGCCTACAGTCCGCTTATTTTTAACGTGCAGGTGTTTGCTACCAATGAAGCCGACCATGATAAGGATGGGATCCCTTCCTACATGGAAGATCTGGATGGGGACGAGATCCTTACCAATGATGATACGGATGGGGATTTTGTTCCGAATTATGGGGACATGGATGATGACGGCGATTTTGTACCCACCGCTGAGGAAATCAGTATAAATGAAGACGGCAGCATAAATTTCCCGGATACCGACGGGGATGGTACCCCTGATTACTTGGATAAGGACACCTACTAAAGTCCTGTTCCGGCTTGTTTCTGGTTTCTGTCAAAACCATAACACAAGCATATCACAACCATATCAGAACCATATCACAACCATTAAATAATGCTTGTGATATGGTTTTTTTATGCTTCTGAATTTGTTTTAGCCCGATTCGTCTAAAGCCCAGGCTCAAGGAATATTTGCTGTTCCTCCGGCTGAAGCAAAAAACCCTTCAATTAGAATTGGAATATTTCTTTTCTCATGCTTATGAATTGCCGGGGCTTTCAAGCCCCGGATTCAGGATTGA
>CAMPJY010000239.1 GCA_946887025.1 uncultured Salinimicrobium sp.
AAAAAAAATCCTGAGAATCATCCGCATGGGATAATAATCAGGAGTGCGATACTTAGTGCCTGCTGGCACCGATCCCTTGGCAGCATTACCTGCCCAGGTTCTTTGGGTATAATCTCAGCCTAAACTTGTTTCGAAGCTTCAGCACCCCTTTGAGATGCAACAAAAGTAAGCCCTATTTCCGATTTAACCTAATTTTTAGGCCCTGTGATAATAATGCTGCTAATTTTATAAATTAGAGAGGTTTATCTTATAAAATGAAGTTCAACAGACAATCCATAACCGTTAAAGTAGTCGTAGGCTACCTGCTGATCGCTGCCCTTGCGGCGATAGCCGTATGGTTTGTATACTCCCAGGTCCGGGATTATACCAGTCTGGCGGAAAGCAATGTCGATACCAATAAAAAACTTTACCTGGTGAGTGATGCGGCTACCGACCTTTATCAGGCGGAAAGCCTGAGCCGGCAGGTCATCCGTACCGGGGACTCCACAGATCTTGAGCGGTATAAGGCAAAGATCGATACCATCCGTATCACCCTGGGGGAGTTGCAGCAAACCTATTCTGACACAATCCTGAGAAAGGAAATCTTAAGTATCAATTTCCTTCTTTCCCAGAAAACAGCCAATCTCGAGGAGCTGCTGGCGCTGCGGGCGCAGGAGGAAAACCAGAGTTATTATGCCAAGGTGATCACTGAATTGAAAAGGGTGGATGAGTCATTCGACTTACCCAACTATGAGGAACGCTTTGCCAACCTGGAACCTCATCAGCGAAGGGTACTGGTGAAACTTCTGGAATATTCAGAAATGGAAAACGCTGAAAAGGTTACCACTCAAACCCTGGATTCGCTGGTGAATTCTGTTAGGAATGTACTGATAGATTTCGAGCGGGCAGACAGGAGATATCGCGAAACTCTCAGACAGAAGGAAAATGAACTGATGGCGAACGAGATAAACCTGAACAGTCAATTAAGAAGCCTGCTGTCGACCATTGAAGAGGTTGAAAGGGAGTCATCACTTGCACAGGTGGAGAATTCGCAGGAGCTGGTGAAAAAAACCTCCAGGACCATTGCCATCCTTGGTGCCATCAGTTTCCTGATCATAATAATTTCACTGTTCATGGTGGTACGGGATGTTTCCCGAAGCCAGAAATACAGGAACAAACTGGAGGATGCAAAGCAGTACGCCGAGGCCCTGCTGAAGAGCCGGGAACAGTTTATGGCTACCGTCACCCACGATCTGCGGTCTCCCCTGAATACTGTAATCGGATATTCCAGTCTGCTGCAGCGCTCGGATCTTAACAATTCCCAGCGACATTATCTGAGCCATCTCAAAAAATCCTCTGATTATATCCTCAGGCTGGTGAACGACCTGCTGGATCTTTCCAAACTGGAAGCCGGGAAAATGCTGGTAGAGGAACTCACCTTTAACCCAAAGAACCTGCTCGAGGATACTGTCGATAACTGCGTTCCTCTGGAGAAATCGGACAAGGTGGTGGTTCGGACGAAAATTTCAGAAGAAGTGGACCGCCCTATCATCAGTGACCCGTTCAGAATCAAGCAGATCCTGACTAATCTCGTGACCAACGCTTGTAAATTCACGGAAGAAGGCCATGTGGAGGTGGAGGCCTGGATTGCCAAAGAAAAACGGGCCAATAAACTAATGGTCCGGATAGCGGATACAGGAATTGGAATCTCAAACGAGAAGAAGGAAAAGATCTTTGAGGAGTTCTCCCAGGAAAACATAGGGATCGAGAAACGTTTCGGGGGTTCGGGACTCGGCCTCGCCATTTCTAAAAAACTGGTGGAACTGCTCAAGGGAAGCATACATCTGGAAAGTGAGCAGGGCGTGGGAAGCGAATTCACCATTAAAATCCCCATTAAACTCGCCGAAACCTTTGCTGCGCCCAGCTCCACACCTGAAGAAGTCATGCTTAAAAAAGCAGATAATCTGGAAGTCCTGATCGTGGATGACGAACCTTCCCAGATCAGCCTGTTAACTGAACTTATAAAGGCAACCGGGATGAAACCGCGGAGCAGCACGAACGGGGAGGAAGCCCTGGAAATGCTGAAAAAGGGAAAGATCGATCTTGTGCTTACCGATATCCAGATGCCGAAGATGGATGGGTTTCTGTTGCTTGAGAATATCAGGAACCACGAAGCTACCAGAGACATTCCCGTGATCGCACTTTCAGGGAAAACTGACGTTGCCCCGGAAGAATATCTCAGGAGAGGATTCAGCGGCAGTCTTCTTAAACCATATTCCTCAGCGGAGCTTCTGTCCATGATCGAGAAGGCCCTTCAGGTCAGTTTCGTTAAAAAGGAAAGTAAATCCAGCCCTGAATACAATGGCAGCAGGAGCTATTCCCTGGAAGAAGTCAACCTGTTCGCGGGTGGGGACAAAAAAGCGCTTGACGTCATCCTCACCGCTTTCATAGACAGTTCCAGAAAGAACCTGGAGGCATTGAGGGAGGCACAGGAAAAGGGCGACGAGGAAAGGATGGCAGCCATAGCGCACAAGATGCTGCCTATGTTCCGTCAGTTAAAAGCAGATCCCATAGTTAAAAAACTCGAGCGCCTGGAAGATCGCCGAATTAAGAATAATGAAGAGGAGCTGGAGAAAACCGAAGAAGCCATCGACCAGCTATTAGGCAATCTGGAAGAAGTAATTTATCCAAAAGTATAAAGCTATTCGCTTATAGCCTTCGCAGGGAACTGATCACAGACTTATGTCGTATTGTTTCAGTTTGTTGTACAGGGTTTTCCTGTCAATGGACAGCAGTCTTGCCGCCTTGCTTTTATTGCCATTGGATTTTTCGAGCGCATCCAGGATCAGTTCCTGCTCATTCTTGTTTTTGAAAAGACTAAATCCTGTATCAGAGGCCTTGGCTGCAACTACCTCATAAGGCAGCACCTTATCCGTCACTATATCGTCCTGCGTCAGGAGTACGGCACGTTTCACGACGTTCTTCAGCTCCCTGAGGTT
>CAMPJY010000240.1 GCA_946887025.1 uncultured Salinimicrobium sp.
AGGGATTCACTCTGTTCGTCGATGAGCTCATAACTCGAATAGGTGACCTGCAGGTTGTTTTTCTGCATGAATTGCAATTGTTTCTGCAGCTTAAAGGGCAGCCAGATATCATCTGCATCCAGAAAAGAGATATAGGCGCCCTCAGAGGCTTTAATTCCGATATTTCGGGCAAATCCGGCGCCCTGATTGGTTGGCAGCTTAACGGGTTTTATCCTGGGGTCCATCTTCTGAAATCGCTGAGCAATTTCAAAAGTATTGTCCCCCGAGGCATCGTCGATGATTAGCAGCTCCCAATGCGGATAGGTCTGCGCCTGAATGGACCTGATACTCTCGGCGATGAAGGCGCACACATTATGAGCGGGCATAACAATTGACACCAGGGGATTGCCTTCTATATTCCGTTCCACTCCTCGCATAATAGGCTTACGCCTTGTTTTATTGCGAATTTACAATTTAATATGCTTGGAAAAATCCTTGTGTTCGCTTCTGTTGAGTTCCTCCGGGCTCAGGCTTTTGAAGTAGTCGTAGGTCAGCTTCATCCCCTCCTCCCTCGACACCTTGGGTTCCCATCCAAGAATTTCACGGGCTTTAGTAATATCGGGTTGTCGCTGCATCGGATCATCTGCTGGAAGGGGTTTATAAACCACCTTCTGCTGGGTACCCGTTAATTTGATGATCTCCTCTGCGAAATCCCTGATGGTGATTTCATGTGGATTTCCAATATTCACCGGATTTGAATAGTCGCTTAGCAGAAGTCGGTAGATCCCGTCAATCTGGTCATCCACATAGCAGAAGGAACGGGTCTGGGAGCCATCCCCGAAAACCGTAAGGTCCTCCCCTCTCAGGGCCTGCCCAATAAATGCCGGAATCACTCTTCCGTCATTGAGTCGCATCCTGGGGCCGTAGGTGTTGAAGATCCTGACGATCCGGGTTTCCAGACCATGATATCGATGATACGCCATGGTGATGGATTCCTGGAACCTTTTTGCCTCATCATAAACCCCTCGCGGCCCGATTGTATTCACATTCCCGTAATATTCCTCCGTCTGCGGATGCACCAGGGGATCACCGTAGACTTCAGAAGTGGAGGCAATGAGGATACGGGCATTCTTTTCCTTGGCCAGCCCCAATAAATTATGGGTTCCAAGAGACCCCACCTTCAGGGTCTGGATAGGAATCTTCAAATAATCAATGGGACTTGCCGGGGAGGCAAAATGAAGTATATAATCCAGCTGCCCGGGTACATGTACGAAAGTGGAGACATCGTGGTGATAGAACTCAAAGTTCTCCAACTTGAAGAGATGCTCAATGTTTCTGCGGTCTCCCGTGATAAGATTGTCCATCCCGATCACGTGGTATCCTTCAGAAATGAATTTATCGCAGAGGTGTGAACCAAGGAAACCCGCAGCCCCGGTTATCAGTATTCTTTTTCCCATCTAAACGTTTTTAAATATTGGGCTGAAATTAGACATTTTTGGGAACTCCTTCCTCCCCTCTTCTTCCTTTAAGTATAATTTAACCCGAAATCCATAAACCCGGTTTCAGAATTTCATACCTTTTTAATCAAAACTGAAAACCTGGTGCACATGAAACTTTTGAACCATTATTCCCCATATCCCGGCCTCAATCCCAACGTAAGTGATTCTGAAAGAATAATTTCCACCCTGGCCGGGTCCTATGCTATCTTCCGCGCGACACAAAAGAAGAAAGCCCTGCCCGAGATCCTGATTGGAAGTTATCTGCTCTTCAGGGGAATCACGGGCTATTGCGGAGTGTATAACGCTATTGGGAAAACCAAACCGGATAACCGGAGCCGGAATGTGAATATTCAGGTAAGCCTGGAGGTGGACCGCCCAAGGGATGAGGTTTATAATTTCTGGCGACAGCTGGAAAACCTTCCCCTGTTCATGGAGCATCTGGAACTGGTGAACAGTATCGATGAAAAAACTTCAGTCTGGGAAGCCAAGATCCCCGGCGGAATGGGCAATCTCCGCTGGCGCAGCGAGATCGTTAAGGAACGCCCATTTGAGTTGCTGGGCTGGCAGTCGCTTTCAGGTTCTGAGGTGGAGAACGCGGGAAAAGTGGAATTCCGTGACACCGAATACGGCGGTACCGAATTACATGTTGTCATCACCTATCACGCCCCCATGGGAATTGCGGGAGAAGGTGTTGCGAGAATGATAAATCCGTATTTCAGGAAAGTAGTGGAAAACGATATCAGGAACTTTAAAACCTATATAGAAGATCAGCATTCGCCTGAGGGAGGTATGAAAACCACTCCCGGAAAATTCCTCGTGTAGGATTTCAGCTTGAATAAGAGTACAGACGGATTCAATATGAACAATTAAAAATTATTCGTGAATTCGTGGCAAATAATCCCCCTCCTATTTCCCCAGCATCCGCGCCAGACTCTCCTTCCACGGAAGTATTTCCTTCTGAAAAGTTCTGATCAGCTTATCCTTACTCAACACGCTATGCTCCGGCCTCTTTGCTAAAGTCGCAAAACTATTGCTCTCCTGCAGGTCCACCTTTCCAAAATGACCTGTCAGCTTCAGGATCTCTGCCGCGAAATCATACCAGGTGCCTTCGCCCAGGTTGCTGTAATGATATATGCCGTATTCCTTTCTATCTTCAGAAATAATGTTGAGTACGAACTGCGCCAGATCATAGGCGTTGGTGGGGGTTCCCTTCTGCTCGGTAGTGATGTTCAGCTGTTCCCCTGCTTCGGCTTTTTTCCTGATGCTATTGTAAAAGTTATGGCCGATATCTGAATACAGCCAGGAGGTCCTGAAAATAAAGTACTGCTCCATTTCCTGCTGTATACACTCTTCTCCTGAAAGTTTTGAACCTCCATACACATTGATTGGATTGGTTTCATCTTCCTCCGAATAAGGCGATTTCTTGTTTCCGTCGAAGACATA
>CAMPJY010000241.1 GCA_946887025.1 uncultured Salinimicrobium sp.
CCACTTCCACGACTCTGAAGGGGAAGTGATTCAATAATGCAGAAAACGCCTTCCAATGATTTGGGAGGCGTTTTTTTTTGTTATTAACTATAACCTTGAAAGTGCAATTCTCGCCTGTCTTTTCGTATGCAATACTGCGTGTATTACAATTCGACCTTCCTCAATTGTATAATAAATCCCGTATGGGAATCTACTGATGAAAACAACCCGAACATTTTTGTATCGTTTTTGGTAAATCTCCGGAAATTTTGAAATGCTAAGCATTGCAGATTCCACGGAATTAAAAAATGCCTTTGTCAATTTTTCACTTCTGTTATAATACCATTCCGCCGCCTCATTAATATCCATTTCCGCGAGCGGCTTTAATATTATTTCAGAAGCCATATTTCTTTTTAAGCGACTCCCTTACCTCCTCCCAACTAATACCCTTATCAGGGTTTTCCTCGTGATATTTCAGCCGTTCCTCCAAAACCTTTTTATGTGTATCTGGAATTTCCGCCTCATCATTTTCTATAGTTTCATAGATAACCCTCAGCATTCGTTCATCTGCCTGGTCAACATATTCTTTTATCCGGTTTTTCAATTCCAAAGAATCCATAACTACTTCCTTTATACTCAAAGTTAACTAATATTGCTCAAATCCCCATAATAGTATGAGTCGAGACTATGCCAACAGGAGTAAAAAATCTTTCTTACTTTAGCGAAAATCAAAAAAAATTAGAATGATGAAATACCATTTCAGGACAATTCTTGCGCTCGCAGTATTAGGGGTCTCCTCCTTTCAGATGAAAGCCCAGGAAGTAGTTGAAAATAATCAGGCGGACTTTGCGGAATTCATGGACCGTACGGGTAACCGCCTCAGATCCGCTTCCGGAGTACCCGGACCGGAATACTGGCAGAATGAAGCTGATTATGAAATCGAGGCCCGCCTTGATGATGAACAACACACCATCACCGGAAATGTAAGGCTGACATATACCAACAACAGTCCATATGAACTGGAATTCATCTGGATGTATCTCGAACAGAACCGCTTTACCGAAGAATCCCGAGGAACCCTGACCACTCCCATTGGCGGGAACCGCTATACCGGTGACACCGATGGAGGCTATACCATTTCCAATCTCACCGCCAAGGTTAAAAGAAGTACCTCCAGCGAATACCTGATCACCGACACCAGGATGCAGGTGTTTTTTGAAGACCCGATCCCTGCCAATGGCGGGAAGGCTACCGTATCCATGGATTTCAGTTATAAGGTTCCGCAGGAAGGAATGGACCGCATGGGACGTCTTGATGTAGAAGACGGAACCATCTACTCCATGGCCCAATGGTACCCCCGGGTTGCCGTTTTTGATGATATCCAGGGCTGGAATGTCTTGCCTTATCTGGGAGCCGGGGAATTCTATTGCGAGTACGGTGATTTCAGTTATAAGATCACCGCACCTTATGATCACATCGTTGTAGGTTCCGGAGAGCTTCAGAATCCAAAAGAGGTACTTTCTTCCACGGTAAGGGAAAGATACGAGCAGGCTTCCAAAAGCGATTCCACAGTTTACCTGATCAAACCTGAAGAAGTAAACGATATGTCCCTGCGCGCAAAGCAGGAAGGCACCCTGACCTGGCATTTTGAAATGGAAAATACAAGGGATGTAGCCTTTGGCTCCTCCAGCGCATTCATCTGGGATGCCGCCAAGATCGATCTTCCAAGCGGAAAAACCATCATGGCACAGTCCGCTTATCCAAAAGAAAGTGCAGCGGATGACGCCTGGACCCGTTCCACTGAATTTTCCAAAGCCTCTATAGAACACTATTCCACCAAATGGTTTGAATATCCCTATCCTGTTGCCGTTAACGTGGCTTCACATGTCGGCGGAATGGAATACCCCGGGTTGAACTTCTGCAGCTGGGAAGATTCGGGAGAAAGCCTTTGGGGAGTTACAGACCACGAATTCGGGCACAACTGGTTCCCGATGATTGTGGGTACCAACGAAAGAAGATATGCCTGGATGGATGAAGGCTTCAATACTTTCATCAATCACTACAGCACCCTTGCTTTTAATGAAGGGGAATATCCTTCAAACCTGCATCAAATGAGAAGAACCACAGGCTGGTTCACAAATCCTTCCCGCGAAGGCATCAATGTCTATCCTGATGTTGCAAACCTGCGCAACCTGGGGATGGTGGCCTATTACAAGCCCGCTATGGGACTTTTGCTGCTGAGGGAGTACATTCTTGGGGAAGAGCGTTTCGATCGCGCATTTGTCTCCTATATCGAAACCTGGGCCTATAAACACCCACAGCCCGCCGATTTCTTCAACCATATTGAAAATGTAGCTGGAGAAGATCTTAGCTGGTTCTGGAAAGGCTGGTTCTACGGAACAGGTAATGTTGACCTCGCAGTGGACTTTGTACAATCCTACCAGGGCAATACAGTCATTGGCGTTGCCAATAAAGGAGAGATCCCAATGCCTGTAGAAATGGAAATCACCTATACAGATGGGACTACAGAATTACTCAGACTGCCCGTAGAGATCTGGCAGCGCGGGGATTCCTGGAATCACCTGTTGAAAACTGAGAAAGAAGTACAGAGTGTGGAGCTGGATCCTGAAAAGATTCTTCCGGATGTGAATTTCTCTAACGACAGCTGGCCTACTTCACTGTATCAGGAATAGCAGCGGAGGGGGAAATTCCAATTTTTTAAATTCCAAATTCCAAGGATCGACCCTTTGGAATTTGGAATTTTTTTATTGATTATTTATCCACAGCCACCTTATAAGTCGGATCTTCAAGGATGTTCACCTCGATAATGGCATCCGCCTTATCCAATAGCCTTCGGCAATCCTCACTCAGATGTTTCAGGTGGAGCAGTTTTCCCTGTTTGTGATAACGCTCCGTGAGTCGGTTTACCGC
>CAMPJY010000242.1 GCA_946887025.1 uncultured Salinimicrobium sp.
ATCGCATTGTTTTTGCTTCAGCCATAAATTGCCTCTAAATTTTCCTTTTTATTCGGTTAAAGCGCTTCCGGGTCCTAAAACCGCCGAAAGGGCTTCTGTATTAATTAAACTTTTCCAAAGGTCCGAAACTTCTGGAGAGTCTTAAAATTAAACCTTTCCAAAGTTCAAAAACTCCGGAAAAGTTTGTGTTTATTTATTCTTAATTATTCTCTTCTTCAAATTCCTCCCTCAGCACCTGGATCACTTCCCTGATGGTTTCCTCTTCCAGGTCAGTCCTTCTCACAAGATCATTGATATCCTGCTCCAGAATACTCTTGGCGGTATCCAGTCCGATCTTGGCGAACTCCTCGATCACCCAGTCTTCGATCTCATCAGCGAATTCTCTCAGTTCCACATCTTCCTCAACTCCTTCTCTGAACACATCGATCTCGTAACCGGTTAACTGTCCTGCCAGACGAATATTGTGACCTCCACGTCCAATGGCTTTTGAAACCTCCTCGGGCTTCAGCTGCACCTCGGCACGCTTAGTATCCTCGTCGATCTTCAATGAAGTTACACGGGCAGGGCTCAGGGCACGGGTGATAAGCAGCTGGGTGTTGCTGGTCCAGTTGATAACATCGATATTTTCGTTCCCAAGCTCCCTTACGATAGAATGGATACGCGATCCTTTCATACCGACACAGGCTCCTACCGGATCAATCCTGTCATCATAAGAATCCACGGCCACCTTGGCTTTCTCTCCGGGAATACGAACCACCTTCTTAACAGTGATAAGCCCGTCGAATACCTCAGGGATTTCCTGTTCGAACAGTTTTTCAAGGAACAGCGGAGAAGTACGCGACATGATGATCGCAGGCTTGTTGCCTTTCAGCTCCACGCTCTCGATGATCCCACGAACATTTTCCCCTTTTCTGAAGAAATCGGACGGGATCTGCTTCTCTTTCGGAAGAATGATCTCGTTCCCTTCATCGTCCAGAAGGATGATGGCACGGTGACGGATATGGTGAACTTCAGCAGTGTAGATTTCCCCTTCCAGGTCCTTGAACTGCTTGTAAATATTGGTATTGTCATGCTCATGGATCTTGGAGATCAGGTTCTGGCGAAGGGCCAGAATGGATCGACGTCCAAGGTCGATAAGTTTCACTTCTTCGGAAACGTCCTCCCCGACTTCAAAGTCAGGCTCAATCTTACGGGCTTCGGTTAGGGAAATCTCCTGGTTAGGATCTTCCACTTCCCCATCGGCTACCACCACGCGGTTCCTCCAAATCTCGAGATCCCCTTTATCGGGATTCACAATGATATCGAAGTTGTCATCTTCCCCATATTTCTTTTTCAGAGCACTTCTGAAGACATCCTCCAGAATAGCCATCAGGGTGACCCTGTCTATAAGTTTATCGTCCTTAAACTCCGAAAACGATTCTATCAACGCGATATTTTCCATATCAGTTATTCGATTAAAATGTTATTATCACTTTTGCCTCAGAAATCTGATCCATAGGCAACACAGCTTCTTTATTTACGGTTACTTTTCCTTTTCCAACGGGTTTTGGTTCCCTGGCCTGCCACTGAAGAGTGATATTGCCATCCTCCACTTTCACCAGCTTTCCTTCTATCTTTTCTTCAGGGGTGGTCACTGCCAAAGTCCTGCCAATATTTTTCTGGTACTGCCTGGGCAGGCGCAAAGGTTCAGAAACCCCGGCTGAAAGCACTTCCAGAGAAAAGTCCTCCTCCTCACGGTCAAGGTTGTGCTCGATCTTTCTGCTTACTGCTATACAATCATTCACAGACACTCCCTCATCCCCATCAATCACCACCTTTATATGATTGCTGTTATCTACAGTAAATTCAATTAAAAATAATGAATTATTCTCTTCAAACGCTTCCTGGAGCAAATTTTCTACTTTGTCTCGTAACATCTTCCCTGCCGGCTATAAAAAGAGGGGACTTTAGTCCCCTCGCTGTAAAAATTATTTTTTCAACGCTGCAAATATAATAATTATTTCCAAGAAAATAAACGCGATTCCAAATGAAATAATATTCGTAAATTTATAATTAATTTAACCTTACTTAATTACGACCCATATATGAAACGAATCCTGGTGCCTACCGATTTTTCTGAGGAGGCAGAAAACGCTTTAAAACTGGCTGCCCAGTTTGCCCGAAAGTACGACAGTGAAATTTACCTGCTCCACATGCTGGAACTTCCCTTAGACCTGGTAGACCCTGTCATGGGAAGCCGCAGCAATGACCTGCCAGAGGCGCTCTTCTTCATGAAACTCGCCCACAAGCGCTTTGAGGAGATCATGAACAAACCCTATTTATATGACCTGCCGGTTCATGAAAAAGTACTATTCAACGCTGCCTTTGACGGGATCATGGAAACCAGCAAGGAATGCGACTGCGACCTCATCGTGATGGGCTCCAAAGGTGCCAATGGTTTCAAGGAAATGTTCGTGGGTTCCAATACCGAAAAAGTGGTGCGTACTTCTGAAACCCCGGTGCTGGTAATCAAAAATGAGCATTACAATTACAAGGTTAAAAACTTCGTCTTTGCCACCGACTTCGACCCCGAAGCCAAAAAAATCCTGCCCCAGGTCACCAGATTTGCAAAACTCTTCGAGGCCAAACTTCATCTGGTCTACATCAATACCGCCAGCAAATTCCTTTCCACCGAAGATGCCGATCTGCAGATGGAGCAGTTCATGGAAGGCTCAGGTTTTGACAATTACACCCTCAACGTCTTCAACGACCGCACCGTGGAATCGGGGATCCTGAACTTCGCCAAGAAACTGGATTCCAACCTCGTCGGGATAGGCACACACGGCAGAAGCGGGATCGCCCATTTCTTCAACGGCAGCGTGAGTGAGGACCTGGTGAACCATGCGAACAGGCCGGTGATCACGTT
>CAMPJY010000243.1 GCA_946887025.1 uncultured Salinimicrobium sp.
CTGATGCGGCTTTTGTTTCTTCTTTTGACTGAATTGGAGTTCTGGAGGACCTGGATTCCAAATAACTGAGGATGTCTGTTTTGGTTACTCTCCCGTCTTTTCCACTGCCTTCTATGGATTCAAGTTCTTCGAAACCAATTCCCTCTTCTCTCGCGATGTTCTTTACCAATGGAGAGTAAAATCTTGCACTTTCTGAATAATCTGATGCGGTAGCCTCTTTAGCCGCCACTACTCTTTCCTCGGCTTCTGCGGCAGCTTCCTGAACCTCTTTTTCCACCTCGATTTCCTCAGTCGCTGTCTCAGCTTCTGCGCCTTCTCCTTCAATTTCAATAATGGCAACTGTCTGACCAACTTTTACCACATCATCAGCGCCAAAAAGCTTCTCTACCAGCACCCCCTCAACTTCACTTGGAACCTCACTATCTACTTTATCAGTTGCAATTTCAAATACGGCTTCGTCTACTTCCACCTGGTCGCCCACTTCTTTAAGCCAATTTGTAATGGTTGCCTCGGCAACACTCTCTCCCATTTTGGGTAATTTCAATTCAAACTTTGCCATATTGTTAACTTAGAAGCACTATTTTTTCTATTGACTGCGAAATTAATAAAAAATCGCTGTGTCCCGGAAGATTTTTCAATTCATTAAGAAGTTTATTCCCAGGCAATTCCTTCCCTGTCTCTGGTAAAATTACGATTTCAGGATACACGGGGAAAGTTTTTGTGGCATTTTTCCGGAGGAGAAATTTTTCAGCTCTTCAGCGAATTCTCAAACGGGACCCGATTGGTAATGCTCCTGCCCAGAGTAACCTCATCGGCAAATTCCAATTCATCCCCTACTGCGATTCCTCGTGCAATTGTACTCGTTTTTACTTCGAGCCCCTCAAGTTTTTTGTAGATGTAGAAATTGGTGGTATCCCCTTCCAGAGTACTGCTCAGGGCAAAAATTATTTCGTCAATGCTTCCTGCCTTTGCTTTATCCACCAGGGTTGAAATATTCAGCTGAGAGGGCCCTATTCCATCCATCGGACTTATCTTGCCGCCAAGCACATGATATAAACCGGAATACTGACTGGTATTTTCTATGGCCATGACATCCCTGATGTCCTCCACCACACAGACAATCTCCTTCCGACGGTTGGGGCTGGAACAGATCTCACAGAGATCAGAATCACTTATATTATGGCAGTTCTTACAGAATTTTACCTGGGTTTTTAAATCTACCAGGGCCTTGGAAAGGGCGAGGGTCTGCGAATCGGGCTGCTTCAGAAGGTGAAGCACCAGTCTTAATGCAGTACGTTTCCCGATACCGGGAAGCTGTGACATTTCATTAACGGCCTGTTCCAGTAATTTCGAAGAAAAATCCATAGTTACAAAAGTAAGGAATTGGCCCGAAAAGTTAAGGCAATTTTATAAGTTAGCACCGCCAGAAAATGCTTGTGGCCCTAATCTCTCCTTATGGAACCAGTTAGTATCCTACTGCTTATAGTAGCCTATTTCGTTTTATTGATCGTCATTTCCTATTTCACCGGAAGGCATGCAGACACCAATGATGCCTTTTTTAAAGCGAACAAGAATTCCCCCTGGTATCTGGTTGCCTTTGGGATGATAGGCGCCTCCCTGAGCGGGGTAACCTTTATTTCAGTTCCCGGCTGGGTGGAAGCCAGCAAGTTCAGCTATTTCCAGTTCGTGCTGGGATTTACGGTGGGATATCTGGTTGTGGCCCTGGTTTTGCTTCCCCTGTATTACAGGCTCAACCTCACATCTATTTATACTTATCTTGACCAGCGCTTCGGAAATTATTCATATAAGACCGGAGCCTCCTTCTTTCTGATTTCCAGAATAGTGGGAGCCAGCTTTAGGCTGTTCCTGGTGGCAAACGTTTTGCAGATCATAGTCTTCGATGCGCTGGGGGTGCCATTCTGGACAACTGTTAGCATCACTATTCTTCTGATATGGGTTTACACCTTCAAATCAGGAATAAAGACCATCGTCTGGACCGACACCTTACAGACCTTATTCATGCTGGCGGCGGTAGGGGTGGCCATTTTTTATATTTCGGATGAACTGGGGATTCAGGGGGGCGAGATCATTTCCCACATCAGCAACAGCGAACTGTCCAGGATCTTTTTCTTTGACGATTTTAAGAGTGCGGAGTACTTCTGGAAACAATTTTTTGCAGGAGCCTTTATTGTTATTGTAATGACAGGACTCGATCAGGATATGATGCAAAAGAACCTGACCTGCAGGAACCTCAGGGAAGCCCAGAAGAACATGTTCTGGTTCACCATTGTCATTGTACTGGTCAACCTGATTTTCCTCAGCCTTGGAATATTGCTTCTCGAGTACGCTGAAGTGAACGGAATAATGGCTCGAAGAGATGACCTTTTCCCAGTTATAGCCACCCAGAGTGGGTTGGGAATGGGCATAGCCATTGTCTTTGTTCTGGGACTGATAGCCGCGGCGTACAGTAGTGCCGATAGTGCCCTGACGGCACTGACTACTTCCTTTAGTATAGATATCCTGGATATAGAAAAGAAATATTCTCCGGAAAAACAGAAGGTTATCAGGAAACGCATTCACATAGCCATGTCCGGGGTTCTTATCCTGGTAATTATTGCTTTTAAATACGTTATTAAGGATGAAAGTGTGATTGCCAAACTTTATACGTTCGCGGGATATACATACGGTCCGCTACTCGGGTTATACAGCTTCGGGCTGTTCACCAAATTCTGCATTAAAGATCGGTGGGTCCCCATGGTTTGTATTTTGTCCCCTATTCTTTCTTATTTCATTGACATCAACAGTGCCGTCTGGTTCGGATTTGAATTCGGATTCTTTATCCTGATCCTCAACGGACTGATCACCTTCTTAGGACTGGCATTATTGATCCGGAAGTAAGGAAGA
>CAMPJY010000244.1 GCA_946887025.1 uncultured Salinimicrobium sp.
GAAAGCACACGGACCTTCTTTTCCACCTCGTCTCCGCGGAAGAGGAATGATCCCAGGATATCTCTCACCTTGGCACGGTTGGATTCATTGGCTGCATCGATCATGGTGTCAAGTACTGTCTTGGTCCCATCCAGGTATTCTGCCTGATTCTGTGCAAAATAGCCTATCTGCACATTGTGCCCTAGTTTGAGGGAGCCTTTGTGTTCCACTTCCCCCACGATAATCTTGGCAAGGGTGGATTTCCCCTGTCCGTTCTGACCCACGAAAGCAGTCTTGGAGTCCCGTTCTATCAGCAGGTCGATCTGCTGAAGCACATTTTTATCCCCATAGCTTTTGGAGATGTTTTCAGCCTCTATCACCACCTTTCCCGGAGTGACAGAAACGGGGAACTTCAGGTTCATAACGCTGTTGTCATCTTCATCGACCTGGATGCGCTCCACCTTGTCCAGCTTTTTGATAAGGGACTGGGCCATACTCGCTTTAGAGGCTTTGGCACGGAACTTTTCAATCAGCTTTTCTGTTTGCTGGATCTGCTTCTCCTGATTCTTCTGGGATGCCAGCTGCTGGGTACGCAGTTCCTCCCGTAGCACCAGATATTTGGTGTAGGGCTTGTTGTAATCGTATATCCTGCCCAACGATATCTCAATGGTCCGGTTGGTTACGTTATCCAGGAACATCTTATCGTGAGAAACGATGACCACTGCTCCGGGATAGTTGTTCAGGAAGCCTTCCAGCCAGATGATGGATTCGATATCAAGGTGGTTTGTAGGCTCATCGAGCAGCAGGATGTCGTTGTCCTGAAGCAGCAGCTTTGCAAGTTCGATCCGCATCCTCCAGCCTCCGGAGAAGGTGTCGGTAAGTTTTCCGAAATCTTCTCTCCTGAATCCCAGCCCCTGCAGGATCCTTTCGGTCTCCCCCTGGTAATTATAGCCTCCATGGATCTCATACTGGTGCTGTACATCATTGAGGTCCACCATGAGCTGGTGATAAATTTCGCTTTCGTAATCGGTACGCACTGCAAGATGATGGTTGATCTCCTCCAGCTTTTTTTCCAGTTTTTTGATCTCCTCGAAAGCCTGATAGGATTCTTCAAGCACGGTACGTCCTTCCACAAAATCTATATCCTGCTTCAGAAAACCTATTTTCAGGTCCTTATCCGCAGCGATCTGTCCTGTATCAGGCTCCATTTCTTTAGACAAAATCTTAAGCAGAGTGGATTTTCCAGCGCCATTTTTTCCTATCAGTCCAACCCTGTCGCCCGCTCCCAGCCTAAAGGTGATCTCTTCGAAAAGATATTCCCCCTGGAAGGAAACAGACAGATTATGAATATTCAACATCCCTTAGTAATTTTTTGCAAAGATGCTTATTTTTACACAGCTAAAAAAAGCCCCTCATGAATTTATTAAATAACCTGAAAGGCAACAAATTATACAGCATCCTTACAGGTACATGTCCAGTGTGTCAGGAGGAAAGCATGTATAAGGACGATAATCCTTATCATGTTTCCAAATTATTCGACATGCACGAACGCTGTTCCAATTGTCATACCAAATACAAGATGGAGCCCTCTTTCTTTTTCGGAGCCATGTATGTAAGCTATGGAGTAGGAATTGCCTTTGCAGTTCCGGCTTTTGTGATACCTTATTTTTTCCTGAATGTCTCCCTGCTGAATACCTTTTTCATCATCGTGGCCACCCTCTTCGTTTTCCTTCCCCTCATTGTAAGGCTGTCAAGGAATATCTGGGTGAATCTCTTTTTTAATTACGATAAGAAAGCGGGGGAAATCGGCGACTAAATCCTCTTAGGGTTCTTAAACTATTTACGCGTAAACCTGGAAAGGTCAATTTCCTCCGGGAGGGCCTCCCCTTCCTCAATAAAATCAAGCAGGTATTCTGCTACCGTGGGCGCTATGATCACCCCCCGGCTGCCAAAGCCATTACAGCAAAACAGGTTTTCCAGCTCAGGGTGCCGACCTACCAATGGTCGTCTGTCTGCCGTGGAAGGCCGGATCCCCGCCACCTGGTCCACTACCGTATAGGGCAGGCTGATCAATTTCTTCAGTTTGGATTCCAGTTCCTCCCGTGCCTCCTGAGTTGGTTCCGGAGACTTATCAGAATGGTTATAGGTGGCTCCTACGGCATAATTATCATTTCCGGCAGGGGAAATGAACACAGAAGATTTTATCGTCGTGGAGAGCTTTAAATCGGGGCAATGGATAATGATGTATTCTCCTTTATTCCCTGTAAGGGGAAGATATTGGAAAAAGGGATTCTTCCTTACCCCATAGCCTTCGCAGAAAATGATCCTTTTTGCCTGCAAGCCGTCATAAGTTACTGCTCCCTCTGAAAGCTGCAGTTTGTCATACTCGAAACTCCCTGTCCGAAGTTTCCCGGAGGATGAAAGATAGGCGGAATAACTGTCAAGATAGGTGGTGGTATCCAGCCTTTGCGTTCCAAGAACTTTCCCGAATCCGTGTTCGGCTGGGATGGCTGGATTGAGCTCAAATTTTAATTCCGTATCCAGGAAGGGAGCCAGTCTTCTGCTGTCGGCTGCCTCAAACCAATTATTCTGTTCTTCCGCTGAGGAAAACCTCCTGTACAGTTCTACAGGCCGGAGAAAACTGCCCCCTGTCTGTTGTTCCACCTTTCTATAGAAAGCATTAGCGGTTGCCAGTTGCACATCTGCATTCCAGGCGAGGGTGAAGCGTTTGAGGATCACGGGGTTCATCATCCCCCCGGCCACCTTGGAAGAATTGGTCTTTCCTTCATCGAATACCACAAAACTACGGCCCCTATCCTCAAGCCGGGAGGCAAGGGCGGCACCACTGAGGCCTAGGCCAACAATTATATAATCCAGCATG
>CAMPJY010000245.1 GCA_946887025.1 uncultured Salinimicrobium sp.
AGTTTCCCCACTACCCCCTTCTTTTGTCCCTCCCCCTTAGATTTTATTTAAACCTCCGGAGGAGGGACATTTTTGTAGAAAACAGGTTTCACAATAATTTTAGCTCCGGGGGAGCGGCAAAATATGGTGCGGCCCCTCTGGGCCTGGGATTGTGGGTGGTATCCTTGCTACAAAGATATTGCCCCTCAGGGGCATCTTGTCTCTGGTTATGAAATATTTTAAAACACCCAATCCACATTAAAACTTCCGGAGGAGGGAGAGCTAAGAAAAAAGAAGGGGTAGTGGGGAAACTGGGGAAATGAGGAAACGATTTATAAACCTTTCATTCTTAATGATTTACAGAACATTTAAAAATTCCTCAATGGGGAAACCTGGGGAATAAATGGGGATATAGCGATGAATACCGTCCCTACTTGACACACAGCTGCACCTCAAACCCCTCGTGGCTCCGCACGTTAAAAGCATTGCCATCCTCAAAAATCAGGTACTGTCCCTTGATCCCCTTCAGCACTCCCTCGTAAAATGGGGCCTTGCCCAGATTAAAAGGCTTCACCGCAGTCGGATACTGCAGCACCGGGTAAGATATGCTAAGGCTTTCCGTAGTTTCCAGATAATACTCCTTCACCTCCTCGGGCAGATGCTGTTTCAGGCTGTACTTGATTTCCGCCAGGTCCAGTTCCTTACAGTTATTGGTGAGCATTTGCCGCCAGTTGGTCTTATCCGCAACATGTTTCATGAGCGCAACTTCCGTGATTCCCGCCAGGTATCGGTTCGGGACTTCCACCACTTCGATGGCCTCATGAGCGCCCTGGTCGATCCAACGGGTGGGCACCTGAGTTTTCCGGGTAACACCTACCTTGACGTTACTTGAATTGGCAAGATAAACCACATGGGGGGCGAGCTGTACCTGCTTTTCGTACTTCAGGTCCCGGTCCTCGATCTCCAGGTGGGCCTGGCTCAATTCCGGCCGCATGATCCAATCCCCCGCATCGGGAAGCGTCGTATGACAGTTGTAGCAGTAGCCGTTTCTGAAGATCTTTTTCTGGCGTTTGCAGCTCATACAGGAGTACCTGAGGAAGTTGATGGAGATGCGTTTGTCCAGCAACTGGTTCAGGTGAAGAAAATCCTGTTCAAAGATCAGATAGTACTGAACAGTCGAGGAAAGTTCAGTGGTCATCTTGGTCAAAACACCTTGATAATTCATAAAACGGGGGATAATAATAGAGGTGCTTTTTTTGGTAGCACGAATTTAAATTATATTTTTAACGGGCCCTTTCGGCGAATGCTTTGGAGGGCATAAAGATAAAATAAAAATGTCAATTCCGTTAGTACATTCTATTGCTTCCTGGTTCCTGAAGAAGCGGATCCACCAGATGGAATTGTTCATAAAATACCCTCACGAGGTACAGTTTGAACTGCTTAACAAGCTGCTGGTGAGGGCCAAAAACACGGAGGTCGGGAACAAGTACGACTTCGCTTCCATCAACGATTATCAGACCTTTTCAAGCCGGATTCCGGTACAGCGGTACGAGGATATGGAAGCCGATATCGAACGCAGCCGCCGGGGGGAAGTCAATATCTTCTGGCCCACTCCCATCCGCTGGTTTGCCAAATCCAGCGGAACCACCAATGCGAAAAGCAAATTCATTCCCGTAAGTGAGGAATCGCTCGAGAAATGCCATTACGCAGCAGGAAAGGATATGCTCTGCATGTACCTCAACAACAATCCCGATTCCTCGATGTTCAGCGGAAAGAGCCTGAGGCTGGGAGGCAGCAAGGAGCTCTACAGTCAGAATGGAACGCAATACGGGGACCTTTCCGCAATAATAATTGACAACATGCCCTTTTGGGCGGAATACAGCAGTACGCCCAGCAATGAGGTGTCGCTGATGAGCAACTGGGAGTTGAAAATGCCTGCGATCGTCAATCAGACCATCAGGGAGAAGGTGACCAGTCTGGCGGGGGTGCCCTCCTGGATGCTGGTGCTTATGAATCACGTGCTGGAGACTTCGGGCAAGGAGAACCTTTTTGAAGTCTGGCCCGACCTGGAGGTGTATTTCCACGGAGGGGTAAGTTTTGCGCCATATGAGGAGCAGTACCAGAAACTACTTCCCCGGGACAGCTTCAGGTATTATGAGATCTACAATGCTTCCGAAGGCTTCTTTGCCATCCAGGATACCAATGAATCCAAAGAACTGCTGCTGATGCTGGACTACGGGATCTTCTATGAGTTTATTCCGATGAAGACCTACGGCACGCCTGAGCAGAAAACCATTCCCCTCTCTGAAGTGCAATTAGGTGAAAATTACGCAATTGTCATCACCACCAATGCCGGACTCTGGCGTTACCAGATCGGCGACACCGTACGCTTTACCTCTCTCAGCCCTTACCGGATCAAGATCACGGGAAGGACCAAGCACCACATCAACGTGTTTGGGGAGGAGCTGATAATTGAAAATGCGGAGGAGGCATTGAGAAAGGCTTCAGAAGCAACACATGCCGAGATTGTGGATTATACCGCTGCCCCTGTTTTTATGGAGGGAAAGGAAAAAGGGGCTCACGAATGGATCATCGAGTTCAAGACCCCTCCGGCGGATATGGATTATTTTATCAGGACTTTTGACGAGAACCTCCAGAAGATAAACAGCGACTACGAGGCCAAGCGCTTCAACAATATGACCCTGAATCCTCCCAAGGTCCACCAGGCCCGGGAGAAGCTGTTCTACGACTGGCTGAAGAAGAATGGCAAGCTCGGCGGGCAGCACAAGATACCACGGCTTTCGAATGTGAGGGATTATGTGGAGGAGCTGCTGGAGATGAATTAAAATAAAATTCCAAAAAATCAAATTCCAAATTCCAA
>CAMPJY010000246.1 GCA_946887025.1 uncultured Salinimicrobium sp.
GTTTGCTGGTCCAAATCTCCAGATTTGGACCCCTCGGTTAGCTCTTCCTGAATTGCCTCCAGCTTCAGCTGGAGGATCAGCAATGCATTTCATGATCCGGGCTTTAGCCCAATTGTAATCTGCTGCATATTGGGCTAAAGCCCTGAACAATCAAGGATTTAAGCACCGGGGCTTAAAAGCCCCGGCAATTGAGAATTCCTGGGGTTCCTCGGGAATCTGGAGATTCCCGCCCGGTTGCGCCAGGATCTGGAGATCCTGGCGCAGCGTGGAGCCGCAATGCATTGCGGCTCTACAAGTTGGTCCAAATCTTCAAATCGCCGGCTTAAGTAGGGACGCGATTTATCGCGTTCGGCTCCGCCACGCGAGTCTGGAGACTCGCTATTAAGGGGACTGGAGTCTGGAGACTCCGTCCAGCTACGTGTGTGTTCGCTGGTCCAAATCTCCAGATTTGGACCCTCCGGGTGGCGATCTCCAGATCGCCGTGGCAGCATGGAGCCCATATCCCTAAAAATTGATGTAATAAATATACCCGAAATTCAGCCAGAAGATGATGTCGTTGAATTTGTTCTGCGGGTTTTCATGATCCAGCCCATCCAGGAAATCCGTGTCGTAATAGCGCCACTGCAGATTCATCACCAGATCGCTGGAAACCCCCAGCTTATACCTCATTCCCCCGCCCAGCACGATGGACCAGGTGGTGCCTGTTTCCAGGTTCACCCCGCCTTCAAAGGTGTGGAACAGGTTATCTTCCAGCGGCCCCAGGGTGGAATAGGCATGCGGATCGTAATGCACAAAATTCGCCCCCAGGCTCACAAAAGGCGAGATAGGGTAGGCGAAGGCAGAGTAATCGCGGATGCTCAGCGGAAAATATTCCAGATGCGCCCCGATCTCGAACACCTGTGAATTCCCGATCATCCCCCTCAGCTGCTTTCCCCCCAGATTGTCCTTGCTGGCGACATCCCCGAAATGGTTCAGCTTGGTCTGGTGGAAATCCAGTTCCGAACGTATCCTGAAGTGATCGTTGAAGTAGCTGTCCATGGTATAACAGTTACAGTCCGCCGCAAAGGCAAAGTTGATATAGTGCACGATCCCGATCCCCATCCCCGTATTCCCGGTGTCGGTATCCAGGTTGTACCGGATCCCGTAATCCGAAAAGAAGGCCAGCGGACCCGCAACCACCCCTATCTCCTGCGCGACGCCGATCCGCCATCCGCCCTGCGCATAGGAAGCCGTTCTTCCTAAGAAAAAAAGAAGAAACGCAGCAAGTATAACACCGGATAGACGAATCATAGAAAATTTATAGGCTCCATAGCAAATATATAAAAACTAGCCACAGAAAATGCGAAATCTCCCGTTTTGCAAAAAAAGTTAAAATGCCGAGAAAACAAGAATGCATTTTCGATTTCCTTAGAGAAAATGTATCTTTGTCAATCTTTAACCAATTTTTCAAAATTATTTTCCCCCTATGACACCAAGCATCCAGGATTTTTTAGCCACTGTTTCCCAGCGAAATACTAACGAACCGGAATTCCTTCAGGCGGTCCACGAAGTAGCCGAAACCATTATCCCTTTTATTGCAGAAAACAAGAAGTACCAAAACAAAAAACTCCTGGAACGCATGGTGGAACCGGAGAGGATCATCATGTTCAGGGTGCCCTGGATAGACGATTCTGGAGAGATACAGCTAAGCCGGGGATTCAGGATTCAGATGAATTCCGCCCTGGGACCCTATAAAGGCGGACTCCGCTTTCACCCCAGCGTGAACCTGAGCATCCTGAAGTTCCTCGCCTTTGAGCAGGTGTTCAAGAACAGCCTGACCACCCTTCCCATGGGAGGCGGGAAAGGAGGCTCCGATTTCAATCCCAAGGGCAAATCAGATAACGAGGTGATGCGCTTCTGCCAGAGTTTTATGACCGAGCTGCAGCGCCATATTGGTGCCAACACCGATGTGCCTGCGGGCGATATCGGAGTGGGAGGCCGGGAGGTCGGATTTTTGTACGGCCAGTATAAACGCCTGAGAAATGAATTTACCGGGGTGCTTACCGGGAAGGGGATTTCCTATGGCGGATCCCTGATAAGGCCCGAAGCCACGGGCTATGGTACGGTCTATTTCACCGACTATATGCTGAAGGAAAAAGGCCATTCCCTGAAGAAAAAAATAGTCACTGTTTCCGGTTCCGGGAATGTGGCCCAGTACGCGGTGGAGAAGGCGCTGGAATATGGCGCCAAGGTCGTGACCCTTTCAGATTCTTCCGGATATATATATGATGCGGAAGGCATAGATCAGGAGAAGCTGGCTTTTGTGATGGACCTGAAGAACGAACGCAGGGGCAGGATCAGGGAATACGTGGATAAATATCCGACTGCCGAATATTTTGAGGGCGAGACCCCCTGGAAGGTGAAATGCGATATCGCCCTGCCCTGTGCCACCGAAAACGAATTGAATGGGGAAGATGCCAGAATCCTGATCGACAATGGCTGTATCAGTGTTGCTGAGGGCGCCAACATGCCCTGCACCCCTGAAGCTGTGGAGGCTTTTGAGAAGGCCAAACTCCTCTTCGGCCCCGGGAAAGCTGCCAACGCAGGAGGCGTGGCGGTGTCGGGTCTGGAGATGTCGCAGAACTCCCAGCGCCTCAGCTGGTCTGCCGAGGAGGTGGATGAGAAGCTGAAGGATATCATGAAAAAGATCCACCTGCAGTGCGTGAAATACGGCTCCGAAGCCGATGGCTACGTCGACTACGTAAAAGGCGCCAACATCGCAGGCTTCGTAAAAGTCGCCGACGCCATGCTCGCGCAGGGGGTGGTGTAGCAGAGACGCGATTTATCGCGTGTCGGGGCAT
>CAMPJY010000247.1 GCA_946887025.1 uncultured Salinimicrobium sp.
AAAGCCGGGCCAGGGATCTTGGATCCTTCCTGTCAAGTATGCTCCGGGAGCCCATTTCGGCCTTATTTGCGGGGCTTTTGAACCAGGACTTTATGCGGTTATAGTCGAGGTAATAACTCAGCCGTAGCGACAGGCTGTTGACCTGGGGCTGGTCGAAGAGGTAGTCGAAATTCCCGGAGAAATCCTGTTGGGAGGCTTCCAGGAAGCCTTCTATGGAATTGCGGTACAGGAGGGTCAGCTGACTCCCGGGTGCAAACCACCAGGAGTAGCGGAGGTCGATATTCCAGCTGTTGTAGGTGGTGTTGAAGTTATTTTCTACAGAAGGATCCTTCAGCAAGTCACCGTCCTCCTGCAGCGTATAGAAGCTGTCGTAGGTGACGTCGGAAAAATAGTGGCGGAAGGCGAGATTCAGCCCCATCTTGTTGTTGAAGATGTATTGTGCCTCCAGGGAATTGATGATGGTGTTCCTGTCCCTTTGGCCGAAGATGATGTCCTCCCCGGTGAAGCTGACAAAGCCTTCTTCCTTGTCCGAAAGTTCAAGGTTGGAAAACCACCTGAGGTTGAATTTATCGGAAACCCGGTACTTGGGCGCAAACTCGATGATCAGTCTGCCTCTGCCTTTCTCGTCGTATTTATACCAGTCCACCACGGTTTCCAGGGCGAGTTTCTTCCGGTAATCGGTCCCGAACCAGGCCCAGACGTCGTAGTAGGCAGGGATCTTGAAAAAGTGTCCCTCCACCCTCGGCTCGTAGAAGTCCTGGGTCCCGAAAGGCGTGGTCTCGAATCCGCCTCCGAAGTTGAAGTAGGATCTGGTGGTGAAGCTGGAGTTGAAATTGAATATGAAGTTGCTGTACAGATCAGGATCCAGCCTTCGGTCGTGGATGAAGTTGAAGTTCAGGAAAAGATTGTTGAGGAAGCCTTTGGGCTGCAGGTACCGGTACCCGTAGTAGCTCATATACTTGATGTAATTGGTAGCTCCGGAATAGCCCATATCGTTGATGTCGTAATCCTTGGTACGCAGGTCTATACGGCCATCAAAACGATGTTTTCCGCTAATTTTAGAAACTCCTGCCTGGGCTTCGGTCCCGAATTTGGTGGCCTCGTCCAGGACCCAGCTGGCTTCCCCGCTCAGATAATACCTGAAGGTGTTTTTGCTGTTGGTGATGCTGGTATAGATCCCGGTGGCATTGGCGTCGCGGAAGGAGCCTTCGCGCGTGACATTGGTGTTCACCAGGGAGATGGAGGAGTCATCCCCGAAGCGCTGATCCAGCACAAATACGTTGAAGTTGCTGAAGGGAGCTATCAGGAGCTTTGAGCTTTCCCCGGTTTCAAGATCCCGCACATCCGCATAAGTGTTTTCGGTAATGGCATTGAAGAACCCAAGCCCCAGCCCTTTATCCGTACGTCCTGAGATTTTAATGGCATTGATCAGGTCCACGGTAGCGGGATAATCTATTATCTCTTTATTGTCCCCCAGTTCGAACTCCAGGTCAGGGACTCCTCCGATTCGCCTGGAATAAAAGAGTTCTCCTTTGGAAAAGAGTTCGGTGCCTTCCGTGAAAAAAGAGCGTTGCTCATCGTACTGGGTTTCAAAGGCAGAAAGGTTTAATACGGTTTCATCAAATTTCGTCTGCCCAAAGTCAGGGATCAGGATCATGTCCAGGGTAAAGGCGTCATTGATCCCATATTTCAGGTCCATTCCCCCATTGACGCTGACCTCCGTCTCCCCGTCATAGTTGTTCAGGTAGGTCGAAAGGTATGGCTGCACGGAGAGCCGGGTAGGGGTGTCTATATTCCTGATCCCATGTATCTCTCCGTCATATATTGAAAACGAGCCTTTGCTGTTGTCCACCTCACTCCAGGTGTAGCGGGTGTTCGCCCTTTTGAATTCGCGTTCCATGTTCAGGCCCCATTCCTGGATCTCCTTTTTCGGAAACCTGAGTTCGGAATAGGGGATGAAGATTTCAGCCACCCAGCCCTTGTCGTTTATATCGACAGCACTGTACCAGACCCCGTTCCAGGAAGGGTCTTCCATCATATTGGTCATCTTGGCGTCGTACTGTACGCCTGCAGCGGTCACAATAAACTGAAGGCTCTGCTGGCGATCGTTATATCCGTTGAGGAGAATAAAGAAGAAATCGTCGTTGGCTATATTATCCCGTTCCGTCAGTTCCCGCAGGATCTTTTCCGGCTCAGGATCCTGCATGAAGGCCCCGAAATAGATTCCCTGATCGTCATACACGATCCTGACTTCCGTAGTAAGGCTGTCGGGGATGGGCCTGCCGTTGTTGGGAAGCCTTTCCACAAAATCGGTGGCCACGGGGGCATTGGTCCAGGCCGCATCATCGAGTTTGCCATCTATTTTAGGGGAGGTCTGGATGCGGGGAATGCTGATCTGCTTCCTTGAGATACTGTCCGTTTCCTGTGCCTGTAGAGCGTAAATATTGAGGAGGATCAGTAAAAACGGAAGTATGGGTCTCATGGGATTATTTTCCCTTAAAGACCAGCAGAAATGGGAAATGTTGCAGAAACCGGGAAAAAAACTAAAGAAGGCGACCTTTCCGTACATTATGTTGTGTAGGGGTCGGGACCTGGCCTCGAGCTTTGTGGGACATTGGGAGTCCGTCCCGCTGGTCCAAATCTCCAGATTTGGACCCACCGGGTGGCAATCTCCAGATTGCCGTCTCCGCCTGTCCCCACGGGAATCTGGAGATTCCCGCCCGGTTGCGCTCAGATCTGGAGATCTGGCGCAGCGGAGAACGCGATGAATCTCGTCCTACAAATTACCTCTCTCCACTCTCCACTCTCCACTCTCCACATTAACTGTTAC
>CAMPJY010000248.1 GCA_946887025.1 uncultured Salinimicrobium sp.
AATGCCAACAGACGCGTGCCAGTTCTTTTATGAATGCGAGCAATGTAAAGCTGTTCTAAAACCCAAGGAGGGGGATTGTTGTGTATTCTGTTCCTTTGGAAGTACGCCCTGTCCTCCAATCCAGAAGAATAAAAGCTGCTGTTAAAATTATTTCTTAAAATGTGTAAGGAGTCTTTATTCTTTTTAGGTAGTAGCTATGATGCGGCGATATGTGATCCTACAGACCGATCAGCCTTCCTAAATAGGCACTTCTATCAGGGTGTGGAAGAAGACCCGTCAGATCGTATGGCAGAATATCGGCCTGGCCTTCGGGGTTAAAGCCCTGGTACTGATCTTCGGCGCCTTTGGTGTTGCCTCTTTATGGGAAGCCGTGTTTGCTGACGTGGGAGTGGCGTTTCTGGCAATTTTAAATGCCATCAGACTGCAGAGAATAAAGTTTTGAGCGAATTCCCTATTGATAAGGGAGAGGGGCCAGAATAGTGCAAAAACAGATTTTTATAGAAGTAGATTACCGAAGAGGAAAGAACTATTCGGAAATTTCACCAAAAAATCAGCCCATGGAAAAGAAAGATAACAGCACCCGTACCGCCTTCTTTTTGAATTTAGCCTTCACTGTGCTGGAATTGATAGGGGGGATCCTCTCCGGAAGTATAGCCATTCTTGCAGACTCTCTCCACGATTTTGCCGACAGTCTTTCCCTTGGCGCAGGCTGGTATTTTGAGAAGAAATCCAAAAAGGGGCCAACTGATAAATATTCCTACGGCTATGCCCGTTTTTCTCTGCTGGGCGCTATGATCAATGCCATCACCCTGCTTTTGGGTTCCATTTATATCGTATACAAATCTGTCAACAGGATTATGAATCCCCAGATGCCTCAAGTATACTGGATGCTCGGTACCGCTGTGCTGGGAATAGCCCTAAATGGATTTGCAGCCTGGAAAATAAAATCAGGTAATCGATGAATAAGCAGGTAATGACCATTCACCTCATGGAGGATGCCGTGGGCTGGTTGGCGGTCTTCATCGCCAGTATTGTGTTGCTTTTTGTTAAAATTCCCATCCTTGACCCCATCCTTGCCATCGTGATTAATGTGGTGGTACTGATCTTTGTGATGAAGAAACTGGTCCAGGCCCTGAAGATCATGCTGCAGCGGGTTCCGAAGAACGTGAACCTTCCTGAATTGCGGCAAAAGATCTTATGTCTTGATTTCGTAGATTCAATTTCCCACCTTCATGTTTGGCCACTGACAAAAGAAAAGATTGTAGCCTCAGTACATGTGCAGGTATCAGGGCTTCAGTCAATTCAGGAGACTCACCACTTAAAGCGGGAGATAAAGAACATTTTTAAGGGGCTCGAGACAGATCATATTACTGTTGAAATTGAAGCCAATATATGAGTATGTGAGGCGATTAAAATAATGTATATCTATATTTAATTAGTTTTTACTGGCTTAGTTCACAAGATTATCCATCACCGGCACTTCTACCAGTACTTCAACAATATTGAGCGGGGGATTCTTTTCCGGGAGGTGGAAAGGGATAAAATTTCAATCAAAATCTCGTGGATAATCCACCTCCTGCCCCGAATCTGTTGTCATAATTTCCGATTATTGAAAAATTTTTCGAGAGGAAATATTCGAGTCCTACCTGAAACACTTCTTCTTTTTCAAAATCCTCCCCTTCCGGCAGATCATTTCCCCAGCCGAAGTCTGCCTGGAACTCATATTCGGCAAATAAGGCCACTCTTCTAAAAATTAAGAGCTCCCGACTCAGACTGATTTGTGGTCTTAGCTTATGGTCCATCCGCAGGTCGAGAGCGAACATGTAAGGGGTGAAGTAGCGGATCCCTGCCACTGCGGTGGTAGAAACCTTATCCAGATTGTCCTCTATCTCATTTTCTATATTTACGCCCCCAAACAAGCGGAACCAGTCGTTTAGATAGCGCTCATAGGTAAATTCTGCCTCCAGGTTTTCATTCCAGCCATACTCCCCACTTAAAGTGAACTGGTTTCTTATATTGGTGGCTATAAGTTCAATATCTGTCATGTGAGAAGCAACCCCAACTTCACCCCAGGTGAAAATATGGTTGCTCATATTTGTGAGGATCTTTAAGGGGTAATCTTCCAGCCGCTCATCTCTCGGGGTGTTATAACTAAATATCCGCGCCATACCTGCCTCCATATGATACAGTATATGGCAGTGGAAGAACCAGTCCCCATACTCACTGGCATTAAATTCGATGACGATCTTCTGCATCGGGGCCACATTCACAGTATGCTTCAACGGAGAATATTCCCCATGTTCATTCAGGACCCTGAAGAAATGCCCGTGCAGGTGCATGGGATGGTGCATCATCGTAAGGTTGTTTAGAGTAATACGGGCAACTTCCCCCTGTTTGATCCTTATCTTGTCGTACTCCGACAAGGGAACCCCATTGATGCTCCAGATGTAGCGGTCCATATTCCCGGTAAGGTTGAGCAGTATTTCCCGCACAGGTTTGTCTTCGGGGAAAGTTGTTTTTTCCTCGGCTCTGAGGTAATCATAATTAAACTGAGAAAACATATTCATATCCTGCATATCGTGCCCTGCATCCATACCTTCCATGGGCATTCTCTCAGCCGAAGTTTCTCTGGCTTCCTCCATTTCCATCTGATGCTGGTCCATCTGGCGAATAGAATCCCCCGGTTCCATCTGGTGCATTTTGTGCAGCTGCTGAAGGGAATCTTCTTTTTTTATATGTTTCATATGGTCCATCTGACCAATAGAATCCGCTTGTTTCATCTGGTGCACTTTATGAGGCTGTTGAAGGGAATCTTCTTCCATCTG
>CAMPJY010000249.1 GCA_946887025.1 uncultured Salinimicrobium sp.
CCATAGAGGCGGCGTTGAGATAAAAGAAGGATTGAAAGATTGAAAGATTGAATTAATTAATTCTTGAGGTTAGGGTTTGCTGCGCCTGATCTCCAGATCAGAGCGCAACCGGCGGGAATCTCACGGGGATATAAAAAATTAAGAGGAAGGGATGGGTACAGGATCCGCTCCGGACAATACAGAATCATTTACCAGATCTTTGATTCACAGCTGATAATAGAGGTGATTACAATTGGGAACCGCAAAGATGTTTATAGGTAAGTTAATTATTTTTTTTACAATTACTCCCCTTCCAGTTTCCTCACTTTAAGAATCATCCCATTCTCATGATCAGTTATCACATATACCGATCCGTCGGGTGCTACTTCCACATCTCGGATCCTCAATGACAGGGGGATCCTTTCCACTTCCTCAGCCTTCTCCCCATCGATCTTTACGACCACTATTCCACTGCTGGTCAGGCCGCCAATCAATACATGGTCCTGCCATTCGGGAAAGAGGTTCCCGTCATAGAACTGCATTCCAGAAGGCGAAATGGTGGGGGTCCATACTATTTTGGACTCCTCAAATTCGGGCCGTGTCGGGGGATCGGGGATTTCGGAGCCGTCATAGTTCCTTCCCCAGCTCACCACAGGCCAGCCGTAGTTCTTTCCCGCCTGCGCCAGATTTAGTTCGTCGCCACCCATCGGGCCCATTTCTGCAATCCAGAGATTTCCGGTTCGGGGATCAATGGCAGCACTTTCGGTATTGCGATGCCCATAGGACCAGATCTCAGGCTTCGCCCCCTCCTCCCCTGCCAGGGGATTATCCTCCGGCACAGAACCGTCCTTGTTCAATCGAACGATGGTACCCAGGTGATTGGAATTATCCTGCGCCGGCTCAAACTGAAAGCGTTCCCCAAGTGTGAGAAAAAGTTTTCCATCTTCAGAAAAGACGATCCGTCCACCAAAATGGTTGGGGCCTTTAATATATGGTTCCTGTAAAAATATCCTTTCAAAATCCCTGATCTCGTTTCCTTCCAGTCTGCCTCTTCCCAAGGCCGTTGCTGCGGTGCTGTCAGCCTCTCCGGGCGCGGCATAGGACAAGTAAATAAACTGGTTGGTTTCGAAATCGGGATCCAGCGCTACATCCAGCAGTCCTCCCTGGCCTACGGCAAACAACTCAGGGATACCTGTGAGGGGTTCCGAAAGTATAGAGTCAGATTCCAGGATGCGAAGTCTCCCGGGCCGCTCCGTCACGAGCAGACGCTTGTCAGGCAGAAAAGCAAATCCCCAGGGATGCACCAGCCCCTCGGCAAGCACATCGACCTTAATGGCGCCCTCCTCCCTTTCAATGGTGGTTTTCTGTGCGTGGCTAAAGTTGCTATAACTCAATAAAAGTAACAGTATACAGGTGCTGAAGGCAAGGGATATATTTTTCATGACTAAGAATATTAGCCTTCCTAAATTACTGTTATTTAGCAGGTTGGACAATTTATTATTATAGCCTTAACACTTCCCGCAGCTTAACCAATTGGAATTGGAATTTGATTTTTTTTGGAATTTTCAACCCTCCGTCCCGCGCTAATCCGGCGTCTGGAGATTTTCTTATCTTTGTTATTCAACCCAATGCAGCGCTCATGAGAAAAGCCGTTTTTCCAGGATCCTTTGATCCCATAACCTTAGGCCATGTCGACATCATCGAACGAGCGCTTCCGCTGTTTGATGAGATAGTTCTCGCCATTGGCACAAATGCTGATAAAAAATACATGTTCTCACTTGAAGAGCGGATCAGTTTCCTGGAAAAAACTTTCGACGGGGAAGCCAGGATCACTGTAAAAGTATATTCAGGGCTTACCGTGGATTTCTGCAAGGAGCAGGAGGCGAGATTCATCCTGAGGGGACTGCGGAACGGAATCGACCTGGAATATGAAAAAGCCATTGCACAGACCAACTTCAGGATGGAAGGCATCGAGTCGGTTTTCCTCCTCAGTGCCCCCGGGAAAGGGCACTTCTCCTCCACTATTGTGAGGGATGTGCTCCGGAATGGCGGGGATTATGGCTTTATGGTCCCTTCAGCAGTGAGACGCGACAGGACCTGACAATCTCCGGTTCTTCCCCCTACCAGCTCCATACTAAACAGCACCTAAACAGGCTATAAACAAGGTATAAACAGGCTTTATACAGGCCTGGTAGCCTGTGTACCGCCTGTGAAGTGCCTGTTTATACCCTGTTTGACTGGGAGGTGGTATAGCCGAATCTGGACCTTAAGTGGTGGCAAAATAGTCCGTGCAATTTGTGCAATTCGTGCAATATTGCAATTTCAAAATTCAGATTAGAGTCGCTATCGCAAAGCACGATCACTGAGACGTTATCCTTCTACTCCCCTCGCTCCACCAGTACCGTAATGATCCCGGTTTCTTCACTTCTCTCATAAGGGAAATCCGAAATGCTGAGCTCCTTCAAAAATGTGTTGGTACAATTTTTACTGCTTCTCTCTTCCAGGCTGAAGCTGATATCAAATTCGATCTCCTCCCCCATGCGCACGGAAAAAATATCAGACTTTTCTTCCCAGCCGAGCAGCAAACCGATCTGGCCCTGCTCGTTGAGCTGAAAGTCCACCGCCTTTTCGTCCTGATCGCTGATGCTGATCTGGTTTCTGGTATAAACTCCCTCTGCAATGAGGTTCTCTCCTGTAGATTCTTCTATAATCAGAAGTTCCAGGGTCACCGGCCCTGTGGAACAGAGCATCGTTTCGTCATCATCTTTCTGGCAGGAAGAAAAAAGGAGAAGCAGGACACATAGTTTTAATAATTTGAACATTTTATTATGGATATAGAG
>CAMPJY010000250.1 GCA_946887025.1 uncultured Salinimicrobium sp.
CCCCAATCTTGGCGTTAAATTTGATTTAAACCTTCCAAATCATTTTTACTACGCTGAAAGCCAGCGTATCTTTACAATAAATCTAACAGGTTAAATGGTATTGAAAGCGAGTTTCCAGATAGCGTTTCTGGCTATAGAGATTTTATTGACGTTTTACGAAAATGTGCTTAGTGACAGCTTAATGGTGAAATTCCTGCTCTTTGTGATCACCGCAGTACTGATCGCAATGGCTGTTACCCGACTCGCTTACAGCGTGCTGCCCGTGGATAAGGATTATATCTCCGCCGAACAGGAGAATGAACGATAATTACGGACCCTTCTGACTTTGTTTGAATATGTTAGATGGAAATTTTAATTTTTCAGAGGGGTCTGTATATTGAGAATGCGATGGAGGATTATTTCCATCGCATTCTTTTTTTGCTTAAACCTCTTATTTCAAAACTGAAGCCTTACCTCATTGGAACATGAAACCCTGCTCCCCGATTCACAAACGACATAAGTAAGTTCCCCGCCTCCTTTTCTATCGGTATCATCTCTGTACGTGCCTGAATTGGCGACCGTAGCGATCAGATTTCCATCGCGGTATATGTCCACCATTCCTGAAATCCCATCCGTGGTCCATTCCAGATCGGCCTGCCACTCCCCTTTCGCCTTGCTGCCGATGGCGGAGAGCTTAATGGCAGAAGGGATCTCCACCTCCACCCTGACTTCCCGTGATAGGCTGGCGGTCTCTCCCTGGTTATCCGTCACCAGCAGGCTTATCGTGTATACACCTGCTTCGGAATATGTGTGCTGAGGATGCTGCAGGGTTGAGCTGTTTCCATCGCCAAAATCCCATTGCCAGCTTTCAACAGCCCCTCCTATGTCACTGCTATGGTCCTGAAGCTGTACGCTGAGGCCATCTGTCTGATAACTGAAATCGGCTGTCGGAGGCGCCTCTACCCCTTCCCCAGTTATTGTTATTAGCTGTCGATAATAATTCTGTTCCATAAAATTGTCAAAGGCAAAAAGTATCACTTCGTAAGTGCCCGGCTGGCTGTAGGTATACGTGGGATTCTGCACCCTGAGATCCCGGCTGCCGTCTCCCATCACCCAGGTCCATTCGACAATGCTGCCATCTACGTCAGTACTGGTATCGGTGAAGCTGACTTCCATGCCATTCACCGTATACACAAAAGAAGCTGTCGGTTTTACATTCGGTTTAAAACCCTCCAGATCATCGAAATTCGGACTTACCACCTCTGAACAATTCTCGTAGAAGAATTCACATATCTGATATACATCCCTGCTGTTTTTTTTAGTTTCCAATTCCAACTGCCCGGAATTACGTGTAGTCCTTTCAAGTTCTCCGTTTTTATAAACCTCGAGGTAATAAGGAGACTCTGTCGGATCCCAGACAAGGTAGATTTTGGACCGGGGCCCACTTTCTATTCCATAGACCCTTAAATTCATATCTGGTGGTTCCGGAGCCGTAAATTCAGGGGTTCCCCAGTGAGTATACGCCAGGTTGGTCGTACCCGAAGGCACATCCGCAATTACATTGGGAGTGGCATTTTCCACCACGGCGGCGTGCACCTCTTCAGGGGTGGCATCGGGATGGGTTTCCAGGTAAAGCGCCACCAATCCGGTTACATGAGGGGCAGCCATGGAAGTTCCATTTTTATTAATGGTCGCAGTGTCATCAGCAATTCCCGCGGAAGTGATATTCACTCCGGGAGCGTACAGATCCACACAATCTCCATAGTTGGAGAAATAAGCGCGCCAGTTGCTTACATCGCTCGCCCCCACGGTCAGGGCTCCGGGCACCCTTGCGGGAGCAAAGTCGCAGGCAAGGGTATTGGAATTCCCCGCAGCGACTACATAATTTATCCCTGTCGCAATGGAATTTGTGATGGCCGTTTCAAAAGCTTCATATGGAGCTCCGCCCAGACTCATGTTTACCACCGCAGGACGACCTGCATTTTCCTCTTTGGCTGCCTCCGCCGTTACCCATTCAATGGCCGACATTACCCTGGATTCGCTTGAAATCCCGGCACAGCTGAAAACTTTCACCGAGATCAGGTTCACGTCCTTGGCGACCCCATAAAGTTCCCCACCTACGGTTCCCGCCACATGAGTTCCATGACCACCACAATCGTCCCCCGGGTCCACCTTGGGCTCATTAACATCCCAATCCTCGGGATAGGCCGCCACCAGATCGATCCCTAATTTCGCCCGGTCGCTGAATTCACTGTGGGAATACCTGATCCCGGAATCGATGATATAAGCATCCACCCCGGCTCCCGTGGCAGTATGCGTATAAGCCCTGTCCATTTTAATCGTTCGCTGGTCAATCCTGTCCAGGTTCCAGATGGGATATTCCTGCACCGTCACCGGCACTGCGTCGCTTACGGCCTCTAGTTCTATGATCCGGTCGGGGGTAATTGAAACTACCCGGGGATCTTTTTCCAGCTTTTTCAGCTGCCCCTTACTCAGGTTTGCAGAAAACCCCGTCAGGCTATGCCTGAATTTCGCCCTTACCCTCGCTCCTTTCATGTTCCCCACCTCTTTGGAGATCGCCTCAAGGGCTACGGCAGCCCTGGGATCCTGCTTCACAGGTTTCTTTGACAGGATAACAATGTACTGGTCCTTGATGATCCTTTGGCTTTCAACAGCGAGAGCTGCCGTTTCCACCGTAATTTCCTCTATAGGTTCCTTGCTGCAGGAGAAAAGAAGCAGCAGTGCCATAACACTTAAACCAGCTCCCCAGATCGCGCGGCGCATTGAACCCCCGATAAAA
>CAMPJY010000251.1 GCA_946887025.1 uncultured Salinimicrobium sp.
GGGGGGAATTGTGGTAGGGTTGGTGTAAACTTAGATTATCTCAAGGGAGAAAGCAAGATGCTTATTAGAAAAATAATAAATATTTAACAGTATTTGGCTAATAGCCAAGCATGTGCAGCTCCTCTGGAGCTGGAGGTGGTGGAATGTCGATTTCTACAATGATGTCCATCCTCCGGAGAGGAAAAAAATCCCGAAGGGGCGGAATCTTTGTAGAAATGACATCACCCGCCACAATTACCCCGAGGGGCGACATCAAAATAGGGGTTGTGCAACATCCACTAATGTTTTAAATTGAACCACATTTCTGAAATTCCCCATATGAAATTACTGATGTTTATGGTTTTTGTTATGGTTTCTGCTCCTGTGTTGCCTCAACTGTCGGTGGCAGAGATTTTTACTGATAATATGCTGCTTCAGCGTGAGGAACCCATAAGCGTCTGGGGCATGGCCGCTGCCGATGCAGAAGTGGAGGTTTCATTTATGGGAAGGGTCTATAAAACCAGGGCTGATGAAAAGGGGTACTGGGAGACACGCCTGGAGCCGCAAAGCGCGCAGGCCTCCCCTCAGACTTTAAAAATTACCGCTTCGGGGGAGGAGATCCTTCTTGAAAATATCCTGATCGGTGATGTGTGGCTGCTGATAGGCCAGTCGAATATGGAATGGCCCATGAGCGGGGAGCTGTTCTTTCAGGAGGAAGTGAAACATGCGGATAATGAGGAGCTGCGGTACTATAACGCGCAGTTTATCGGGAAAAATATTTACGGACAGGCTTACACCCCTCAGCAACGGGAAAAGCTGGAGGACAAGGAATTTTACGATGGCACATGGGAGGTAAGTGACTCCGCCAGTGTCAGGGGGATGAGTGCGGTAGGCTATTATTTTGGAAAGGAGATCAACCAGAAGGCCGGGGTGCCGGTAGGGCTGATCAACCTTGCCATAGGTGGTGCGCCCCTGGAGACCTTCATTTCCATCGAAACCTTGCGTGACAGCAAACAATTTGCCTCCAAAGCTGCAGGAAACTGGCTTTTTAACGAGGATCTGCCTGATTGGGTAAGAGTACGGGGGCGGGAGAATGTAGGCGAGGAGAAGGCTTCTAATGATCCCCTTGGCCCAGCCCATGGCTTCAGGCCCGGATATGCTTTTGAAACCGGGATAGCTCCCATATTGAAAATGCCGATCAGGGGGATCCTTTGGTACCAGGGCGAGAGCAATGCCCAGGAACCGGAGCGGGTGAAAGAGTATGCGGACCTGCAGAAACTGATGATAGAAGATTACCGGAAGAAGTGGAACAAACCGGAGCTGCCTTTTTACTGGGTGCAGCTATCGTCCATAGATACTTTGAACTACGATTCGCACTACTGGCCGGAGTTCAGGGATGAACAACGCCGGTTGCTGGATGAGGTGGAACACGTGGGGATGGCGGTTTCCAGTGATGTTGGAAACCGGAATGACGTACATCCCCGCAACAAAAGGGCGGTGGGGAAACGTCTGGCGCGATGGGCGCTGAACCAGGATTACGGGAAGGACATAGTGGTTTCCGGACCGCTTCCCCGAAAGGCTGAATTCAAAGGCGGAAAGGTCTATATATCTTTTGATCACGCAGAAGGGCTTCATGCCTCAGAGGGGAATGATATAAAGGGTTTTTCTCTTGATGGGACCACTCAGTTGTTTGCCAGAGCAGAGGGAAGGAAGATCATTCTGGAGAGTCCGGAGAAACCGGAGTATGTCTATTACGGCTGGAGCCCCTATTCCGAAGCGAACCTGGTAAATTCAGAAGAATTACCGGCCTCGACCTTTAAACTGAAGGTGGACTAGCTTTTTTTCTCCCCATTTCCCAAAAAATATTCGTGAATTCGTGGCTTGAAAATATTTAAGTACAAGGAAAGCCCTGATATTTAAACTCCTGAAGCTTCCGGAAAAATTTATTTCAAAAAAGCTTGCAAACAACTTTAAATCTGTCGTATATTTGCACCCAACATCGCGGGATAGAGCAGTAGGTAGCTCGTCGGGCTCATAACCCGAAGGTCACTGGTTCGAGTCCAGTTCCCGCTACTAAGAAAACCCTTCAAGTAACTTGAAGGGTTTTTTTTTGAAAATGCGTATCTTAGGGTAAAATCGTAAAAAACACATGAAAGATCCCTTGCAAGATGACATCCGTTTTCAGATCCCCGTTAAGATTAGCTATACTGCCCTGGAGGGTTTTTTAAGGCAGCAGCTGGTGGGGGAGCATATTTCCACCACGGGGGAGAATGGGGAGGAGACAAAATACGCAACCTTTCTCGACGTAGATCTGGCGAAAAGCCATGTGGAGGGGTACGATCTGGCTGTAGACGTGAAATTCAAAACCCTCACCACCTTTTTCAGAAACAAGGAAGGCAGTATCCTGCTGGATGTATCCCTGCATTTCGAGCCGGGATCCCAGAAACTTTCTGTGAAGGATTATAAATTCGACGTGGAGAGCAGCAGCTGGTTGCTGAACAATTCCCTGGAAACCCTTGCGGGCACCTTTTTCAGGGACAAGATCAAAAAGAGGATGAACTTTGATTTCCGGCCCCTGATCGCGGAGCAGCTGGGGAATATCAACAAAAAGCTGGAAAGTTCCATAGAACCTGCGGAAGGGGTTTCACTTTCGGGCTTCATCACCGATTTCAGGATCCTGCAGCTGCTGCCGGGGGAGAAGCTGCTGCTGGCCATCGTGGAGGTGCAGGGGAGGATGCTGGTGGAGGTGAATAAAATTGATATTGGAAATATGTAATGCCTTAAGAAAAGGTTTCCC
>CAMPJY010000252.1 GCA_946887025.1 uncultured Salinimicrobium sp.
AAAAGTGGAATTTGCTCTTCCGACTTCGGACTTCGGACTTCGGACTTCCGACTTCCGACTTCCAACTATTTTTCCCCCGAAAACTGCTCGCCCCACAGATCCTCGTTTTCCTTCAGCACATAATTGTTCCGGCTTTTCTTCAGGACAAGCTCCTCCTTCAGGAACAATTTGAGAATGCGGAAAGCGGTGGTTTTGGGGAGATTAAACTGCGCACACTTCTGAAGGAATTCCACAAAACTGAACTGCGGGGGTAAATTTCGGAGCAGGGTTAAGCGGAAATTCTCCTTTTCACTGACTTCCTTCTTGTCCGGCAACCTGTTATAGGCGTGAATGCTGTGATGCAGCAGGGTTTTAATAAGGGCCAGGGCCGCTTTAAAATCCTCTTCCCCGCAGGTGATCTTGTGCGGCATCTGGTCATTCCCGTGGTGCCGCAGGGCACTGAACACCATCATGAATCGGTAAGCATTCAGCCCCATCCGTCGTACGGTGGCCACAAAATTGTCATCCAGCAGGGCGTGGTACCGATTCTGGATTTTTCGGAAGAAATGGTAGAACCGGTCCTGCTGGTCTTCCGTCAACACCACCTGGATAGGGGGCTGCTTGCAGAGAAGTTCATAAAATTGTGAAAAATTCAGCCCCAGTTGATGATAATAATCCAATAATTCCACCTTATTTTTGTTTCGGAAGGTATCCTTCCAGGAAGGGTCGAGTTCCAGATGATAAAACAGGAACCGGCTGAAGAGCCCATTCTCGGCGTTTGGGATCAATCCATGGACCTGTCCCGGGGTGCCGGAAAGCACCGTGGAGAGGCAGGGAGACTGGATATCGACATACTCCCTGTCGGTTCTTCGATAGAAAGAAATGGTCTCATGATGAAAGCATTTCCGGTAGCCATCCGAATAATTCCCAAAATCTGCTTTAAAAATATTCGAAAGTGTATCTCCCTCAGTTTCAAAAAGTAATCCTCGGCCATCGTTGTCTGCGAGCAGCTGAAATACCCCGGTGGCACTGCTGTTAGCCGGCAGCAGCAGCATCTTTTCCCTGGGCTTTTCCGGCAAGTCGGCTCCCTTGTCCCCTTCGGCGGAAACGGAATCAAACAACAGCTTCATTTCCTCGGCTTCCTTGCGTTTTTTCAGGTGGATAGGGAGCACCAGGCGCTTGCACAGGTTCAGTTTTCCCTTTCCGGAGGAGGCCGCAGCGGTGACGTACAGGTAGAGGTTGGAATAGACCTCAAAACCGTCGTAGATCCCGTAAATCGTCGGCAGACAGGCGCTCAGGACGGTGATGGAACCCAAAAGGATCACATCCCGTTCCTCCGGACTCTCCGCCGGGGCCACTGCTTTCTTGAGGAAATCGGGCAGGGTTTCATAGATTTCCTCGGGCAGGCAGGGCAATTTCTGCGGTTCCTCCTGATTCTCAAAATCGTCTATTGCGGGATCATTCTTTTTGGTTTCCCGTGATTTTGGAGCCCCGGAGGCAGCTGCCTCCGACAAGGGAATTCCGGCTTCCCTTGCCATGTGGAAGAAGCTGCCCAGACTGATGCCGGAGCCTTTGCTCTCCAGGCAGCGGGAGAATTGCAGGTCGCTTTCCGCGGGGTCATACTCCGGATGAAAGCGGCTGAGGCGATGGAAATAGGAGCGGCCACTCTCGCCAAGAGAGCTCAGGGCAAAAGCCAGTTTGAGCCAGTTGTCGTACGAACCGGTCAGGTCGAGGGAGTTGTTTTCAAGCTGCTGCAGGATACGCTCCACGGCAGCGTGGCGGTCAAGGTGTTTCATGGTTGGTTATTTTGTTATTTAATTAAAGTTGAGAGTTATGAGTCCTTTATTGGAATTTGGAATTTGTTTTTATTGAAATTCTCCTCTCTCCACTCTCCTCTCTCCACTAAACAGATACCTCCTGCTCAGCACGGCCTCGGGATCAAAATTGATGAAGCAGGCCCTTGAAATATCGCGGCCGGAAAAGTCTGGAGTCAGGCCAAATACAGCTTCCAGATAACTGCACAGGATCTGAAAATAATCCTGGTGTCCGATTTCCAGGTGCGGATAGCTGGTGACCCACTTGAGACCACGGCCGGAGGGGGAGGTGAACAGCAATTCGGTTTCGTATTCCCGTTCGGCGATTAAAGCCTCCTTTACTCGATTCAGCTCCTGAAGATCGTCCAGATCAATCACCATCAGGCCGGAAGGCTGCAACAGGTGGGTATCGCTCCTCTTCTCAAAGCAGCCGGCGAAGGTGACGTAGGGGAAATGGGTGGCTTTGTACTGCCGGGCCTCCTTCCGATCCTCCAGCTGCCGCAGGGCCTCTGTCTGCTTTCGGTACTCCTCCCCCGTGATCCGCTTAAAAATCTGGGGCAGGTTCAGGGTTTCCGAAGGCCGCGTATTGCTGATGGGGGGACGGAAGAAACTCAGCTTTGGAAAGCTGCTATCCATTTCTGACTTATTCAGCTGGTCCAGCAATTCCTCGGAAGGGATCTTCAGGCCCAGGCGCAGGTTCTGATTGAGCAGGTAACAGAGTTCCGGTAGGGTGGCCAACTTATAATAATGATTGGCAAAATCGAAGGCGGTGCCTTTAAAAGCCGGCAGCTGAAGATCCTCGTGGTTCCACACCCCATTGTGAAGCCGGATGGCCAGCTGTCCTCCTGAAACAAATGGGTTGGGGAGGGGCCGGCCCTGCCGCAGCAGACTGCGAATGTCCTTTTTGGGAAACTTCTCCAGAAGGATGTACTCGTAGATCAGGAGTCCCTGTGAGGTTTTGGTGATGATGTTTTC
>CAMPJY010000253.1 GCA_946887025.1 uncultured Salinimicrobium sp.
ACCGTCATGGAAAACAACTGGGTTTCCGGTTGATGGCGTTGAAGCAGAACATCAAAAGCCATACATACGTTTCTCACATAAGGTCGACCGGATTCTTTTATCTTTATGAAATTTGAATTGATTTCCAGCAACCCGTCGGCCTCCATTTCCTTTAGTCTTACCAGAACATCGGGAATTTCTTTGAAGTATCCTGAGGTCGAGCTCCAGCTGGTTTCCAGATTGCACATCAGGTTCAGGATATGTTTTCTGATTATTTCATCCTCATCGGTTAAAATATGCCCTCTATAAACGGGGATCTCATCCTTTTCCAGAAGCTCGTAATATTCTTCAATTGTTTTCACGTTCTGAGAAAAACCGGTCCAGCAATCACTGATGGCGGAAACTCCCAGGCCTATCATTACCCTGGTCTTTGAAGAAGTATACCCCATAAAATTCCTGTGCAATTTTCCGTTCCCCATGGATTTATACATAGAGTCGGTTTCCAGGGCGAAGTGGTCCATTCCTATTTCAGTATATCCTGCCTTTTCAAAATCCTTCTTCCCATGTTCGTACATCAGGCGCTTTACGTCAGGAGTGGGAAGGTCTTCTTCTTTAAATCCGCGCTGCCCGTTCCCTTTGATCCAGGGTACGTGGGCATAACTATAGAAGGCAATCCGGTCAGGCATCAGTTCTTTGGTTTTTTCTATGGTGGCTTTTACATGTTCCACCGTCTGGAAGGGAAGACCAAAAATAAGGTCGTGGCTAACTGAGGTGTAACCAATTCGCCTGGCGGCCTCCGTAACTTTCTTCACATTGGCAAAAGGCTGGAATCTATGGATGGCCTGCTGTACCACCAGATTATAATCCTGCACCCCGTAACTCACCCGTCGGAATCCCACATCATAAAGCGCCTGCAGGTGTTCTTCAGTGGTATTGTTAGGATGACCTTCAAAGCTGAAATCCCATTCCTCTGCCCTGTCGGCAAATTCAAAAAGCCCATTGATTAGCAGAAGCAGGTTCCCCGGCTTGAAGAAGGTCGGTGTTCCTCCCCCTAAGTGGATTTCCCGAATAATAGGTCGCCTGCCCAACAATTTCACATACAACTCCCATTCGTGAAGCACAGCAGCGATATAAGGCGATTCCACCTCATGGCGTTTGGTGATCCGTTTATTACAGCCACAGAAGGTGCACAGGCTTTCGCAGAAGGGAAGGTGGATATATAGACTTATCCCTTCAGAACTATTGGATTGAAGAAAGGAGGTCTTAAGTCGCTTTTTATAATCCTCAAACGAAAATTGCGGGACATCCCAATAAGGCACCGTGGGATAGCTGGTATACCTGGGGCCTGCAACATTGTACTTCTGAATCAGATTGCTCATATCCTTTAATTTAGAAAGAGCAAAATTACTGGCAGACTCCTGCGAAAAAAATGACTTCAGTCAGTTTAAGGCTAGTAAAAATTTAGGGAAAAACGGAGCCGGAATCGTAAGATCAGGCGGAGAGTCTTAATTTATTTAATAGGGGAAAACCCGTAAAAATAAAATTTTATCACAAACTGCGCTCCACATTGTTAATTCTGTGCCAATCAGCATAATATTAAAATGAATTTAACATTTGATGTCTTACTTTAGCCCATGAATATGAACCAAATCTTAGTGCGCTTATGAATCCAACTCAACCCTCCACAATACTCGAAGAAGTAAAAAACCTGGTCACTTATAGTTGCAATGGATCCAAAGAAACCGGTTCTCCATTCACTTCCCTTCATAAGGGACTAGTAAAACTATATTTTGAAGCCAGGAATGTCGAAATTGATTATCAGAACCAAATAGTAAAAGTAGAAATTCCTGTTGCAGCAAACAACTACACCAGTGTTTCTTTTGAATGTCAGGATCTTGAACGATTTCTCAGATCCTGTGTAAGATCTGATAAAAAGAGCTTATTATACTACCAGAACGTGCTTTCTTATTATAGCTTATTAAAAGTAGCATGATCTAACCAGATTTAATAACCAAATTATGAAATAGAAAATCCGGCCTGCGAGCCGGATTTTTTATTCTGCCGCCACGAATCCACGAAAAACAAATAAATTATTCGTGAATTCGTGGCCTACATTCTCCAATCCCCAGGACGAGGCCCTCGGAAATTAAGAGCACAAAAAAACCGAACTGTTTTCACAATTCGGTTTCACATTTTGCTGTTGGCCTACTAGGGCTCGAACCTAGACTCTTCTGGACCAAAACCAGACGTGTTGCCAGTTACACCATAGGCCATTGCTGTAATGCGGATGCAAATTTAAAACAAACTTTCGCTTGTACAAATATTTCCTTCTTTTTTTTCTCCCAAAATTTCATTCCCTCTTTTTCAGGGGAGAAAGATCCTTTAGCACCAGTTCTTAGCCGTCCCAGCTAAGGAACAAGAATGTGTTAAAAGCATATCAGAACCATAACACAACCATATCAGAACCATATCACAACCATTAAATAATGCTTCTGATATGGTTTTGAATTGATTTTAATTTAGTTTAGAGCAGGCCCGATTACAGTCCAGATATTTATCAGGTGAATATCAATCTTGATATCCCCTGTATTTAAATTGCGCGGAATTTTGATGTCGCCCCTCCGGAGCTGGAGGAGCGACATTTATTACCCGCCTTAAAAGGCAGGTCAATTCAATTAGAAGATAGGCAATCCGGCAATCTTAATATTTATTCATAAATTCGCCACAGTTCTCAATTTCAAAACTTATGACAGATTTTAACTTCGCCAG
>CAMPJY010000254.1 GCA_946887025.1 uncultured Salinimicrobium sp.
CACCAGATGGAAGCCACCGCAGTTGATTTCCTTGACCTGTTAAACGAACCTACCTAATATGAAGTTAAGAGGCAGAAATAAAGTCAGTGCAGAATTCAGTATGAGTTCCATGACTGACATTGTATTCCTTCTACTCATATTTTTCATGCTGACCTCCCCGGCCATAACGCCTGAGGCGCTGGACCTGATCCTGCCCAAGGCAAAAGGAAAAACCACCAACGTGCAGAACATCTCGGTGAGTATTACCAAGGACCTGCAGGTTTATATTAACGATGAGAGGGTAAGCAGCAGCTCTTTGGAACAGAAATTGAGAGAGAAATTGTCAGGGGTTGAGGATCCGACGATCATCCTTCGGGCAGAAGAAGGGGTGCCAATTGAAAAGGCGGTGAATGTAATGGATATCGCAAACAGGAACAGGTATAAAATTGTTCTGGCAGTAAAGCCGGAATAACTGGTTTCGGTTTTCTGAAAGAAAGTGAGATCCCAACGGGAATATAATTTTGAATAAGGTGAAATATCTAGAAACACGGTACGAAAAAAAGTCTTTTACCATCACGGTGATCCTTCACGTGCTGCTGATTCTTTTGCTATTATTCTTCGGATTCAAATACCTTGATCCCCCACCGGAAAGTGGGATCGCCATAAATTTTGGAACTTCTGAAGTAGGTTCGGGAACCGAACAACCTACAGAACCTGTTAAATCAGCTCCACAAACCAGCACTCCCGAAGTCACGCCTGTAGAGACTAATATCAAAGAGGAGGTCGTTACTCAGGAAATTGAGGAGGCTCCTGTAATTGAGGAGAAAGAGATCGAGAAAAAAGTGGTGCAGGCTGAACAGCCGGTGAAAAAAGAGGTAGTGCCGGTGAAAAAGCCGGATCCCAAACCGGATAAATCCACCACTGATGCCCTGAGTAGTATCCTTAACGGCCCCGAACGCGATGGTCGTGCCGAGGGAGGGGAGGGGAATGACAACCAGGCCGGAGATAAAGGAGACCCTGATGGGGATCCCCGGGCCAGTTCCTATTACGGAAATGGGATTGGAATCGACGGTGATGGAAATTATATGTTAGGAGGGCGCCAGGCCCTGAACAAGGAAAAATTCGTGCAGGATTGCAATGAAGCCGGGATCGTAGTGGTTCAGATCAAAGTGAACAGAAGCGGCCGGGTGGTCAGTGCAGTTCCCGGAGTGAAAGGCACCACCAATACCGCGGAATGTCTGACTTCTCCTGCAAAGAGAGCAGCCCTGGCTACCGTTTTCAACAGCGATTCAGAGGCGCCCGAGATCCAGACCGGGACCATTATTTATAACTTCAAACTTTCTGATTAATTGAAAAGTTACCAGGAGACGGTCGATTGGCTGTTTCAGCAGCTGCCTATGTACCAGCAGTTGGGAAATAAAGCCTACAAGACAGACCTCACCAACATCCTCGCCTTATCGGAACATCTCGATAATCCACACAAGCATTTTAAAACCATTCATGTAGCTGGGACCAATGGAAAAGGTTCGGTTTCACATATGCTGGCCTCGGTGCTTCAGGAAGCCGGCTTCAGGGTGGGCCTGTATACTTCCCCGCACTTAAAAGATTTTCGGGAACGAATAAAGATCGACGGCATTGACATCACTCAAGCCGCAGTGGTGGAATTTGTTCATGAGAACGAGGATTTTTTCCGTGCACATCAGCTTTCCTTTTTTGAAATGACCGTAGGGCTTGCCTTTCAGTATTTCGCCCGGGAGAAGGTGGATGTGGCGGTAATAGAAGTAGGTCTTGGCGGACGACTGGATTCTACTAATATAATTACCCCTGAAGTTTCAGTAATCACAAATATTGGACTGGATCATACCCAGATCCTTGGCGAAAGTCTTGCTGAAATAGCCGCGGAGAAAGCCGGGATAATAAAGGAAGGGGTACCGGTGGTCATAGGGGAGAAGCATTCAGAAACCCTCCCTGTTTTCAAAAAGATTGCAGCATTAAGAAATGCGCCCTTGTTCCTTTCGGAAGATTATAAGGGTAAAAACCTTGAATCGGATCTGAAGGGATACTATCAAAAGAAGAACATCAGGACCGTTCTCATGGCTCTTGAGACATTAAAGCAGGCGCAATGGAATATTCCCGCGGAGGCAACAGAGGAGGGAATAGGGAATGTTGTATGGAATACAGGCTTGCGAGGCCGCTGGGAAGTGCTCAGGCAGGAGCCTAAGGTCATCTGCGATACAGCGCATAATAAAGAAGGCCTGGAATACGCCATGGCCCAGTTGCAGGACGAGGATTTTGAAAAATTACATCTGGTTTTTGGGGTGGTCAATGACAAGGATCTGAAAGCGGTACTGCCTTTATTGCCTGAAAAAGCTCATTTTTATTTTTGTCGCCCCAATATTCCGAGGGGTATGGATGCCGAAGTTCTCAAAGAAAATGCTGAAGTCTTTGGCCTGAAAGGGGAGGCATATAAGTCGGTTTCAGAAGCTTATGCGGCAGCCCTTGCCAGCGCCGGGAAGGCCGATGTGGTGTACGTTGGGGGCAGCACTTTTACGGTGGCAGAAATAATTTAATTTTTTTGAAAATAATCTTTGCATAAATGAAAATCTAGTCTATATTTGCAACCGCAATCACAGAGAGGTCCTGCCTTGAGAGACTGCAGAAGTTCAGAAATACTATTGTAAGGGCAATTAGCTCAGTTGGTTCAGAGCACCTCGTTTACACCGAGGGGGTCGGGG
>CAMPJY010000255.1 GCA_946887025.1 uncultured Salinimicrobium sp.
ACGTTTACGCTTACACTGGTATAGTTCCCCTTCCTGGATTGTTTTGTAGTGATCACCGCCCCCATATTGTCAAAGATCTTCTCTATTCCGTGGATCTTTTCCGGCCCGGTAGGCACTATAAATTTATAAAGATAAATGGAGGGCCACAGGGAGGTGTCATAGAGCTGCGACCGTAGTTTTTCGTAAAATTCTTCAGGATTGCGGGGATTTTCCATAGCTTTCGTTTCAATAAAAATACAAAGATACAAGGAAAGATCCATTTTTTAAATCGAATCCAAAGTGCGAAATTTGCAGCGTGAAAGCCAATAAAATAGTCATAACCGGGGGCCCCGGGACAGGAAAGACCTCCATTATAAAGGAGCTGGAGTCAAAATCTCATTACTGCCTGCATGAAATTTCGCGCCAGATCACTCTGGAGGCCCAGAAAAAAGGGATTTCCCAGCTTTTTCTTACGGAACCCCTGCTCTTTAGTGAAATGCTTCTGGAAGGCCGAATCCAGCAGTTCCTGGATGCGGAAAACTTCAGCTGCGACCATGTCTTTATTGACCGGGGAATCCCTGACGTGGTGGCTTATATGGACTTTTTTGGAAATGATTATCCCCGGGTCTTTACCGACGTCTGCCGTGAATATGTTTATGAAAAAATCTTCCTCCTGCCCCCCTGGAAGGAAATCTACGTCAGTGATAATGAACGTTACGAGAATTTTGAGGAGGCAGAGATCATTTACGGGCACCTGAAGAAGAGTTACGAGGAAGCAGGATACCAGCCGGAGGAAGTTCCTTATGGGACTGTCGAAGAACGGGTGGAATTTATTCTTACCCGCCTGCCCTAATGGAAACTCCACAAGACATTCTGCAGAAATACTGGGGCCATGAAAGCTTCCGGGAGATGCAGGAGGATATAATCCAGGAGGTAATCCGAGGGAAAGATGTCATTGCCCTAATGCCCACGGGAGGCGGAAAGTCCCTGTGTTTTCAGATCCCTGCCCTGATCAGGCCCGGTCTCTGCCTGGTCATCTCCCCCCTGGTGGCGCTGATGGAGGATCAGGTGAATAGCTTGAATAAGAAAGGCATTAAAGCTTTGGCCCTTATTGGGGGTGCCAGTTTTTCTGAAGTGGATGACCTGCTGGATAACTGTATTTATGGCAACTATAAATTCCTTTACCTCTCTCCCGAGCGGCTACAGCAGGAACTGGTACAGGAGCGGATCAGGCAGATGGATGTAAACCTGATAGCAGTCGATGAGGCGCATTGTATTTCGCAGTGGGGACATGATTTTCGGCCTTCATACAGGAATATCAGCCTTCTGAGGGAACTGAAGCCCGCTACGAACTTTATAGCCCTTACGGCCACGGCTACCGTGGAGGTGGTAAAAGATATTTCGGAACAACTGAAATTAAGTTCCCCCGAAATTTTTCGGAAATCCTTTGAGCGAAAAAACATTTCCTATGAGGTCCTGAAGGTCGAGGATAAATATTACCATCTGGAGAAGCTGCTCCGCCAGCATGGGGAGTCGGCAATAATCTATGTCCGGACCCGTAAGGCAACCGTGGAAATTTCAACTTTTCTTCAGAAAAAAGGAATTTCGTCGGAGGTGTATCACGGGGGACTTTCAAAGAAGGAAAAATCAAAAAACCTGCAGGACTGGCTTTTGGGAGAGAAAAGAGTAATGGTCGCAACCAATGCCTTCGGGATGGGGATTGATAAGCCGGATGTTCGCAGTGTGATCCACCTGCAGCTGCCCGAGAGTCTGGAGAGTTATTTCCAGGAGGCCGGCAGGGCCGGAAGGGACGAAAAACCGGCTAGGGCAGTGATCCTGACCAATAACAGCGATATCCCGCAACTGCGATCCCAGTTCCTGGAAACCCTGCCGGACCTGGAGTTTGTAAAACTTACCTATCGAAAGCTGGTCACCTATTTCGGAATCGCTTATGGCGAAGGGGAAGATTCCAGGCACAGCTTCAACTTTGCGGAATTCTGTAAGATCTATGATCTCAACTTCCAGAAGGCGTATAATAGCCTGTTGGTTCTTGATCGAACCAGCGTACTGCAGCTATCGGAACAATTTAAAAAGAAGACCCGCCTCCATGTGCTTTCTTCCAACAGACAGCTGCAATTCTATCTGGAGGCTAATCCGCAGGCAGAGGACCTGGTAAAAAGTATCCTGCGCACCTACGGCGGCGTTTTTGAGGCCATGACTGAAATAAATCTGCAGGTGGTGAAGTCGAAGTCAGGGATGGAGATAAGGGATGCCTTACGACTGCTGGGCCAGATGAAGCGGGAGGGGATCATAGACTTTGAACACGATGAGCATGACGCCAGTGTCAGCTTTCTGGTTCCTCGTGAGGACGATATCACCATCAACAGGCTGGCGCCATATATAAGGCAACAGACACAAACCAAAACTTCCAAGATAGAGGCTGTATTGGCCTACATCAAAAATGAGGACCGCTGCAGGAGTCAGCAGCTTCTTGAATACTTTGGAGAAAAAGCCTCTCCCCCCTGCGGTATCTGCTCTGTGTGTGCCCGTACCCCTGAGGTCCTTACAAAAGTTCTTGCGAAAGAGATCTATTCCGGTATTGTGGGCATACTCGAAAATGGCCCCCATAGTTCCCGTCAGCTTGTGGAACAGTTAAAATATAAAGAAGATCATATTCTGAAAGTCCTGCAGCTGCTGGTGGAAAAAGATGCCCTGTCGAGTCC
>CAMPJY010000256.1 GCA_946887025.1 uncultured Salinimicrobium sp.
GCCGCTGACATCCTTTCCACCGATATCCTTACCCCTAATGCGGCTATGGCCATTTATGGGGCCCGGGGCAGTAACGGGGTCGTGATCATCACTACTAAAAAAGGTCTGCAGGAGCTACAGCAGGTGGAGGCGAGGAAGGATCTCGACGAGACTGCCTTCTTTTTCCCCCACCTGGGTCTGGATTCCGATGGAGGGCTGAAATTCAGTTTCACTTCCCCCGAAGCCCTGACCCAATGGAAGTTCCGCCTGCTGGCCCACACTAGCGACTGGACCATCGGAAGCCTTGAGGAAAAGGTGCTTACCCAAAAAGAGCTGAGCGTCACTCCCAATGCACCGCGATTCCTACGGGAAGGGGACAGTCTGGTCTTCAAAGCGAAGATCACCAATATGACTTCAGAAGCAAAAACAGGGACCTCCCTGCTGCAGCTTTTCGACGCCCTGAGCATGGAGCCGATTGATGAATTACTGCTGACTTCAGAAAATGGGACCCAGGCCTTCCGGATCGCCCCCAACAGCAGCACGGCCGTTTCCTGGAAACTCCACATCCCTCAGGGGGTGCAGGCTGTCACCTACAGGATCCTTGCCAGGGCCGGCACTTATAGCGACGGGGAAGAAAACCTGCTGCCCGTGCTTTCCAACAGGATGCTGGTTTCTGAAAGCCTTCCCATGTTTGTACGCGCCGGAGAGACGGAGACCTATACCTTCGAGAATTTTAAAAACAACGAATCCAGTACGCTGGAGCATCATAAATTCAGCGTGGAATACACCCCGAATCCCGCCTGGTATGCGATTCAGAGTCTGCCCTACCTCATGGAATTCGAGCACGAGTGTTCGGAGCAGATCTTTTCCCGCATCTACGCCAATAGTCTGGCGGCACATGTGATAAATTCCCAGCCAAAGATCAGGGAGGTTTTTGAGCAATGGCGTAAGGACAGCAGTCTGGTGAGTCCGTTGGCTAAAAATGAGGAACTCAAATCCCTGATCCTTGCAGAGACCCCCTGGATAAGGGATGCCGCCTCGGAAGAGGAACAGCAGCAGCGGCTGGCGGAACTTTTCAAAATGGAGAAACTTGCAGCTGAATTAGAAGAAAATATCGACAAGCTGACGCGGATGCAGATGGGATCCGGGGCCTTTCCCTGGTTCTCCGGCGGGAGGGAAAATTATTTCATTACCCGTCATATAGTCGCTGGGTTTGGACATCTGGAAAAGCTGGGGGTTGATATTGAAAGCGCCGAAGCCCTGCTCCAGAGTGCCATCAGGTATCTGGATAAGGAAATCGTGGAGGAGGCAGGAAAATGGGAAGAGGAGGAGTCCCAAGCCTTACAGAACACCTCCAGCCTTCATTATCTCTACGCCCGCAGCTTTTTCATGGATGCCTTCCCTCCAGATGAGGAGGTAAAGCAAATTCTTCAGAAAATCGTGGCGGCACAGAAGGAAAACTGGCTGGGGAAAGGGCTGTATGAGAAAGGGCTGCTGCTGGTGACGCTTCCCCGATTTGAGGAAGACGAACTGGCACAGCAGATCCTGGTTTCCCTGAAGGAATCTGCCGTGACGTCCGACGACTACGGGATGTATTGGAAGGAGAATACTCCCGGCTGGTTCTGGTACCGCGCACCTGTGGAGACCCAGGCGCTGCTGATAGAAGGATTTTCCGAAGTCGGCACCGCCCCTGAAGCCGTGGAGGAAATGAAGATCTGGCTGCTGCAGAACAAACGCACCAGCCACTGGCCCACCACCAAGGCGACCACCGAAGCGGTGTACGCGCTGCTGATGCAGGGGGAAGACTGGCTGCAGCTGGAGGATGAGACAGTTATTCTGGTAGGCGGGGAACCGCTGCCTTCGGAAAACGAAACTGAGGCCGGTACTGCAACTACAAAGCATACCTGGAAAGCGGAGGAGGTGAAGGATTCCTTCAGCGAGATCAAGGTTGTCAACAATAATGAGGTTCCCGGCTATGGAGGGGCGTACTGGCAGTATTTCGAGGATCTGGACAAGATAAAATCCCATTCGGAAAGTCCGCTCAATATCGAAAAGGAGCTTTATTTAAACGTTTCTGAGGCTTCCAAAAGCGTTTTGAAGAAGATCACTCCCCAGACGCAGTTAAAGCCCGGAGACCTCATCACAGTGAGGCTGGTAGTGCGGGCTACTGCCGATATGGATTACATACATCTGAAGGACATGCGCGCCAGCGGATTTGAGCCTACCAATGTGATGAGTGAATACAAATACCAGGACGGAACTGCGTATTACGAAAGCACCCGTGACGCTGCCACGCATTTCTTCTTCGACCGCCTGCGCAAGGGGACCTATGTGTTGGAATACACGGTACGGGCGAATAATGCAGGTAGTTTTTCCAATGGTATCACCAGTATTGAAAGTATGTATGCACCCGAGTTTTCGGGGCATACCAGGGGGATAAGGGTGAATATTGGGGAGTAGTGGAGAGTGGAGAGTGGAGAGTGGAGAGTGGAGAGTTGACCATGCCTGAATTGTTCGCTGGTCCAAATCTCCAGATTTGGAACCCATCGGGTGGCAATCTCCAGATTGCCGTCTCTGTCCCACGGGAATCTGGAGATTCCCGCTCGGTTGCGCCAGGATCTGGAGATCCTGGCGCAGCGTAGCAGCGGAGAGGCTGCCAAAAAAAAAGAGTCCTGTCGAAATAAGAAACTTCTCAACAGGACTCTTTTTAACC
>CAMPJY010000257.1 GCA_946887025.1 uncultured Salinimicrobium sp.
CCAAATACACCGATAAGATCTTTACGGAAGCCGTTTACGGGGGCGAAAAGATTGATATCCAGATCAGTCGCTTAACCCGTCCAACACAGATCGTCGTTGCGACCCCGGGCAGGCTTATAGACCTGATTAGCAGAAAAGCTATAGACATTAGGAAGATCAGGACCCTTGTCCTTGATGAAGCAGATGAAATGCTGAGCATGGGCTTTAAAAAAGATCTTACCAGCATCCTGGAAATTACCAGTGGCAATAGAAACATCTGGTTATTTTCCGCCACCATGCCCAGGGAGCTCAATGATATCATCAATACGTACGTCGGGCCGAATGTAAAACGCGTCAACATTGATGCTGCCGATGCAGTAAATACTGGAATAAAACACCAGTTCGTTTCTGGGGATGACAACAGTAAACTTGATACCCTTGCTTATTTTTTAAAGACCATGGGCAAGGAAAGAGGGATAATTTTCACCAAGACCAAGACTGCTGCCCGTACCTTGTCCAAGCAGTTGCTGGCTAAGAATTATCAGGTTGGTTTACTGGAAGGGGATATGCTTCAAAAGGAAAGGGACAAGGTGATGAGGGCTTTCAAGAACAAGACCCTCAGGCTCCTGGTTTCTACAGATGTTGCTGCCAGGGGAATTGATGTCGTTAATCTTGCTTTTGTGGTACATTATCAGCTTCCCGACCAGACCGAATATTATACCCATAGAAGCGGTCGTACTGCCAGAGCCGGGAACATAGGTATCTCCCTTGCACTTGTTAATAAAGTGGAGCTAGGTAAAATAAAGCAGCTCGAAAGGGAGCTGAATATTCGGTTCACGAAAATCCGATAATTCTTTCCGTTGATTTCTAACAGAAATCAGAAAACGGAAAACCGCCTCAACTCAACCCACAACTTTCCTCGTCCAGTTCGGTCTCGATGGTATAATGGTTAAAGGGGTAATCCTTGAGTACATTTTTCACAGCCCCCTTCACTTCCAGTAATTGTTGGAAGTAATTTATATTCCTCAGCTTGACATGCGCCGTAAACACGTGATGTTCCCCTTCCAGAGACCATACGTGAACGTGGTGCAGGGAAGCCACGTTTTCAATAGCCAGAATCCGGGTCTCGACCTCTTCCATATCGATATCCACCGGCACTCCCTGAAGAAAGATGAACAGCGTCTCCTTCAACCTCTTTATAACATTCCACAGGATATAAGCAGTTATAAGAAGTGAAAGCACCGGATCCAGATAAGGATTGTCCCAGAACAACAGTACCACTGCTACCACCAGCACGGCAACCCAGCCTAGTACATCCTCCATCAGGTGCCAGGAGATCACCTTTTCATTCATGGATTTTCCACTACTGAGCTTATAGGCTGCAAATCCATTAACCAGCACCCCCACCACCGCGAACACCACCATTCCGGCAGCATCAGAGGATTCAGGCTCTATGATACGGCCAATAGCCTGGGAAATCACAAAGATGGAGCCCGCAATCAGGACAATACTATTGATCAGGGCCCCTAATAGGGAAAAGCGTTTATAGCCGAAAGAGAATTTCGAGTCCCTGCCTTTTTTCGATTTCTTTTGAAGATACCAGGCCGTCCCCAGGGATAGACTGTCTCCGAGATCGTGTACCGCATCCGAAATGATGGCAACAGAATTGACATAGAAGCCGCCAAAAATTTCAAAGATGGTAAAGCCAAGGTTGAGAAGAAAGGCCAGTTTGAGATTTTTTCCCTCAGGGTTATGTTGGTGGTGATCGTGTGCCATACAGCTTGTTCCTTTTTGGGAACCAGCATAAAATTAAGAAAAATTCCCCTGAAAGCTTTCTGCTGAAGTTCAGGAAAACAAGGCAAAAAAAAAACACCCTTTCAGGTGTTTTATATACTTCAGGATCTTCTGACTTTTTTTAGTTTTCTTCAGCGTAGGTAGTAAGGGCAGTGCTGTATTCCCTCAATTCCAGCGCATTCATCTTGTTGTCGGCCTCTGTCATCAGGGAAAGCAGGTAATCCAGGCTTTCGGTCGCATCATTCTCCTCAGGCGCCCCGGTCTCTTCTTCAAAACCTTCTACAGGCTCATCCTCCGGAATTGGAATGTCAAAGGTCTGGTAGCTTTCGATGTGTTCATAGGTAAGGCGGATGACTTTCGCAAGCAGTGGATTATTCTCTTCCACGGCATAAGGCCTCAATTCTTTCAGGTCTTCAACAATTGTATTTAGTATCAGTCCATTGCGCATCAGGTCGCGCTGCATTTTATTCAGTAGTTTTTGTGCCTTAGGATTTTCCAATTTTGAAAGAATTTTTAGAGTTATACCTTTTTTCGGAGGAAGCCCCAGTAAAAGCCTCCTTTTCGGCAAATATAATTGTTTCCAGCCTTTTTTTTGCACCTATCCATATTAATATTAGCTTTTTTAAACACTCCCGGTTTTCCCGGGTCTAATGATTTCATTAGCTTTAGAATAAAATCAGAAAATATGGAATTATCAGGAAACACGGTGGCACTGATCACCGGAGGAAGCAAAGGGATAGGCTACGGAATAGCAGAATCTTTGGCAAAACTTGGAGTAAGAGTTGCAATTACCAGTCGCCATAAGGACGAGGCGGACAAGGCTGCGGAAGCCCTGGGAAATAAAGATCAGGTAATGGGGCTTAAGGCAGATGTCCGGGATTT
>CAMPJY010000258.1 GCA_946887025.1 uncultured Salinimicrobium sp.
TTAATGGTCAGATCCCCTTTCTCGACATACTGGGTTTCTGAAGCAATCCTGTTGATATCCTCGATGGTCTCATCAGTACTCACGAACTTATCGTAGTAGAATGCCTTCACTCCCCAGAGCAGACTTAGCTGCGTCAAAATCCTTCTGTTGGAAGTAAACACAAGGATATTGGATTCAGGTCGCCAGGCAGAGATTTGGAATGCAGTGTACCCACTATTGGTAAGGGTACAAATAGCTTTGGCCTTGATTTCATTAGCCATAAGGGCGGCGTGGTAGCAGATGGATTTGGTGATATAACGTTTGGTACGTACGTGTGGTGGCTCATGAGGCACCTTAATCAACGGCGAATTCTCCACCGCCATGATGATCTGGCACATTCTCTCAATCACCTGTACGGGATAGTTCCCAACAGAAGTCTCCCCGCTCAGCATCACCGCATCGGCGCCGTCCATCACGGAGTTCGCCACGTCATTCACCTCCGCCCTGGTGGGGGTAAGGCTGGTGATCATGGTTTCCATCATCTGGGTGGCTATAATTACAGGGATCCTCGCTTTCTTGGCTTTCAGCACCAGTTGTTTCTGGATAAGTGGTACCTCCTGGGCAGGAATTTCCACTCCCAGATCCCCACGGGCTACCATAAGTCCGTCGCAGTAGGCAACGATCTTGTCAATATTGGCTACCCCTTCAGGTTTCTCTATTTTGGCTACGATTGGGATCTTTTGATCGGTATGTTTTTTAATCAGGTCCTGAAGGATGATAAGGTCGTCGCTGTTTCTCACGAAGGAAAGGGCGATCCAGTCCACCTGCATCTTAATGGCGAAGATGGCGTCCTCGACATCTTTCTCAGTTAGGGCCGGGAGGGAAATATTGGTGTTGGGAAGGTTGACTCCTTTCTTGGAGCGCAAGGGTCCTCCCTGAATTACTTTGGCCTTCACTTCATCCTTCTTGTTGGTGCTCACCACCTCGAAGATCAGTTTCCCGTCATCGAGCAGGATGCGTTCCCCTGCCTGTACATCTTCCGGGAACTTATCGTAATTCATGTAGACCCTCTTGGCGGTCCCTTCAAATTCCTCTCCTGTGGCGAATACCAGCTCATCTCCCTTGGTTACCACCACTTCTTCCTTCATCTTCCCAACACGCAGCTTAGGACCCTGTAAATCGCCCAGAATGGCGGCAGTGAATCCATGCTCCGCATTGAGCTCCCTGATCATTTTGATCCTCTCTTCCACATCAGAGTAATCAGCGTGGGAAAAATTCACCCGGAACACATTTACCCCGGCGTGCAGCATATCTCTTAAAACATCTTTGCTACTGGTCGCCGGACCGAGGGTGGCAACAATCTTCGTCTTTTTATTTGGCATTAGTCAAAAATTAAATTTTCTTTAAACTTCAGGTTTTCAGTGTCTATAGAATATGCGGTGGCAACCTGCGCAATCTCCTTGATCTGTTTCAACAGCTTCTTTTCTGAAACCGATTCATACTCCTCCTCGATCTTCAGCAGATAATCCACCTGCCTGTACTGAGGAAGCAGATAAACCAGACTGGAATCGAGAGTTTCACCGCCAAAAAGAGATTCCTCTCCCGTAGTAGCCTTGGAAAACGTCCTGAACTTATTGCTGATCAGGAAATAATCGCAGTACTGCTGGTGGTGATTGTAATTATACAGCGCAAATTCCGCACGGAAAGATTTCGATATAAAATCGTGATCCTTCCGGGTCCTGGCGAGTTTGAGGTTGAGATGCCTGTTCAGAAGAAAAGCCAGTTTATACTCTTCAGAAGAACAGTGGATTGCTATAAGCTTAAACGGAGTATCATCATCATCTAAAACCAGTTTATGCGCCAGCATGATTCTATAACTTTAAGTTTTAAAGATAAAATAAGTATGATAGATAAGTAAGCTTTTTAAGCTAAAACTTTCTATATCTTACGAAAACGTTATAGTTTTGTTGAGAATTCTGAGCGGAAATAAAATTTTTCTTAAGTCTGACCTCTGCCCTTATGCCGGCTCTATCTTATTCTGAAAAGCATAATAGGCGCGTTTGGACGCCTTTTCCTCTGCCTTCTTTTTGGAAGTTGCCCTGGCCTTGGCAACCACCCTGTCGTCTATCCTGAGTTTCACAGCGAAATGCTTCATCTCATCCACCCCGGTATCTTCATACACCTCAAAATGGAATTCCTTTTTCTCCTTCTGGCACCATTCGATCAGCAGGCCTTTATAGCTGATCACCGTGCCTTCCAGCTGCTCTATATCCACATAAGGCGCTATTACTCGTTCGTAGATGAAGCGTTTGCAATATTTATAGCCCCTGTCCTGGTAAATGGCACCAACCAGGGCCTCAAAGAGATTCCCGTGAATGTTCACCCCGAACTGGTCCTTGGAAATATTGGTCTGGATGAAATCTATCAGCCCCAGATCCTTTCCCAATTCGTTCAGGTGTTTGCGACTCACGATCTTGGAACGCATTTTCGTGAGGTAGCCTTCATTGCCCCCGGGCACTTCCTTAAAGAGATGGGAAGCAATTACAGCGCTGAGCATGGCATCCCCAAGAAATTCCATACGTTCGAAATTCACGGCGTTCCCCAGCTCATCCTTCTGGTTGAGGGAGCGATGGGTGAAGGCTTTTTTGTAGTGGTTGATGTT
>CAMPJY010000259.1 GCA_946887025.1 uncultured Salinimicrobium sp.
CTTGCTTTTTATGAAGCCAATAAGGACAAGCTGAAACTTGTACCTATTGACAACGGAAGCGGCCCGGTAAAGGCAACCTTCGAAACCATCCGCGATGGCAGCTACGCTCCTTTGTCAAGACCTTTGTTTATTTATGTGAACAGTACCTCTCTTCGCAATCCGAAAGTTATTGATTTCGTAAGGTTCTACCTCGAAGAAGCCTCAGATCTGATGAAAGATGTTGGGTATGTCCCCCTCACCGAAGCGGAATATAAGGCGGAGCTGGAGACCTTTAATACCTTCGTGGAAGAGAATCCTGTTCCCACTGAGTAACCCCTTGAAGTAGAGGCGCGATTTATCGCGTGTCCACACGTCCGTCCGCCCTGTTAGGTCTAAACAGAGCCTAAAACAACAAAATTAAATGCGAAAGATAAAAGAACTGCTAATTGAAAGGTCGCTGCTCGCCAGCGCCTGGATAACCATTGCGGTTACGGTGGGGATCATCCTGGTGCTTTCGGTGGAAGCTTTCAATTTCTTCGGGGAAGTCTCCATTGTGGATTTCCTTACCGATACTCAATGGACGCCGCTGTTCACCGATAAACATTTCGGTATCCTGCCCTTGCTGGCCGGAACCCTGCTCACCTCCTTTATCGCAATCATTTTTGCGGTACCTGTGGGCCTGTCCATCAGTATTTATATCAGCGAATATGCTCCCCGAAGTTTCAGAAAGACCATTAAACCCGCCCTCGAGCTTCTGGCTGCCGTGCCTTCTGTAGTTTATGGTTTCTTCGCCCTTACGGTGGTGACGCCTTTCCTGCAGACTTTTATTCCCGGTCTGTCTGGCTTCAACTCGCTTTCCGCCGGACTGGTAATGGGGATCATGATCATTCCATTCATTTCCTCCCTGAGTGAGGACGCCCTGCACGCTGTGCCGAATTCCTTACGGGAAGCGGCTTATGGAATGGGTTCCACCAGATTGCAGAATGCCTTCAGGGTCATGGTGCCCGCCGCTTCCTCAGGGATCATAGTGTCCATCATTTTGGCCATTTCCAGGGCGATAGGGGAGACCATGATCGTCGCCATTGCTGCAGGGCAGCAGCCCAGACTGACGCTGGATCCCACGGTACCTGTGGAGACCATTACCGCTTATATCGTCCAGGTGAGCCTTGGGGACGTGCAGCATGGCACTGTTGAATACAGAACCATTTTTGCGGCAGGGATCACCCTCTTTGCCTTCACTTTTATTCTGAATACTGTCAGTTACAGGATCAGGAAAAAATTCCGCGAGAAATATGAATAGTATTCAAAAGAACAGATTGATGGACCAGGCCTTTAAATTCTGGGGCATTGCCTGTACCCTGCTGGGCCTGGTGCTGCTGGCCATCTTCATCGGCTCCATCCTAGTGGACGGACTGCAGCGGATAGACTGGGATTTTATCACCAACCTGCCTTCCAGAATTGCTGAAAGATCAGGTATATATACTGCGCTGATGGGAAGCGTCTGGGTACTCGTCCTGACGACCATAATCGCTTTGCCTGTTGGGATCGCGGCGGCTATTTATCTGGAAGAATATTCCCAAAAGAATAAATTCTCTTCTATCCTGGAGGTGAATATTTCCAATCTGGCAGGTGTTCCCTCCATTATCTACGGACTGTTGGGGCTGGAGATTTTTGTAAGGGTAATGGAAATGGGTTCCAGCGTGCTGGCGGGAAGTTTCACCCTGGCCCTGCTTATTCTGCCCATAGTCATCGTTTCCACGCGCGAAGCCATCAAGGCGGTTCCGCAATCCCTTCGCGATGCCTCCTTCGCCCTGGGGGCCTCTAAATGGCAGACGGTATCCCAGCAAATACTGCCCGCCTCTTTTGGAGGTATCCTCACCGGGGTCATCCTTGCGCTTTCAAGAGCTGTAGGGGAGACTGCACCGCTGATTGTCATTGGAGCCCTGGCCTATGTACCTTTCGCACCCACCAATCCAATGGACGATTTTTCAGTGCTGCCCATCCAGATATTCAACTGGATCTCACGCCCGCAACACGGCTTTGAGGTTAATGCCGCAGCAGCCATTATAGTGTTGTTACTGATTACCTTTATTATGAACGGAATCGCTGTTTACTTCAGAAATAAATGGCAGAAAAAATTAGGATAGTTATGAGTACAAGTAGTTCAGAAACCATAATTGAGAAGAACACCAAAAAGAAGAACATGATCATCGCCCGGGACGTGAAGGTGTGGTATGACGATTTTATGGCCATCAAGGGGATCGACATGAAGATCAGGGCCAATAAAGTTACTGCTTTTATCGGCCCATCAGGCTGTGGAAAATCCACTTTCCTGCGCCTTTTCAACCGTATGAACGATTATATAGACGGTTTCCGAATGGAAGGGGAGATTGAAGTGCACGAGGAAAATATTAACAGCAGGAAGATTAATGTAGAACAGCTTCGAAAGGAAGTAGGGATGGTATTCCAGAAGCCGAATCCTTTTCCGAAGTCCATCTTCGAAAATGTGGCCTATGGTTTAAAGATCCAGGGGATAAAGGACAAGAAATACCTGCAGGAGAAAGTAGAATCTTCCCTGAAACAGGTGGCCCTGTGGGAAGAGGTAAAGGATGATCTTGACAAGTCGGCTCTTGCCCTTTCCGGAGGACAACAGCA
>CAMPJY010000260.1 GCA_946887025.1 uncultured Salinimicrobium sp.
GTCGCCGCCTTTTTTTGAAACCCCCTCATCTTTGGATGTGGGGGTTTTTTTGTGGAGTATTTTTTTGCCACGAATGGCACGAATTTTTTTTTTATTATTCGTGGATTCGTGGATGATTTTCCGCCATGGTGTTAAAGAGTAGGGAAAGATTTTTTTAACTCACTGCGAGAAGTAGGAATAGTCATTCTAATAATCAGGAATAAAAATTTTAAAAAAACAAAATTTCAGAATGGCCATATTTCTTTTGGTAATCAAACCACTGTTTTTCCCGAATAAACAAATTTAATCCGAATTTTCTTCGGGGCAATACTTTTTACGTCCGACAAGACGTAAGTTATTGAGGTTCAAAAGCTACAAATTTTAAAGTTTTGTGAATTCTCTGTCGTTTAAGAATATTTTATACTAGGTTTATAATTACAAAAGCCGCCCCCGCGGTTTTTCTTCCCCTAAAAATCCCCTATTTGGTTCCCTCATTTCCGGATAATCCCGGAAGTACCATTTTTCATTTTCATTTTTCCCGCTTATCCCCTTATGTCCTTTCCCCCTGGACCAGAGTAGGATTTGCTGTACCCAAACTTACCTATGAAATGTTGGCATGAGTACTAACCATTAAAATTTTAATTATGAAAGATTTTACTTTGTGGGGGGTGACGGAGAAGGCTTCTGTCGCTTTTTTGAGGTTCATGATTACCTCGTTTAGATGTTGTAGGGCTTTTAAATGGGCCAGTCTTTTTATGCTTGTGCTTATTTGTTCCACTGGGAAAATGTTTTCTCAGGATGTTCCCCTGGAAACTACGGTGCAGGCAGGATTTGGCATTGATGCCGATATTTATGATGAAATGCTTTCTTTTAACACTAACGGACTGACGGCAACGGGAACGGATGATTGGGTAGATACACCTCCTGATATGAATCCTTCGACTGGTGCAGGCGTAATAACAAATCCTACTGGCTCTGTTCTTGCCGATCTTTTGGCAGGGGCTAATGTTCCTGTTGAATTGCGGATGTCTGCTCCTATTTATTCCTATCCTGAAGGTCCTGGTGCAGAATTATGGATTGATGCTGTTTATTACAGAGATCAGCGAACAAATGGAAGTAATCTTGATATGTCTGTCTTTGAACAGGATATCAATAAGAATTTTAATGACCCAACGACTTGGAATTTTACCACCGGGAGCGTTCCGCAGAAAAATGATATAATAGATGTCTTTGCACATTTAAGAAGAGATGCCATATCTGACGATGAGTTTGCCATCGTGGGTGCTTCCACCCGAAGCAATAACGGGGATAGCTATATAGACTTTGAATACTATAGAAGTGATGTAGCATTAAACGCCGAGGGTGATGCTCTGGTTTCCGAAGGACCGGATTGTGGCCATACAGCATATGAATTTGATCTAGAGGCAGAAGGCGCCGTGCTGACGCATGGAGATATTATTATGTCGGTAGACTTTACCCAAGGGGGTAAAAAAGCTTCTATAGCACTATATGTTTGGGTCAGTGCAATGGACTTCCCTAATGAAGCAGCATTTGCATCCTTTAACGCAGAAATGGATGCGCGACCTTTCGATTTTGGAGATGGGTCTGGAAACTATGAGTACCACTCCGATAACGTATGCGGCTTTGGCTATGCTCGAATAAGTCTGCGGGCAGATGAGGATGAACAATCCGTTTTCGCCCAGGTTAATTCTGAACCTGTTGCTGCTCCTGGATGGAAAACTATTGATAGTGGAGGTAACGTGACAGATTTTTATGATCAAAACACCTTTTTTGAGATCGCGATCAATGCGACCCTTTTTGGTTTTGATACCCGTTCGACTCTTGGAGAATGCCAAAGTCCTTTAGGCAGTTTACTGGTTAAGACTCGTTCTTCTGATTCATTTACTGCATCATTAAAGGATTTTGCAGGGCCTTTTGATCTTGGTAGAACGCCTGAAGTTACAGTAACTGTTGAAAATGGGGAATACGAATGTTTTGAAACTTCAACAGATCTTACCGCGGTGACAACTCCGGTAGGAGCGACTTTTGAATTTCAGTGGTTCGAATTAATTGAGGGAGTATACCAGGAAATACCTGAAGCTACTGATAATACCCTTGAAGATGTTTCAGAAGGCACTTATAAGGTAACAGCTACCATTCAATTAGGTGGCAGGGATGGCTGTACTGCTACTCAAGAAGGAATTTCCGTCATTCAGCAGAATCCTGCCAATCCTTTGGATGCTTTTTGTTCTGGAGATTTAATCGTGGATGGATGCACAAGTCCTGAAGAATTGAGTGCAGCGTTTGATGCCTGGCTCAACGGAGGAGAATATAATGAAGTCACCTATCCAGGTTTTACATATTCAGGTGGTGGAGGAGAAGTGACTGCGACTTACACGGTCGACGGGGTGGTAGTTGAAAATTTTGATCAACTTATTCCACCTAATAATTGTGAAGGAGGTGAAACAACTTTAGGAATCTCAGTTGTTGATGAATGCGGGCAGTCGGATGAGTGCTTTGCGACTTTCAATGTCACACCTGCCGAGGCGCTTGACATCAGCGACGTTCAGGACATCAGCTATAATGCCTGTGACTTTGAAGATCAGGATGCCCTTGATACCGCTTTTGCGACCTGGCTTGCCG
>CAMPJY010000261.1 GCA_946887025.1 uncultured Salinimicrobium sp.
ACCTTCCAAAACTCCTATCTTTGTCCTTCATCCACATCCACCACACGTGAAGAAGTTAGAATTCCTTATCGCCCAAACGGGCTTGCCACAGAAGAGCCTTGCGAATACCTTAAAATTACTGGAGGAGGACGCCAGCATTCCTTTTATCTCCAGATATCGAAAAGAAATGACGGGAAATCTTGATGAGGTGCAGGTGGGGGAGATCCTGAAGCTGAAATCCGCTTATGAGGAGCTGGAGAAACGGAAATCGGCGGTGCTGAAGGCGATCTCGGAGCAGGGAGCCCTGACTCCTGAACTGGAATCAAAGATAAATTCCGCAGCAGATATGCTGGTGCTGGAGGACCTGTATCTTCCGTATAAAAAGAAGCGCAGGACCAGGGCTGAGGTGGCACGGGAGCAGGGCCTGGAACCGCTGGCAAAGATGCTGATGGCGCAGAATGCGGAAAACATAGAGGGGCTGGCGAAACGCTATATCAACAAGGAAATCCTTTCTGCCGAAGCGGCGCTTGCCGGGGCCAGGGATATAGTGGCGGAATGGATCAATGAGCAGCCGCTGCTGCGAACCCGGCTCAGGAAACTGTACACCTATTCCGCAGTTATTTCTTCCAAAGTAGTCAAAAAAGCAGAGCAGGAGGAGGGCGCGCAGAAATACAAGCAATACTTCGAATGGACCGAGCGGCTGAAGAATATTCCGTCGCATCGCCTGCTGGCCCTGCTGCGGGCGGAAAAAGAGGGGGTGGTGAAGCTGAAGATCGAGGTAGAGAAGGAGGAGGCACTCCAGATAATTTCCCGGATCATACTCAAAAACCGGAGGAATTCCTGTACTCCGCAGCTGGAGGAGGCGATTGAAGACGCGTACAAACGACTTCTGCAGCCGGCGCTTTCCAACGAAGCGGTTTCCGCCGCAAAAGCGAAGGCAGATGAGGAAGCCATAAAAGTATTCGCAGAAAACCTGAAACAGCTGCTGCTTGCGCCGCCTTTGGGGGAGAAGCGAATCCTTGCCATCGATCCCGGTTTCAGGTCGGGCTGTAAGCTGGTGTGCCTTGACGAGAAGGGGGATCTGCTTCACAATGAGACCATCTATCCGCATCCGCCGCAGCGGGAGACTGCCATGGCAGGGAAAAAGATCAAGTCGCTGGTGAATGCGTATAACATTGAGGCCATTTCCATAGGCAACGGAACGGCATCGAGGGAAACGGAATTCTTTGTCAAAAAGATCCCCTTCGACGGGGACGTACAGGTTTTCGTAGTGAGTGAGGCCGGGGCTTCGGTGTATTCGGCTTCAAAAATAGCCCGCAGCGAGTTTCCCAATTTCGATGTCACGGTGAGAGGCGCTGTCTCCATAGGTCGCCGGCTTGCTGACCCGCTGGCGGAGCTGGTGAAGATCGATCCCAAGGCAATTGGGGTGGGGCAGTATCAGCATGATGTGGATCAGGGGAACCTGAAGAATTCGCTGGATCGGGTGGTGGAGAGCTGCGTGAACGGGATCGGCGTGAATGTGAACACCGCCAGCGCGCCGCTGCTGAGTTACGTTTCGGGTGTCGGCCCTTCACTAGCCGAGAATATTGTAACCTTCAGAAGCGAAAACGGCAGCCTTACTTCGCGGAAGGACCTGCTGAAGGTTCCCAGGCTGGGTGCCAGGGTCTTTGAACAGGCGGCGGGATTTCTTCGGATTTCTGACCCCGAGCATCCGCTGGACAATTCCTCGGTGCATCCCGAGAGCTATTCCGTGGTGGAACAAATGGCTGCCGATCTGGGGGTGGGGCTCAAGGAGCTGATTGGGAACAAATCTTTGATTCAGAAGCTGGACCTGCAGAAATACGTGACTGAGAAGGTGGGGCTGCCGACGCTCACGGATATAGTTGGAGAGCTGGAAAAGCCCGGGGTGGATCCCAGGAGGTCTGCCAAAGTTTTCGAATTCGACCCGAAGGTCAAGAGCATCAGTGATCTTTCTGTAGGAATGAAGCTGCCGGGAATCGTAAACAACATCACCAACTTCGGCTGCTTCGTCGACGTCGGGATCAAGGAAAGCGGCCTGGTCCACATCTCCAAACTCGCCCCTGGATTTGTGAGCGATGTGAACAGCGTGGTAAAGCTGCACCAGCACGTACAGGTGACCGTGCTGGAGGTGGATGAGGCTCGCAAGCGGATCCAGCTTTCGTTGATAGATTAGCAGTAATTTCTCTTAAATTATTAACAGGACTTAGGATCTGTTTTTCGATGGTTTCCACAGTGATTCTTGTCGGAAAAAACACCTGTTTCATCGTTGAGCCCCATTTAAACCTTACATTTTATCTTTCAAAGGCGGTGTTTATCAGTGGTTTCTGCGCTTCATCGATTTTTTCCGACCCTCGGTCGAAAAGTTGCTCCATTCTTCCTGGGGAGTCGTTTTTTATTGTTATTTAGTTTCGAAATTTGATTTTTGTTTAACACTAAAGTTAAACATATGTCAATGGCTTCAAAGCCTGTATTTCATTGAAATACTTAAGCTATCCATCCTCCCCCTACGTGGATAAAACAACAATTTTTCAATTAACACCTGATTTATTATGATTACACTTTTACTCAGAAAGCTGGCCGGCACGCGTGCCGCCGTTT
>CAMPJY010000262.1 GCA_946887025.1 uncultured Salinimicrobium sp.
ATTTCCCGGCCTGAGGTTCAAATTTATACTTCCGGATAAAATCCTCATATTCCTCCTGAAAAGATTTCCTGGCATGATGAGCTTCCTGATTTTTAATATATTCCCTCACCCTATCCACCATCGATTCAGAAACAGAAACCGCAAAATAATCATCCTGCCACTGGAACTTCTGTTTGGTCAGTTTATTCTTATTTATCCAAAATGACGACTCCCCTTTTATCAATCGGATTATATTTCCAATATTCTGATTACTCCCCAGAGAAACGAGACAGTGACAATGGTCGTAATGTCCATTTATAAAATCGATATAGACACCTTTTTCTCTGGCATTGGCACGAATGTGATTCCAAAGAAGTTCTCTAGTTTCCTTACTGAATAAAAAGGGCGCCCGATTCTTTGTACACCATACCAGGTGAACATAAATTTTTAAAAAAGACATAACGCATGAATTATGATCAACTGAGGAGAGAATACATCTAATTTAAGAAATATAGCTGTATGTTATTCCTGAGCACCGAGATATTTTTGGACCCCGTCAGATCTGAACAGATAACAATTTCTCCACCCTATCAATAAGGTCTGAAACATCAAAGGGTTTTGAAATAAAATCACTGGCCCCCTCTATTTTCCCCACGCCATACTGCGCGGTCATCATCAGGATAGGGATTTCTGCGGTGGAAACCTGCTTTCGCAGCTCTTTGCAAACCGCCCTGCCGTCGCCGTCGGATAGCCAGATGTCCATGATCACCAGATCCGGAACGGCGTTCAGAATCCCTTGTTTAAAAGTTTCCACACAAGGAAAAAGCTCCACCTCATATCCATGATCCTCCAGGATCACCTGAAACAGCCCGCGTATCCCATCATCATCTTCCAAAACATAGATCATTTTCCGTTTCATCTTTACTTGAGTTGCCGGGTTTTCTTCGGCAGGTGAATTATTTAAACCATGGCCCCCAGGGGAGTCCTTTCCAGGGAATCTGCCGCGGCGATTTCACGAAGACTGATCCCCGAATGTTTCCGGATATCCTTACACATGTGGGAATAATCGGAATAATTGTGTTTTGCCACCAGGTCGTGCATGCGGTACTGTTTGGTGGCCACATCACAGATCAGGCGGTTGAAGCGCTGCAGCCGGATGAACCTCCCGGGGGTGGTCCCGGTGATGGCACAAAATTTCAGCTCCAGGGAACGGGTGTTTGTGAAAAGCTCTGAAGCTATCTGTTTGGTGGTCATTTCTTTTTTAAAATCCCCCATATATTTCAGAAACCTGTCCACTATATCCCCTCCCCTCACCAGGGAAATATTGGCGATGAGCAGATCCTCCAGGATTTTCAGCTTCCTGTCCAGCTCCTCCTCCTGTACCAGGGCCTCACAAAGGATATTCAGCTCCTTTTTCCCAAGAAATTCCTCGGGATCTGACAGAAAGAAATTTCCGCCTTTAAAGGCCTGCCCGAACAGGCGGTACAATCCATTGGGCGCAAGGGAAACCCCCAGGGCTTCAAAATTAGGGGAAACTTTAATGGAATAGGCGCTGGTCTGTACATGGCACAGCAGGGCCCTGTCCTTAATGAGGATATTCTGATCGTTGCAGATGTACTGTGCCTCCCCCTTTAGATGAAAGATCAGGTACTGCCGGCCAGTGGGGAGGATCAGCCGATCATTTTTCAGCGTTTCCCCGGCCTGAATGGTGAAGTAATCCTGGACCAGCGGCCTTAGATCTGTATGGGGGGCAGAAATCACTTTAAAATTCATACTCGAACCGCTTCACTTCTTTTTTTCAATTTACAAACATTGCTAAAAAAGACGGAAGCCTCAGGTAAAAAATCGTATATAACATTTGTAACACCAAGATTTTAGGCTTTTAACCAAAAGCATTGTAGTGTGTGCAGGGATTATGACACGAAAAGACTTGGAACCCGGCCAGGCGGAGTTCCAGGACTCCAGCACCTTAGCCGCCAGTCTTCAGAGTCGTATCCCCCAAATGCTTCAGACGGCTCCTCTCCCCCGAAGACCGCCCCATTCCTTAACCTTTAGTTAAAATTAACGAAAATTCAGTTAAAAGTTGTACTTTAACAGCGTTTTGTGTTTTTCATGGATGAACCGGCACAAATTGCCCCAAATGCCTGCATTAACAAAAGCTGCTCATCCGGTTTGCGTACTATGGGAATGATATTGACCCCATCTCAGGACTTCCGAAGGAGGCACCTGTTTTTGGAGTCGGCTCCCCGCTTATAACATAAAGATCAACTTGTTGCCCACTGTTATGGACAAAAAAACCCTATTTGTTGAGAATAAGACCATGAAGCCTCAATCCCTGAAAAAGGAGAAAACAGGCCTGGAAGTGAAGGAGGAGCTCGTTTTTTTTTCAGATCTCAGGGACTTCAGTCTGCTGGGCACCAACCTGCGGAGCCGTCGCTTTCTGGGAGAAGCCATACTTTCCGTGGAAAATCTTTCTTACCTGGACCTGGTGCATCCCGAGGACCGCATCCGGTTCGAGGAGCATCTGGAAGCCTGTAAGGACCTGGCTCCTGACGCTTTCCTGCATATACAGCTGCGGCTGAGGAATTCTTCCGGAGAATGGGAGCAATTC
>CAMPJY010000263.1 GCA_946887025.1 uncultured Salinimicrobium sp.
GATTATCTGAACCTGGTGAACCGGATTGTGAAACAGGGCTTCGAGGAGTTGAGGACCTCTGTTTTTGAAAAAGGTTCCGAGATCATCAAATACCTGGAAATGCTGCCCGAGAGTAGCAGCCTTAAGGCCCGCTATCAGCAACTGCTTTCAGTCAAGGATCCCGGGGAGAAGCTGAAGCTTCAGGAGGAACTCAGGCAGCAGCTAAGGCCCGGGGATATTGAGGTGAACATCATGACCAAGGTGGACAAGGTCAATCTGAATAAGGACGGGCTCCCAATTGAAGACGGCTCCGACGCCCTGACGGCTTTAAAGGGCTATGCCCAGAGCGAGCTGGAGAATTCTTCCATCGTCTTTTCTGCGGGAATGAATCCCCGGCTCTATAATTACCTTGAAAAATTCACTGCCTTTGATGCTTCTGAAGACGGGGAATTCAGGAAAAAGGTCGTGATCAAGGTAAGCGATTACCGCTCGGCCCTGATCCAGGGGAAATACCTGGCGAAGAAGGGGATCTGGGTGAGCGAATTTCGCATTGAATCCGGTCTCAACTGTGGCGGCCATGCTTTTGCCACCCAGGGACTCCTGCTGGGGCCTATACTGCAGGAATTCAAGGAAAGGAGGGAGGAGCTTTCCCAAAGCCTTTTCGAGCTCTACAGCGCGGCTATTAAGGGGAAAGGGCTGGACTTCAGCCGGCCGCATCCTATAAAGATTACAGTCCAGGGGGGCATCGGCACCCATCAGGAAGACAAATTCCTTCGGGAGCATTACAATATCGACAGCACCGGCTGGGGCACGCCTTTTCTCCTTTGTCCCGAGGCCACAACAGTGGATGAGAATACCCTGAACCTGTTGAGCAGGGCGAAGGAAGAGGATGTGGTGCTAAGCCGGGCTTCCCCGCTGGGGGTCAGGTTCCATTATTTAAAGGGCAATTCTGCGGAACTGGAAAGGAAGGAGAGGATCGCCAAGGGCAGTCCCGGAAGCCCCTGTACCGAGAAATTCCTGGTGTCCAATACCGAATTCACCAAAGAACCTATTTGTACCGCCTCCAAAAAATATCAGAAACTAAAGCTGGCACAGCTCCGGGCTGCCGAACTTTCCCCCCGGGAGCTGGCGGAACAGGAAGAGGAAGTGTTGAGCAAGGAATGTCTGTGTATAGGTCTGAGCAATGCCGCTTCCCGGGTGTACGAAATACCTTTTGTGAAAAAACAGGAGGCGGTGACCATCTGTCCCGGCCCCAATATTGTCAATTTTTCCAAAGTGGCCAGCCTGAGGGAGATGCTCGATCATATTTACGGAAGATGCGACCTGCTCAGTGAAGGGAACAGGCCCCACATGTTCGTGCGGGAGTTGCAGCTTTATGTGGATTATCTCAGGGAGCAGATCGCAGGTAGCAGGCAGCCGGAGGGAAGAGTGCTGAAAGCTTTCCGCGAATTTGGGGCCAATCTTTTTAATGGGATCGGGTATTATAAAGGCTTACTGGCAACTTTCAGCTTCGAAAACAAGCTCCGGATGGAGGAGGGGCTCCGACAGGCCGAACTGGAGATCAAAAGCCTGCTGGAGAAGCTGCAGGTATTGGAAACAGCCTAACTCCTGCGGTTTTCCCGGAATCTATTCTACCTCGATTTTATATACATCCAGCAACCCGACCACGGCGGGCAGGGAAAACCTTGCTTTGGCAACAGGGTTTTCTTCGGGATTTATGGAATAATTCTGCGCATTCCTGAAATCACATTTCTCCAGCCGTGTCCTGTAGAAGATGGCTCCCGCCAGGTCACTTTCTTCAAAAGAAGAGCCTGTAAGCTCCGCCTCGGTGAAATCCACCTCGTGCAGGCGACAGTTATGGAAACCGGTTTTCGGGATCTTGAGGCGATAAAATGACGAGTGATCCAGCATACAGTCGGTAAACCCGAAAGCAAGCAGAAAATCGCTGCAGGCATCAAAGCTCAGGCCTATCATTTTGCAGTTCCGGAACTCCACCTCCTTGAAGCCGGTATCCAGGAGCTTTGCCGAGCTCAGGTCACAGTCTTCAAATTCACATTCCGTGAAGTTGTATCCCGAGAGATCGAAATTGGCAAAACTGCAGTTGCGAAACAGGCAGTTCTCGTAGTCTCCTTTGATTATCGAGGTATTTTCAGACCTCCCGTCGAACTCCTCGTCCTGTATATATTGATTCACCCTTTGAAGTTTGACTCAAAAATAACTTTTTTAAGCCAGCCGTCAATATTTTCTGGTAAGGGTTAAGGAATATAGAAAGACTACCAGCGAACTGAAACAGGAGAAGGCCAGTAAGGCAAGCAGGTCAGTATGGGCATGATTCAGGACTGCAAAGATCCCCCACAGATAGGAGATTAGGAAGAGGATGAAGGTAACGGATTTCAGGCGGAATGGATTTTTCATAGCTTTTTTCTTTTACCCCAATTTAGACCTCCAGATCCTGAAAACGATTACCGGAAGGTTATATTACAATTAAGTAACATTATTCAAGCTGGACAGAATCAAACTGGGAGAGTTTCCGGACTGCCATAATTCTGCACAGGGGAATCTGGAGATTCCCGCCCGGTTGCGCCAGGATCTGGAGATCCTGTCGCAGC
>CAMPJY010000264.1 GCA_946887025.1 uncultured Salinimicrobium sp.
ACCAGGGAATCCCCGGCTTTCCTGTCGCTGTGAAATACGATCCAGGCGGTTTCCATGGATTTCACCGGCACATACTGTATGGTCACATTGCCATCTTCCACGGCCTTTCCTTCCTGATAAAGGCTCAGTTTTATATTCACATCCTCTGCCGATTCATCTCCCTTGTTAGACACCTGCAGTTTAAAACTGTAATCCTGCATGGAGGGCTGATAGGTGCTGGTGATCTCCAGGACCGGAGGGGTGCCGTTCTTTTTATTGATCTGATAGATCAGGAAGCCAACCAGGGCCAGGAGCACGACCAGTCCTGCACTGAAGGTGATAATTTCTACTATGTTATGACCTTTTTTCTGTTCCATAATTTATCCTCCTCCGATTAAAAATCTTCCCGCCGAGGCCCCTAGGGCTGCCGGGATTCCAAGTACGACCATTTGGGCAACTATAATAGAGAGACTATAGTCCTGGGTTCTTCCGAAAAACCAAAGGAAAGCAAATGATACCAGCAGGGCAATGCAGTACATCACCGAAAGATCCAATAACATTTTAAAACCTCCGGGCCTGTCTTTCGGGGCACCTTTGAATTCGCTGAAGTATAGAATGATTCCTCCAAGCATCAGGGAAGTAAAGACCATCAGCAGGAGTTCCAAGTCTTCGGCTTCCACGGCTATCATGAGAATTTCTTCGGTGGGGGCTACGGATGAGGCAAAAAGCACCGCTCCGCAGACAGAAAGAATCAGCCTTTTCAAATTTGCCCCGTCTTTCTTCTTGTCGCCGTCCTCCTTTCCTTCGGACTCAGATTTAGGTTCAGATTCTTTCTTGTCCTCAGATTCTTCGTCTCCATTGCCTCCTCCAAGTTGGGCGGTACCCACCGAAATGCCTATCGCCACTATCATGGCTTCCACGATCACCTTTCCTGTGATTTCATCCAAAGACATTCCCAGATCTATCCTGCTAGTCAGCAGCAGGAACAAAAAGCTGACAAGAAATCCCAGCCCAATCTCTTCTACCGATTCCCAGCAGATCTCACGAAAGGAAGAATCTTCCTTCATGCCTGCATACCTGTTATACCCCAGCAGCAGCAGGTAGGTGACCACTACGCAGGAAAGCAGGTAAGCGGGGGGAGCGGTGAACCCGTTCCACCAGACTTCCATCGTGTAAATAAGAGGCAAACTGATAAGCAGCCCCCCAATAACCCCCCGGCCGTATTCCTTTAAAGTCTCTTTATTGGTTTGTCCCGCCATGCGAGTTTGTTGGATGTTAATCTAAAATTACACAATGGCTGCTGAAGAAGGGCTTGTTTAGGAAAAGAATAACAATCCTGACTTGACAGGTTTAAAAATCTCGTATGTCAATTCTGTTATGATTTCAAGGCATTCCGCAGGATTTTCACGAGATTCTTCTCTTCCAGATTTTTTGTGTTGAGGGAAGTACTATTCGCATTATAAGGCCTGTATTTCAACTCACTGGTCACCTCAAAAAGGGCGATGGTGGGAGTGCCTGAGGCACTGGCAAGATGGGTGATACCGCTGTCAGCACCGATGAAAAGGGCTGTATTGGCAATAAAACTGGCAATTTCCCGCACGTCTTTGCTGTAATAGGAAGGCAGCTTAAAGGACAGCCGGGAGATATTTTCTATTGGGAGGACTTCCACAAACTGGTAGTCCGGCAATTCTGATTTAAGTTTCTCATAAAACTCCTCCCACCAGGCTTCTGAATAACATTTGGCACCTGTGGCATAGGTGAACAAGGCAACAGTTTTAGGGCCGTCGGCTTCCAGTTCTTTTAACTGCTGCTTTCCCTTTTCAAGTTCCTGTTCGCTCAGCTTCAGGTCCAGGAAAGGAAAATCTGTATAATTGACCCCGAATCCCAGTCTTTGCATATGGCTCCTGAAGGTACATACCGGCCCTTTTGCAAAATGTGCCCGGTCCTCCTGTTTCCAGAAATCCTCCTCCAACAGCTCCCCGAAAATTTTGCGGTTTCCCCTCGCAAATTGGGTGGATAGTCGCCCGGAAGATGAATTCTTGTCAACATTGATGACCAGATCATATTTCCTGCCCAGCAGCCGCAACCAGCCCTTCATATAGCCCGACAGATCACTGAAAGGCTTGCGTGGTAATATGAGGATCCGGACTACATTCTTATAATTTTTGAAGATTATGAATGGCAGGCCTCCTTTCACAAAAAGATCGATGCTGGCATTGGGGAAACGTTCCTGGACCTCCTGGATCAGGGGGGTGATCAACAGCAGATTCCCGAGCCGGTGATTAGGTCTGGATATGAGGATTTTCTTTATTTCCCCGTCCTTAATGGGAGAATCCCAGGCACCTGCGTTGGTGCTGCCTACTCCTTTGGTCAGAGCTTTGGTCAACCGTCGCCTGATGATATTTATTTTATCTAATTTGCTCATATCCTGCTAAATATTTCTCCTTCATTTTGCCCTTTTTACTTTTGAGGTACAGCAGACAAGGAACCAGGGAATTCTGGAAAAAAATAGTAATTTAAAAAGAGGTAAAACTATGGAAAAAAATGTTAAAGCTCAGCATTTTCAGTTTCTGATTCCTTCCAGGCACT
>CAMPJY010000265.1 GCA_946887025.1 uncultured Salinimicrobium sp.
GAATCCGACAGCACCCCGTACTTCAATACCTCCGACTCCTTATCCGTGAAGATATAGTCTATTCTCCGCGTGACAGGCGTGTGGAATTCATACGCATTAAAAGTACCCTCCGGTCCGAAGACCACCCCGGTACTTGTTTCCCTGGAATCATTAAACCTGGTAGAAAGCAGGGCTATGGGCTCGGTAGATGGCTCCAGGTTCAGGTCCCCCATCAGCACCAGCGGAAGTTCTTTTTCGTTCAGTTCTTCTATCTTATCAATGATCAATTTGGCACTCTCGCTCCTGGCCTGGTCGCCCATATGGTCGAAATGCGTGTTGAAGACCCAGAACTCCTGCCCTGACTCCTTTTCCCTGAACAGCGCATAGGTACAGATCCTTTTATAGGCCGCATCCCAGCCCTGGGAAACGGTATCCGGAGTTTCGGAAAGCCAGAAGGTATCCTGCTTCAGCACCTCAAACTGATCGGTGTCGTAAAAGAGGGCACTGTATTCCCCCGTCTCCCCGCCTTCCCGGCTTACACCAAGGTACTCGTAGTCCTTCAGCTCCGATTTCAGGAACTGCAGCTGCTCCAGCAGGGCCTCCTGCACCCCGAAGATATCCGGCTCGTGAAAGCCTATCTGGTTTGCCACCCAGTCCTTTCGCTGGGACCAGGAATTATCGCCGTCATTCTCGTTGGCGTACTTAATATTATAGGTCATCAGGCGTACCTGCGCCTGGGAAATGGAAGTTGACATGATTAAAAGGATCAGTAGGTAGAATTTTTTCATTTTACAGCTGCTTCGTGGTTGATATATTTTTCAAGATAGCTGAATTTCGGGGTCAGCTTCCCGTCTTTGGTCATGCGCGCCCGCTCCAGGATCCCGTCTTTGTCATTATTGAAGAAGGCGGGAATCACGAACTGCAGGAACATATCCCCGAAGCCTTCACTCGCATCCTTGGGCAGTTCGCAGGGCAGGTTGTCCACCGCCATCACGCTGATGGCATCAGGATGTTTAAAATCGATTTCTTCCCCGGTAAAGCGATGGTATCCATAAAAAGGTTCGGCTATGGTGGAAGCCCTGATGGTTGAGGCGATGGGCCCGGCGATATCACAGGAGATATCGGCTACCAGCCGGATTCTGAAATCCTCCGCCTTCATATCCTCTTCCGAAGTAAATACCGGCGCCCCTTCCCCATAGAAGTGGCCCGCAATGAACATATCGCTGACCCTCGCAAAGCGTGGGAAATCGGAAACGTACTCCTCCGGATACCGATAGAAGTTCTGCACGCTGCCCTGTTTTCCGTCCTTCCTTTTATTATAGTCCAGCACGTCGAGGTTGCAGAATACCGGATACTCAAAATCCTTCTCCAGGAACTCCTGGACGCCGACTTCCGTCACCCGCAGGTGTTCCAGGATCTCCCTGGCCCCATGGGCCACTTTTCCGCCCCCTGTAAGCACGATCTTCATCTGCGGCAGCTTTACCTTCCCCAGCTCCTGCAAAAGCTCCTGCAGGTCTGCCAGCTGCTCCACCTTCCGCAGCTCATAGATCTCATCCCTCAGGCCCAGCGCCCGGAACCCGTTGTAGGCGCCTACAATTCCCGCATAGCGTCCAAAGCCTATCAGCCGGCTCCCGTCCTCATCGACGATCACCTCATGGTCGTATAGCTCGATCCCCTTTTCCAGCACCGCCCGCAGGAGGTTTCGGTTGTAGGGCTGTTGTTTGATGGTATGGGAAAAGAAGAAATATTTCTTTCCCGGGATCAGGGCCTCGATGGGCACCTCCTTCACCCCCAGCATGATTTCACAGGAAGAAACGTCGTCTGTCACCTCAAAACCCGCCTCTTCATAAGCCGAATCAGGAAAGATCCTCAGGTCCGAGGATTCCACCAGAAAACTCGCCTCGGGGTACTGCTGTACCACGGTTTTAAGTTTCTGGGGGGAAAAGACCACGCGACGATCGGGTGGCGTCTTTCTTTCTTTGATCAGGGCAAATTTTATCATACTTTGGTATAGGTTTTGTATTTATATACTCGAGTCTCAAAGATAAGAATTTTAAGTATCTTTGCAGCTCCGAGGGCGTCCCGATTTACATGATTGGGCCCTTCAGAAGTTCTTTATTTATGGGGTCGACTTGGTTTTGACAGCGAGTCTAATTGAATTGTAAGCACGTCGAGCGCTGGGATACAGCTCGTAAATCTCATATTTCACACTTTTTAAACGGCGAGAATAACTACGCCTTGGCTGCATAATCCGAATCACAGTAGGATTTGCTTAGTCCCTACAAGGTAGGGAGCCGAGATGTCTCGTGGAAGCCTTGATTTACGGCGTCCGCACCAGAGACACCGAAAAAGTAAATATAGGAACGACAGGGCCTTGATGCCGTTCCGAAACTCAACTGAGGCTAAGTGCAGAGCGGGTGGTCTTCGGCCAACTCTGCATCGAAAATCAAGCGAGGAATAAACGTGTAGAAAGCAGTTGAATTGCTTGTTTGGACGAGGGTTCGAACCCCTCCGACTCCACTTTTTGGCTAC